>CAYFWH010000018.1:0-27996 GCA_964346785.1 uncultured Weeksellaceae bacterium | reverse complement strand
CTGGCTATTTTGAGTTTTTGATAAAAAATTATAAACTTCAGTTCCTCGTGATTCAGCTCGATCAATTTAGTTTTGATTGTCAGTTTTCACCCGGTAATGAATTGATTTTGACTGACAGGGCATTACAAAATGATAAAGAAATTATAGACGTTGAGACTTTCGAAACGGGAGCAGCATATATTTTTTCAATTTCGGACAAAGAAGCGGAGGAATCAATTGAATTTCTGATGTCAAATTATGAGAAATTCAAATCGATCGGCCTGGAGTTTTATGAATTTTATAAAAATCAGAATATCAGCGAGATTTATAATTTATTCAGGAATAATCAGCAGAATTCTATCTACAGACCTTATGATTTTAACAATATAACAGCAAACAGAATTTCGAAATGGATTCCGAATATTGACTTGCAAATAAATCAGAAATCTGTTTTTATAATGGTTGACTCACTTTATTTGGCGGGTGAGGACGGTTTAATCAATCAGTTGAGAATGATGAGTTATACAGTTAAACCGATTAATATTAAATTTTAAAAATAGAAAAGTATCCAAATGTGAAAAAAATAATTCTTTTAGGTCTGATGATGATTTTTCAGACTGCATTTACACAAAAAATCGAAGAAAAATCATTGCTTTGGGAAATCAGTGGAAATGGTTTGGAACAAACTTCCTACTTGTTTGGCACAGTTCATTTAGTCTGTAAAGGTGAAGTTATCATGACAGATTTAATTCAAAAAACATTTGACAATACAACTGCACTTGCACTCGAGGTTGATTTAAGCGATCCTTCTATTCAAATTGAAATGATGAAATTATCAATATCAAAAGACGGAAAGAAAATCAGCGATGGACTGGATCAGGAAACAGCTGACAAACTCGATCAGCTGTTGCAGTCAAAAATGTCTGTTCCACTTGCAATGATGGACGCGCTGAGTCCTCAAATGATGCTGATGCAACTCAGCCTTTTTGGATTGGACTGCCCGATGGATTTGGGTTATGACTATATGTTTATGCAGAGTGCAATTGCAGAAGAAAAAGAAATCATAGGGCTTGAATCGATTCAAGCACAAATGGATGCATTATTTTCTCAACCCGATGAAGAGGTTTTTCAGGCAATTACTTATTTGGTGAATAATCCGGATGAATTAAAAGAACAAACCTCCGAAGTCTTCAGTCTGTATAAAAATCAAGAGATTCAGGCTTTGTATGACTACACCAAAGAATCTTATGACGATCCAAAATATCCGACCTCAGATATTAAAGTTTTATTGGACAATAGAAATATCAGCTGGATTCCGGTTATTGAAGCTCAAATTTCGAAGGAATCAACTTTTATTGCAGTTGGTGCGGCTCATCTTGCGGGTGAAAACGGAGTTATTAATTTATTAAAAAAACAAGGTTATAATTTAAAACCGGTTCTATGAAAAAATTAAGTTTTATTCTTTTGGCGTTTTGTTTTCAATTCAGCTATTCACAGGAATTAAAAACAATTTATGAACTTACAAATGCAGAGAAAACTTCGTCTTATGATGAAGTAATTGATTTTTGGAAACAGTTGGATGAAATTTCAGATAAAATCAAACTTTTTGAGAAAGGCCCAACCGATTCAGGATATCCGCTTCACCTTGCAATAATCAGTAATTCAGGTGAAACAGATATTTCAAAAATCAAACAACAAAACAAATCGATTATACTTATACAAAACGGAATTCATCCCGGAGAACCTGACGGAATTGATGCAAGTATGTTGCTTGCCAGAGATATTTCAAAAGGGAAATTCAAACTTCCTGACCATGTAGTTTTAGCTGTAATTCCGGTTTACAACATCGGAGGTTTTCTGAAAGAGAGTCCGAATTACAGGGTGAATCAAAACGGCCCGGTTAACAAAAGCCCGAGAGGAAACGGTCAGAATTATGATTTGAACAGAGATTACATTAAAAATGATTCAAAAAACGCAAGATCTTTTGTTCAAATTTTTCATGAATTGGATCCGGATGTTTTTATTGATAATCATGTAAGTAATGGAGCGGATTATCAGCATATTATGACATTTATCTCATCTCAACATTCAAAAGTAGGAGGAGAGATGGGCGAATATATGAACAAGGTTTTTGAGCCCGGAATGTATCGTTTGATGAAACAAAAGAATTATGATTTGATTCCTTATGTAGCAGCCTGGGGAACGACTCCTGACAATGGCTGGAATGAGTTTTTTGATTCACCGAGATATTCGAGTGGATACGGGACACTGTGGAGTACATTTAGCTTTGTGCCGGAAACTCATATGTTGAAACCTTATAACCAAAGAGTTGAATCTACTTATCAATTGATGGTTTCTTTTATTGAATTTGTAAATGAAAATGCTGTTGAAATTAAAAATATCAGAAGAAAAACTATCGTAAAAGAGAAAACAGCAAAGAATTTTCCGGTTAAATGGAAACACAATCCGGATAAATACCAGGAATTTCTATACAAAGGATTTGAGGCACAGTATATCAAAAGTGAGGTTTCCGGTTTGGACAGATTGTATTATGACAGAAAAAAACCTTTTGAAAAAATGGTGCCGGTTTACAATGTTTATGAAGTAGAAAAAATGGTTGAAAAGCCGGTTGCTTACATTATTCCACAAGCCTGGTGGAAAGTTGTTGAACTTTTACAGTTAAACGGAGTTGAAATGCATCAGCTTGAAAATGATTCAGATATTGAAGTTGAGACTTACAAAATCATTGATTATAAATCTCTGCCAACTGCATTTGAAGGTCATCATGTCAATTCGGATGTAGTCCTTGAAAAAACAGTTCAGACGGTTAAATTTAGAAAAGGTGATTGGTATATTCCAATGAATCAGAGAGCCAATCGTTTTTTAATTGAGACGCTTGAACCTGAGTCTGTCGATTCATATTTTGCATGGAATTTCTTTGACACTATTTTTCAACAAAAAGAAGGATTTTCGCCTTATGCATTTGAAGAAGATGCAGCTGAATTTCTGAAATCTAATCCTGAACTCAGACAAAAATTAGAGGAAAAAAAGAAATCAGATCCTGAATTTGCAAAAAATGGTTACTTACAACTGAAATTTGTTTATGAGAACTCTCAGTGGATTGAACCCGAATTTATGAGATATCCGGTTTATCGTGTTGTGAATTAATCGAATATGATTTTGAAACAATTAAAAAATAAATCATATTTGAAGTCCATACAATTATAAAGTTTAATGAACCGACAGTTGAAACAATTATTCCTGAATGATAAATTCATTCTCTTTCTGATTATTTTCAATGCAATTCTAATCTTTCTTGATGGCTTTCAACAGACCGAAAAGACTGAAATACTTTTTGATGTTCTCGACAATTTAATTACAGTACTTTTTATCGTTGAAATATGGATAAAAATTTCGGTTCTGAACAAAAGCTACTTTAAATCAAACTGGAATATTCTTGACTTTTCACTGGTCATACTTTCAATACCGGCGTTGCTTGCCTTTGTTTTCGGATTAGATTTTAAGGATTACAGTTTCCTTCTGGTTTTCAGGGTGATGAGAGTATTCAAATCATTCAGATTCCTGAAATTTATTCCCGGAATAGAACAACTTTTGGCAGGAGTGAGGCGTGCGCTTAAAACTTCGATTTTGGTCATTGTTGGATTTATGATTTATGTTTTTGTAATAGGCGTTTTTTCATTCTACCTCTTCAGAGATTTGTCACCCGAATATTTCGAAAACCCTTTTATGGCGTTATATTCTACCTTCAAAATCTTCACTGTCGAGGGTTGGTATGAAATTCCTGAAGATTTGTCTCAAAATCTTTCATCGACTAAAACATTTTTTGTTTATCTGTATTTTATTTTTGTCGTTCTAACGGGAGGTATACTCGGATTATCGCTGGTCAATTCTATTTTTATTGATGCTATGGTCAGTGACAACACCGATGAACTCGAAGAAAAAGTGGATAATCTGGAAATGAAAATCGATTTACTTTTGAAAAAAAATGATATTGAATCTCCGGATTAATATTTCAACAAACCCCGATCTTTCAGTAAATCTTTATTTTTAAAATCATTGAAATCAAGTTCTTTTTCAAGGCTTCCGTTTTTTAGTTTTAGTTCTAAAAGTTTATTGTTTCTGTTTACCGTTATTTCAATCGTATCTGTATGAACACTCAAATCAATTAACTGATATTTTGTTTTAAAAAAGTTCTGATATTTAATAACTTTATAATTATCATTTTGAGTTGAATGTGTTTCCAAATACTTGAAATTCATAGAGAAAACAGAAAAATAAAAACCAATGAATACAAAAGTTAATGGTGAGCCAAAAAGAATGCTAAACCATTTCAGTAGTTTTATGTTTGTATATTTCTTCCTGTCGATCTTTCTATGAATAAAAAGTAAGACAGGCACCAGCAATGAGACTAAAAAAGCATCGATTAAAAATTCATGATTCTCGTCATATTCAGCATGATATGCTCTAAACAATAAGCTCCATACTACAAAAGGTATGATTATTAGTGTAATTATGGCTAATGTTCTCAGTGCTTTCAAAAGGTTCTTCAGTTTCATTTCAATCTAGACTTTCCGTATTACGAAATTATCGCATATTGTAATTAAGATAAAATCCCATTGGGCTTCATTTCGTTTAAGTCCTAATGTTACGGGAAATTTCAATTTTTTCAACTTTTTGTTTTAAGTCATAGTTATATAATTCTTGAATTAATTGAAAATCAGAATTATTAAACTCTTTTTCTATAATACCATTATTCAAATAAATTATTTTATCACAAATTGATGTCATACTATCAAGAATGTGGGATGATAATATTAGATATTTATTTTGAAATAATTTTCCTTTAAGAAGTAATTTTAATATCTCTACACCTTCCATATCAAGACCATTAAACGGTTCGTCAAATATGTATAACTCTCTTTCAAACAGCAAGTTTGAAATAATTCCTAATTTCTTTTTTTCGCCAGTTGATAAGTTTTCTATGTATGTATCTGTTGGTAAATTGAAAGTTTCAAGTAGCAGCTCTTTGTAAGGTGAAACATTCTGGTAATCTATAAAACTTATGAATTCGCTGCAAGTCAAAGATGGATAAAAGGAGTTCTCACTTTCAATATAAGCAATCATATTCCTAATAATTGGTGATTCGTTTAAAAGAATTTCGCCATTAAAATTGTATCTCTTATAAATTGAATTAAATAATGTTGTTTTACCAGCACCATTCTTGCCGACTAAACCAACTAATTCGCCTTTATTGATTTGAAAAGATAGATTATTTAAAATAGTTTTATCTTTTATTTTTACAGTCAAATTTTTAATGTTAAACATATGAATTGATTTTTCTTAAAGCTAATTTATAATTCAAAAAAAATTGATAGACACCTCCTATCACACTAAAAGCTAAAAAGAAATATAAGAAAAACTGTGGTAAAGAAATATAATTTTTCACTTTGTAATCACTATATTCCGAATATTTTTTTGTTATAATTAAAACATTATATAATAATGTGCATAGTATGATATATAAACAGCTTAAATAGTAATGTTCATGATTAACAATTATTAATAATAATGCAGGTAAAAAGAGAAATAAAGAAATATAGGTATTTTTTAAAATCTTTTTCTGCAATGTATTCTCAGAAAAAAAAATAATTAATAATTCTTTTGACTCATTGGTAGAATAAGTTTGGCTAAAAAGCTCCATTATCATCATTGACAAAAGGAAAAAGAAAAAAACATCAATTGTTATTAGGAAATAATTAAAAATAAATAGAACCAAAAAATATGGTTTTCTTCTGATAAATGATTTAAATTCAAAAAAATAAGAATTGATGAAATTAAATCTGTATTTAAAGAAATGAAAAAATTTAAAATTCAGATTAATTAGAAAAAGTATTATTGATAAAAGTAAATAAAACATCACATATCCAAATGATACCTGTCTTAAAAATAGAATTAAAATGATGTATAAGTTTATCAGAAAAAAATCTGAGAAATACAAAATAAGTCGTTCATTTAAAGTGAAATAATGTAATAAAAGCTCTTTGTCATTTTTTAAACTTAAATAGTAAGCATTAAAAATCAAAACTAGCAATGGCAAATAATTTTCTTTTATAAAGCATAATGAAATGGAAATAATAATGAATAAAAAATACTTATCATACTTGTTTTCTCTCAACAGATTTTTGAATCTGATTTGAAAATATTTAAAAAGTAAATTAAGCACATTCAATGAAATTTATATTCGGAAAATTTTAAACCTAATAGTTTAATCACTCAAGACTAAAACAAATATAGTGAATTATTTTATGCTGTACATTGCTTACAAAATATACAGCTAAACAATTGATAACACGGGTAGTCGCTATTTCCTTTATTACGATTTTGAAGCTTTTTTGCTTCCTTCATAAATATCGTATCTCAGAAAATCGCATTCCAGTTTTCCGTTAAAAACTTTCACTTTTTTTGAAGGTTTGAGTCCTACAAATTTTTTGGCGGACAAATCAGATGTTATAAACCAAGCCAGTGTGTTCGGATAGCTATTTTTCAGTGTGTCACCTATTGATTTGTAAAGTATTTCATTATCGCTTTCCATTCTCTCATTATACGGTGGATTAAAGACAATCAACACCGGAAACAAGTCCTTTTCGGTTTTAAAAAAATCTTTTCTGAAAACTTCTATAAAATCTTCAAGTCCGGATGAAGAGATATTTTTCTCGCAAACTTCAAGAATTGACGGATCCAAATCATAACCAACAATTTTGCCGTTGAATTCCGAAATTCTGTTCAATCTCGTTTCTTTAATTTTTTCAAATAATTCTTCATCATAATCTTTCCAATTCTGAAAACCAAAATGCTTTCTGTGAAGTTGAGGCGGAATGTTGGCTGCTATCAATGCAGCTTCTGTCAATATAGTACCCGAACCGCACATTGGGTCAAGAAGATTTCCTTTGCCATTCCAACCGGCTATTTTGAGCAATCCTGCGGCAAGAACTTCGTTGATAGGTGCTTTTCCGTGAGCAGTTTTATAACCTCTTCTATGCAATGATTCGCCACTGCTGTCCAAAGAAAGAGTTACTTTGTCATGACTGATATGCAAATTGAACCTAAAATCAGGATTATCTTTGTCCACACTCGGTCTTTTTCCAAATTGCTGATTAAAACGGTCAACCAGCGCATCTTTAACTTTGAGTGCGGCATAGTGTGAATGACTGAAATAATCGGAATAAACAGTTGAGTCAATCAAAAAAGTTTGATTGGGATTCATGTAATTTTCCCATTCGAACTTTTTGAACTTTTCGTACAATTGATTCTCATTTTTAGCAGAAAAATTGAATATAGGTTTTATAATTCTCAGCGCAGTGGATAAACTGAAATTAGCTTTGTACAAAAAACCTTTGTCACCATAAAATTCAACCAGTCGATTTTTGATACTGACATCAGCAGCACCCATTGATTTAAGTTCTTCGGCAAGAATCGGCTCAAAACCAAAAAAAGTTTTGGCCTGCATTTTAAAATTATTCAAAATCAGATTTTTAACAAAATTAGAATTAATGAATTAATAAAAAGTAATTTAATTGATAATCATTTTTTAACTCGAATATCTGATCCATTTCCACATTTCCTTGAATGAAGCTTTTTTCCCGTACATTAATATACCTACTCTGTAGATTTTAGACGCCAGAAAAACCATTAGAATCATCGAGCCAATCAGCAATACCAGAGATAAAGCTATCTCCCACCATTCCACGCCAAAAGGCAATCTGACGACCATAGAAATAGGGGAGGTCAGCGGAATCATCGACAGCCAAAAAGAAACCGGGCCATCCGGATTATCCAGAGCAGTCATGCTTCCGTACATTGCAATAATCATCGGGAAAACAGGATAGAATGTAAATTGCTGAGTATCACTTTCATTATCAACGGCTGAACCGATTGCGGCAAAAACTGAACTGTAAAATAAATAACCGAGTAAAAAGAATACCAAAAATAAAATAAGTATCAACGGAATATTTAAATCGCCGAGTGCATCAAGCATTGATTGAGTATTGCTCATCCATTCGGGGTTTTGAGCTGCCAGCATTTCAGCCTGTTGCAAATTTATGTTTTCGGGCATTTTAATCTGATTTGCCAAAAATGCAGAGCCTGCGGTAATTGCTATTACGCCCATAATCAGCCAGATTGTAAATTGAGTCAATGCCACAAAGGTTGTCCCCAGAATTTTGCCCATCATCAGATTAAAAGGTTTAACCGATGAAATTATAATTTCAACCACTCTGTTATTTTTCTCTTCCACAACACTTCTCATTACTTTCACACCATAAAGCATGATGAAAGTGAAAATGATGTAAGCCAGAAAAAGTGCAAGTCCAAATTTGACATATTCGCCTTTTTCCTCTTTGTCACCATCTTTGCTGTCTTTCAGATTAAAGGTTTTGATGCTGATATTAGATTTCAGTTCCTGAAGTTGTTCTTCTGAAACACCAGCATTTTGCATTTTAATTTCTTCGATTCTCTTGTTGATTTTTGACTCCAGATTTTCTTTGAAATTCAGACCAACATTCCCGTTTGTATTCAGTTCAATTCCTTTGTTAAGACTACTGAAATCATTTTTGTCGAATTTTGGAATGATCAGCAACGCATTCAGGTATTTGCTGTTTGCAAGTGTATCTTTGATTCCGGCAATATCCTTGGCGGTGTAAAAATTATAAATCACTTGATTGTCAGAGGCAAGTGTGGTGATAAATTCGTTACTTTCATCAACTACAGCTATACTTTTTTGGTCAGAATTGGCTGACATCATCCATGCAATAATTCCAATGATTACCAGAATTATCAATGGCGACACAATGGTCATCACGACAAAAGTTTTATTTTTAACCTGAGACAGAAATTCTCTTTTTGCTACCAGTAATATTTGTTTCATTTTGATTTTTAATTAAGATTTGAACTGACTGCAGTGATAAAAACTTCATTCATTGACGGAATGTTTTCTTTGAATTGAACAATATGCCCGAGATTTGTAATTCTGTTTAAGAGTTCATTTGAATTCATATCTTCAGGTTTCATAATGTTGAATTTTATATTGTGTTCGCTGTCTTCTAAAATTTCAGGATTAAAATTATTTTTGAAATTATTCCATTGCTCCGCCGATGGATTATCAATTTCAGAATAATATTTTCCGGATTTAAATTGTCTTTTGATTTCATTGATTTCACCATCCAAAATCTTGTTTGAATGATCAATCAATGCAATATGGTCACACATTTCTTCAACAGATTCCATTCTGTGGGTCGAAAAAATAATTGTAGTTCCTTTTTTGCTTAATTCAAGTATTTCATTGGCAATCATTTTTGCATTCACAGGATCAAAGCCACTAAATGGTTCATCGAAAATCAATAATTTGGGTTCGTGCAAAACTGTGATTACAAACTGAACTTTTTGGCCCATACCTTTTGAGAGCTCTGTCAGTTTTTTATTCCACCATTCATCAATCCCAAGTTTTTCAAACCAGAATTTTGTTCTTTTGTAAGCTTCTTCAGAAGAAAGTCCTTTGAGTTTCGCAAAATAAAGTGCCTGTTCGCCAATTTTCATGTTGTTGTACAGACCTCTTTCCTCGGGCATATACCCAACCATTGGAATAACTGATTTATCCAGTTTTTTTCCGTCTATTAGAATTTCACCTTTATCAGGTGCAGTAATTTGGTTGATAATTCTCAAAAAAGTTGTTTTTCCGGCTCCGTTTGGACCCAATAATCCGTAGATTGAGCCTTCCGGAATATTTAAATCAAAATTATTGAGAGCTATTTTTTTACCATAGTGTTTGCTGATTCCTCTCGAAATAAGTAAATCGGACATGTTTTTTTATTTTTCAATTGCAAAGATGATAAAAAGATTTAAAAGGAGCAGAGTGCAAAATAAAAAACAGACAACTGCGTTTTATCAATAAAACAGATAATTGATTGACATTTCATTTATGATATGTTTAACAAAAGTAAATAAATACGGACTTTTGAAAGAGAGTTTTTTTCATAACTTAGCCCCAAAATAAAATTGAATGTCAAAACAAAGCGATAAACTCGATCGGAGCAGGCTTCGTTCTTCCAATATCACTGTAGTTATCAGTATTTCACTGGTTTTGTTTCTTCTCGGACTTTTTGGTATGATTTTGATTAATGCCAAGAGTTATGCTGATTATATCAAAGAGCAGCTCAAAATTGAAGCTTTTTTTAATGATGAATACGATCCGAGATTAATGGATAAAGAACTGGAAAGACAGCAGGAGTTTTTGGATTCTTTGAAAATCAAGCATTCATTTGTTAAGAAAATAGATTATATCTCAAAAGAGAAAGCATCTGAAATCGCAAAAAATGAACTGGGAATTGACGACAATGATATTTTTGAAGAAAATATTTTTCCGGCATCGGCTATGATAACACTTCATCCTGATTTTGTGAGCCCTGAACAGGTGGACAGTATCAAGGAAATTATCGGAGCTGACCCGATAATCAGCGATGTGGTTAATGATGATGAGTTGATGACATCTGTATATGACAATATCGACAGAATTCGTTTTTGGTTGATGGTTCTGGCAGGAATTTTCTTTGTAATTGCAATGATTCTGATTAATAACTCTATCAGGTTGAGGATATTCGCTAAAAGATTTAGTATCAAAACGATGCAATTAGTAGGAGCGAGGAGGAGATTTATTATTATTCCTTTTTTGACTCAAAGTGCTTTACTCGGTTTGCTAAGTGCTGTTCTGGCCATTATTATATTGGGTATTCTGTGGTATTATTTTGCACAACAAGTTAATCTGCCATGGTGGAATCCTGAATATTATTGGTTGATGGGTGTTTTGTTGATTATTGGTGTATTTATAGCATTATTCAGCACCGGGATTGCAACCTGGAGATATTTGAGACTAAGATCAGACCAGCTTTATTAATAAATTAATAACTTAAAATGAGTAATTTTAAAGGAATAGATTCAAATTTCAATTTTCTGTTTGGTAAAAAGAATTATCTGATAATGTTAGCAGGTGTGGTGTTAATTCTGATTGGCTTTCTGCTAATGACCGGACCTGATGCCAATACCAGACCTGATGGTGTATTTGACCCAAATTACTGGAATGAAGGAATTTACTCGTGGAGAAGAACAAGACTTGCTCCGTTTCTGATTTTACTGGGATTTGTTGTTGAGATTTTCGCTATTCTTTATACCCCGAAAAACGAAAAGAATAAATGAATACTTTCGAAGCGATTATTGTCGCTATTATTGAGGGATTGACAGAATATTTGCCGATTTCTTCCACCGCTCACATGGGTTTTACAGCCGCCCTGATGGGGATTCCCGACAGTGAATTTTTTAAGATGTTCCAAATCTCGATTCAGTTTGGTGCCATTCTCGCAGTGGTTGCGCTTTACTGGAAAAAATTCTTTGATTTTTCAAATCTGAATTTTTATATCAAATTGATTGTCGCGGTGATTCCTGCCTTGATTCTCGGTTTTCTTTTTGACGATATGATTGAAAGTGTTCTTGGAAATCAAATCGCAATTTCGACTGTATTGGTTCTCGGTGGCGTAGTCCTGATATTTGTGGACAAATGGTTTAAAAATCCAACGATTTTGGACGAAAAACAGATCACCAATAAAAAAGCACTGACAATTGGATTTTGGCAATGTCTCGCGATGATGCCCGGTACCAGTCGTTCGGCTGCTTCAATTATCGGTGGAATGACACAGGGATTGAGTAGAAAGGCATCTGCTGAGTTTTCATTCTTCCTGGCGGTTCCAACGATGGCTGCCGCAACTTTGTATTCGGTTTTTATTAAAACCTGGGGAAAAGGAACGCCTAATGAAGCCAAAGGTTATGAAATGATTTTTCAGGACAGCAACCATATTATGTTGTTTTTACTCGGAAATGTAGTTGCCTTTGTAGTGGCGATGATTGCGATTAAATTCTTTATTGCCATGCTGACCAAATTTGGTTTCAAAGCATGGGGCTGGTACAGAATCGTGATTGGGATTATCCTTTTATTTTATTTTTGGAAAACCCCAAATCCAACAACCGATGAACCACAGGTTGCAGAAATAACAATGATTCAATCTGTTGTAAATGATTAGTCTTGAGGGATTTCAGGAAGGAAAAGTCCTGTTAATCGACAAACCTTTGGATTGGACTTCATTTGATGTCGTTAAAAAAATCAGATGGAATATCTGTAAAGGTTTTGGGATTAAGAAAATTAAAGTAGGTCATGCCGGAACACTCGACCCGAAAGCTACGGGTTTATTGATTGTCTGCACCGGAAAGTTCACCAAAAGAATCGATGAAATTCAGGCACAAACCAAGGTTTACACCGGAACGATTAAATTAGGCGCAACTACTCCGACTTTTGATACTGAATCAGAAGAAGATCAATCTTTTCCGACAGCACATATTTCTGATGATTTGATTCATCGGACTACCCAACAATTTTTAGGTGAAATCGCACAACATCCGCCGATTCATTCTGCGGTTAAAAAAGACGGAAAGAGATTGTATGAACTCGCCCGCGCGGGAAAAGAAGTCGAAACCGAAGCCCGTCTTATACGGATTGATGAATTCAAAATCACACGAATAGACATGCCATTTGTTGATTTTGAAGTTCAATGTGGCAAAGGGACTTACATTCGTTCACTCGCCAATGATTTTGGAGCAGCATTGAATTCCGGCGGCTATCTGACTGCTTTGCGAAGAACTAAAATCGGTGATTTTTCGGTAGAAGGTGCCGATAATTCTGTTTTGGAGAAGGAGTATTTTCAATAAATTCATTCATTGAGCTTTAGTTATGTTACTCTAAAGTATATTTTTCCACAAAATAGCTGATATATTCATTCAGTAGCGTTCCGAGATAATACGGAAGGTTCATTAAAAAATAAGGTTTTCCTTCCGGAGTTTTGGTTTCTTCTAAACGAAATTCGCCGCCATAAATCCGAACTGCGAATGGATGATTTGCCTGATTCACAAATTGATGAAGGGATTTTAACGAACCTGTTTTCCCGGATTTTATTTCAACCGGAATTAAAAGTTTCTGATGGGTAACCACCAAATCCACCTCCGCCGAAGATTGGGTCTTGTCTCTCACCCAAAAATTAGGTTTTTGATAATTGGTTGTATTCAACGAAATAATTTCCTGCGTAATTATATGTGGAATCAATGCGCCTTTGTAAGCTTCACTTAAATCGTCCATCAACAATAAATCAGCCTGAATACTCAAATCAAAATTGAGAATTCCGGTATCTAAAAATTGAATTCTCGGAGATTTTTTTAAATCGGGGATTACCGGCGGTTCAATATTGGTGCATGGATAAATAATTTGAATCACCTTTGCATCATCCAAATTCTTAAATGCTTCACTGATTTCCCTGGATTTATAATTTGAGTTCCCAAAATTCTGGAATTTGATTCGTTGGTCAATTAAAGCAGGTGCAGAATTGACAATATGCCTGATGATATTTTCTTCGGATTTGCTCGATGCGTATTTAACAATATCATCTTTATAAGTATTCCAAATGCTTTCATAGATTGGCGGTAACAAAGATATATCTTCATTTTTCACATAATTGGCTACTATTTCAGGCATTCCGCCGATGATGCAGTAAATCTGAAACTCTTTGAGCAGAATTTCGTGCGCCACTTTGTCCACCGGAATTTTCAACATTCTTTCCAAAAGCATTTCTTTTCCTTTCGCTTCCAAATATTCCTGAAAGTTTAAAGGAAATAGGTAAAGATAATTTACTCTTCCCACCGGAAAATGTTTGGTTTTATCCAAAGCGTGTTCTAACAAGGAACCGGCAGCAATGACATTCAAACCTGCAATTTCTTCATAAAAATACCGTAGAAATCCAATCGCTTTTGGTGACTCCTGAATCTCATCGATAAAAAGTAAAGTTTTGGAAAATCGGTTCGAGGAAATTTCATTTTTTAGAGCCAGTGCATTTGCCAATTCCTGAACATTTTTGCTGTTTTCAATTAACTCAAAATCTTCCAGTTTCTCCAAATTCAGTTCAATAAAATGGGCATAAGTTTTACCAAAACTTCGAACAATAGTCGTTTTCCCAACCTGACGGGCACCTCTTAGAATTAAAGGCTTACGGTCTTCATTGGCTTTCCATGAATGTAAATCACTCCAAATGTGTCTTTTAAATCTATCCATTGTCACAAAACAAACCCAAATATATAAATATTTTGTAACAAAACAAGGGTGATTTCGTTAAAAACTTGTAACAAAACAAGGGTGATTTTATAAAAAATTTGTAACAAAACAAACCCAGTTTGATTTAATGGATTCTAAGCCTTCTTCTATTTGGTTTAAGTTAGGAATTTAAGTTGATGGCTCTATCTTGATGGCAAACGCAATAATATGTCCGTCCGGATCAGCGAAATAACAAACCCTATCGCCCCAGTCTCTGTCTTCCGGCGGACTGATGAGTTTGGCACCGGCTTGTTTTGCATTTTCAAATTCAATCTCTAAATCTTTGACAATCAAATAGAGTTCGCATCTCGGAATTCCGTTTCCGGTTTGTGGATGAGGCGTTTTGTCAGAAAGGATTTTAGCGATGCCGCTGTTGGGCATCAAACCTAATTTGCAGGTTTGGGATAATTCAAATTCGGTCATGCCCGGTACATTTAGCACGGGATTCTTCCGAAGTAGTTTTGTATAAAAAGCGGTGCTTCTCTGCTGATCTTCCACATAAAGAATAATTTCTGTAAACAGGATTTGGCTCATTTCGTGTAAATTTGGAATGGTAAATTTATCAAATAAACACAAACAAAATTAGACGGGTATAGTTTTTGAGCAGTTCAAACCGTCCATTACCAATTCAATGCTGATGAAAAACCGTTTATCTATTCCTCTAATCCTTTTTTATTTATTAGTCGGCATGGATGTTTTCGGTCAGCCGGGCGGACATTTACCTCAGTTTAATTTGCAACCCAAGGACACTGTTTTCTCAAAAAATAAAATGGTTGTACTCAATGCTTCGGGTGATACGCTCGAAATCAGCGAATTAAAAAACGGCAGGAAACACGGTGTCCAAAAGTTATTTTTCAACAATTCAGAACTCAGATACAGAGCGGTTTATAAAAACGGATTGTTGAATGGAAAAGTTGAAAGTTTTCAGCAAAACCGAAAAGAGCCTGTAAAGATTGAGTATTACAAAGCGATTCCTTCCGAAAACAGATCGGTGCTTGACGGTCTTTCACAAACTTTTGATTATGAAGGGAATCCGGTGGAAGAAATCAATTATAAGAATGGATTGAAGAATGGTAAATACAAATTTTTTCATCCGAACGGAAGATTAAAACAAGAAGGAACTTATGATGATGAACTCGATACCGGACGAAAACGATTGTATGACACCAATGGAATTTTATTGAAAGATGAAAATTTCATCGTCATTGACAATCCTGCTTACAAAGAACTCACTCAAAATAATTCGGCTTTGCCGGAAGAAATTCCCAATAAACCCAAGAGCATTTCGAATGCTCCAAAAAGGATTTCAGTACTTCACGGAAAAGTAAAATACTATTTCCAAAGCGGAAGAATTTCGGCTAACTTGAATTTCAACAAAGGACAAAAAGAAGGTTTGAACAAAGAATATTATGACAATCCAACGAGCAGTCCAAGGTCGGAAGTGATTTTCAAGAACGGAAAAGAACACGGCGCTTTTGTGTATTACAGAACTGACGGGAATGTAGATAAAAAAGGAATTTATTATGCTGAAATTGAAGTGGATGGTGTGATGCTGAAGAACATTTACGATGGTGAAAATATTTTTTATCAGGAAAATGGTCAGAAAAGCAGAGTTGAAAATTGGAAGAATTACAAAAGAAACGGTGTTTTTGAAACATACACTTACAGAAGCGGTACTTTGAGCACGAGAACTCATTACAAGGATAATTTGCTTTCAGGAACAGAACAACATTTTGACAAGGATGGAAAATTGGTCTATGAAGCCAATTATGAAATTAAAGAAGTTGACGGACAAAAGATTTCTCAAAAAACAGGTGTACAAAAAACTTGGGAAAATGGAAAATTAACTTCAATTGTTGAATTAGTTGATGGGAAAAGACAGGGTTTTCAAAAGACATTTTTTCCGAATGGAAACATCAAAGAAATTACTTTTCATAGAAATGATACCATTTCAGGAACCTATCAGAAATTTTATGAAAACGGTCAAATGAAAGAAGACTTGAATTATTACCGACATCCAAAATCAGGTAAAAGTTACTTTATAAACTGGAATAAAAAATACGATGAAGATGGTAGCCTGAACCAAATTTTTTATGGAAATCTGAAAAGCGAATATCTGTATTTGGTTGACCAGAAATTTAAAAATAAAAGACCTTTAAGTTTAAGTGTTGAAGATTTTCTCAGGATTAATTATTCGGAATTTAACGGTAGCATTGAAAGTATAAATTGGTCTTCAGCCGGTATTTCTTTCAATTTTTTCACCAACGGAATACTGAGGTCGCTGTCTTTTACAAATGTGAATTACAATTCTATCCAGGCTAATTTTGCAGAAAATGGCGAACTGATTCAGATGAAAGATGTAACCGGAAAGCTAATTGACGACAGTGAATCAGAAGAAATTGCAAAGACAATGGCCAAACAATTCAACAAAGAATGGCACAACAATCCGGCGGTTACAATTTTAGAAAACAACGGAAATTTGGTGTATGACTGGAAATATGCAGATGGAAAACCATTTTTTCATATCGAATTCAAAGACAGTTTGCCCAACGGCAATTGGGTAGTCCATCATCCTGTTCGGAAAGACAGTTTGTTTTACGGCGAATTTGACAAAGGAAAACCGGTTGGGAAATGGACCAAAAAAAAATATGACGGTAGTTTTGTATATCAAAAAGAGTATGATGAAAATTCAAAATTGCTTGTTAATAAAGATTATAATCAAAACGGAAAATTATCACAGCATACCATAAAAGATGAAAAAGGAAACAATATAATAGAAGAACGATTTTATGAAAACGGTCAGCTGAAAGAATGGCGAAATTCACTGACAAAAAGCAATATCAATTTCAATGAAAAAGGAGATACACTTTCTTACAATCTGCTAAAACCCGGAAAAGATTCCATCATTGTTTATAAAACTTTTTATGAGAACAACAAAGTCAAGGTGGATGAAATCAAAAGCAAAACAGACGGAAACGGTACAAGAAAATACTATTTTGAAAATGGAAAACTGAGATTTTACAACACCTTGAAAAACTGGAAAAAAGACGGAATTTATGAAGAATATAATGAAAACGGAAAACTAATTAAATCAGGATTTTATAAAGAAGGCAAAAAAGAAGGAGAATGGATAACTTACCTGTCGGACGGGCACAAAGAACTGAATTATTTCAAGGATGATGAATTGATAATTCCTGAAAAAACCGAAGAAAATCAGGATGAAAACATTTGCAAATGTTATGATACAAGTTTGAATAAATCAAAGATTGGTTTCGCCAATTCACTGAACTATTTAGTGGATTATTCAAAAATCAAACCTTATATTCCCAAAACGATTGTTCCGATTGATGATTTTAATTACGAGAAGATTTTTTACTTAAATCCAAATTTCAATGAAGACAGAACCAGCGGATTTGCTCAGATGAAATTGTTACCGCTTGCAGGATTTTCGTTTTATTATCCGGCAAAAGAATATTTGAAAATTGATTTAATCCCTTGTCAAACCGATGGTTATGTGAATAATATCAGATTGGACATTCGGTATTCCATTGCTGATCAATTTGTGAGTTACGCTTCTTTATATCCAAGAAGATTTTCTATTGAACTGATGAAAAATCCATTGACGGATGCAGAAACAAAAGAAAACTTCAAGGCGTTTTTTGATACCGAAGGAATTGATTTTGATTCATCCGGAATCAGGAATTTGGGATTAAATTCAGATAAAAACGCTTGTTATTCAAAGGGTTTGATAAAAGATTTTATCTTTATTAAAGTGCTTTATGCCAATCCGGTAATCAACCCGAATAATCAATTGACCATCGAAGATTTACCAATTTTACAAGAAGAATCTTCGAAATTTTACGGTTTGGATATCATTCAGTCTGAAATAGAATTTGAACTTACTCAGAATTCTGAAAATATAAAGATTCATTCGACCGAAAACAAGATACTTGCCGGTTCAAATTTCGTTGTCGGAAGAATTTCAATTAATGGGAAATCTGAAAATGAAAAGGAATTTTCAACCAAAGACGGAAAGCATCTAAAAACAGATTTACTCAAGACATTTCTGGAGCAAAAAGGATTTTATAGATTGAAAATTGAAATAACCGAAAACAAGTTAATTCTTTGGTTTTATGCTGAAAAATAATTGGATATATTATAGAAAGTCGCTGATAATAATGATGTTATTATCCGGTGTTTGGTTAAAATCTCAACGATACGACATCTATCAAAATGAGTTTTATGAAGTTTCAACTTATGTTTTGGAGCATTATTCAGATAAGGAACATCAGATGGGTAAAATTGAAATTTATCAGGATAAAAACAAAACTGAAAATCCGGTTTGGACCAAAATTCAGAATGATTTGTATAACATCGCCATCCATAAAATTGATGATGAATTTGAATATTTTAAAATTTTGAACAGTGTAAATTTCAAAAGAGAACAGTCGGCTGAATTAAACAGAATGAGAAACCGGGAAGAACCGGGAAAATTAAGATTTGAAGGGGTTAAAATAAAGTTAATCAGTATTTTAAATGGTATTGGAACCTATTCTGTCAATTATAATTTTGAAGCACCGGTTGACAGAAATTCATACCATACATTTTCAGAATCGTTCTTTTTTCTTGCTGATTACAAAACCGGTAACCTTACAGAGATTTCAAAAAAACCGAATCAAAAACAATTGGAATCATTGAAAAGACTGAGTTCATCAAAATTTAAAAAACTCTATCTGCTACAAACCAAAAAACTGCAAATCAAAGAAATAGACAGGATTCTTGGTCTAAAAACCGACAATGATGATGACAGCGATTTTTTGGCTAAAATAGACTTTTCCGAAGCTTATGTTTTTCCGTTTTTTAATGGATTAATGATTGAATTTCCGGCTTATTCGTTTTCTTCAAAAATCTTTGATGGATATAGTTTCAGAGTTTTATTGGAAGAATCTGAAACCAAGGAATTACTCAAAGTATATCCTGAATTTAAAACAGTGTTTTCAGTAAATTTAAAAACGCCGACACCACAAACCATTGAACTTCTGAATGATGAAAATAAATTTGGCATTCAATTGTATCCGCCAAAAGAATTGGATTTATTAAAAGTTTTGAAGCCCGGAAAAAACATAAAGGTAATGAAAACTAAAAACGGAAGAAAAACCGATTTGGAAATAATTAATAATTACCATAAATATTTCTATTTTAATCAAAATCAGAAATTAGACAGTATTTTGATTCAGCAGCAAGATCAATTAAAACCGATTGAAAGATATTTTTATGACAAAAACGGTCAGCTTGAAGCAGTGTATAGAAAACCGTTTTCAGAAGAAATGGAATTGTATTATTATTCAAACGGAATCGAAAGTGGTTCTGAAAAAATTGAAATTTCGGAATATCGGGATGCTTTGAGCAACGAATATCTGAACTTATCGGTGGTCAGAAGTTGCACTGCATTTAACGGATTTTATAAATATTCTCAGCAATTTGAGATGGTTGGAAGGCCAAAATATGAAGACCGTTATTTGATAAAATACATTGATGGAAATAATCTTTGCACAAATTATGGTTGTACTTTGTATGATAAAAACGGGAAACTTTTAGGTGTAAATTATAAATCATCCGGTGGCTTTTTAAGTTTTTTGGTCAATGAAAACAACCAGCCTTTAGAAATTTATAATGATAATGATAAATATTTCTTTGAATATGACCGGCAAGGAAGAATTACAAACTATTTATCCATTTCATCAAATGGCACAAAAACCGCTGTCTATGAATATTTTGAAAACCCTGAATTTCCTTTGATCATAACTGAAACTGACCGTGATTCTAAAAGTGTAACCGAATATCATGTTGAATTTGAATAGTTTTTTAGATACAAATAGTTCGAAATTGGATAAATCTTATTTCAAACTCATAAATATCTGCATTTTCACTTTTTTTATTCTTTTTAGAGACGAGGTAAAACTAGTTAAGACTCTTTCTTTTTAGAATGATATTTTGACTTGGGCTCAGCTGCTATAAAATCCGATTCTTCTTTTTCACCGGAAGATTTGTTTTGATTTGAAAAGGTCAATTCTTCATCTGTGTGAATTAAATCCACACCCAAAGCCTGCTCCATTTTTATAATACTTTTTAGAGTAAGATTGTGCATGCCGGTCAGCCATTTTGAAACTTCTGACGGGTTTTTATCCATTGCATTGGCCAAATCGAGAGATTTCCAACCTTTCTCTTCCATTGCTCTTCTGACCTTGTCAACTATAGCCAGGTTTTTCTCCACAAAACTTTGAATTTCAGGATCCTGGTTTTCTTCTAACCAATTTGATATCATATTACCTAAATCTCTCATAACTCATTTTTTACCATTCCAGCCGAAAATCATCATTAACTTCAATAGCCGTGTAATCATTATTCCAACGAATTTCTTTTTCTTTTAACGCTTCGTTTATTAATTGGCTCAATTTATTCGCAACCCTAAAATGATATCTGACATTCGGACAATCCTGTGCTCTCCTTTCAGTTTTGATATCACCGTTAAATAAAAATACAACCGACTCATTTACTCTCATACAATACAGTCGCAAATTATTCGCAATATTACGAACCTTTCCATCTTCATCAATTTCAATGTAACAAGGCTTTCTGTTGACACCCGGCGGCGGTAGCGCTTGTGTGTCTGATATTTCTGATTCGTTTCTAAAATACAATTCAGAAGCACCATATTTATTGCCTATTAGATGTATCCAGCTCATTATGTGAATTAATTTCTCTTTATTTTCCTTATTATGCTTTTTTTCAAATTGCACAAATAATGGCTCATCATTATTTATTGCCAATGTATAATATGTTACTTTGGCGTATTTTTGAACTCTTAATATCTCTGCAAAATTATTCACTTTTAAGTTAATTTCAAAATTTATTTACTTTTAAGTTAATTTTTTAAATTGGCTTAGATTATAATAAGATTTAAATACCTAAACCAATTTAAGACTTAGATTGTGAAGATATTAATTTATTGAAAAATAAGAAAAGCAATAGTTGAAAATTGTAAAAAGATTCATTTCTATTTTTTAGGTTCTTCCTTTTTATTCATCTCCGGCGTTTCATTTACTTTGGACAAAAAATCAACCGTCCCTTTCTTTTTATAAATTCTGCCGGCTAAATAAATTCCTAATATCAAACAGAGGATAACCACGACGATTGCCAAAATCAATCTGAATGTGGAAGGATTTGACAAATAAATCAGTACTCCTGCAATCACGCCAATAATTGTTGGAGCTGCTGCAATTTGAAGCCAGCCAATTAGTTCCGGGATTTTTTCTAATAACTTACTCATATTGTTTATTTAAGGATGAATTCAATTTCTTTTAGATAATCCGGATTATCACTCATATTATTATGTCCCTGATTTTTAAGTGTAATTAATTTATCTGATTCTTTAAATTCTTTTTTGAGTTTCAGCGAGAATTCAAAACCGATAACTTCATCCTGATTGCCATGAAAAATAACAACCGGCATTTCACATTTTCTCAGATATTTATAAGTCTCAAATTTATATCTGAGAAGAAAACTTGGCACAAACGGGAATTTCTTTTTCACCAAATCGGTGAGACTGTAATACGGCGCCTGCAAGATCAATAATTTCGGATGATTGTCAGCTGCAATTTTTGCTGCGGTACCGGTCCCGATTGAATACCCCAAAACGATGATTTGATTTTCAGGATAATCTTTTTTCAATTCATCATAGACCAGCTGTATGTCCGAGAAAAACTGTTTCTCACTGCTGATTTTTCCTTCACTTTTCCCATAACCCCGATAATCACACATCAGGACATCATAATTCAAGTCGGTATAAACTTTCGCAACTTCTCTCCAGCCATTCAGAGAACCACCGTTTCCGTGGAGATAAAAAATAACACCTTTAGGATTTTCAGCTTTGAACAGAAGATTGCTTAAAAAAACTCCGTCTTCGGTTTCAACATTGAATTCCTCAAATTTATTTTCAAAATTAAATTGATGATTCGGACTTAGTTTTTCAGGAAAGAAAATCAATTGTTCCTGAAAGAAATATAAAAAGACGCATACAGCAAAATACAGAAATACAAGAATCAAAGTTAATTTTAACACCGGTAATTTCATCTTGTATTATTTCTATTAAGGTACAATCACAGTTCGCACTGACTTTCCTGAATACTCAGAAAGTTTTTTTAAAGCCTGATTGATTAATTCTTCATCTAACGGAATCGTTTTTGAAACCACAGATGAAGTGTCGAGTTGTTTGTTCTTTGCAAAGTCAATCAGCAATGGAAGTTCGGTCAGCAAATGATCGTTTGAGCCAATCAATTCTGCTTCATTGGCAAGGACTTCATGATAGGTATCCACCTCAATTGATTTTGATGCCAGACCCACAAAAACCACTCTGCCAAGCGGACCGACAGAATTGATTACCTGTTTTTGGGTTTGCGGCAAACCAATAAGTTCAAGCGAAATATCAACTCCTTTTCCGTTGTTTAATTTTTTAATTTCTTCAACCGGATTCAGTTCTTTGGCATTGATTGGAATTGCACCGTTTTTTTGAGCCAGTTTTAATTTCTCATCATTTATGTCAACCGCAAAAACCTTTGTTGCACCAAGCGTCGCAGCAAGCTGAACCGCAGATTGTCCGAGACCGCCTGCTCCAAAAACAGCAACTTTGTCACCTGCTTTTATTCTTGCTTTGAGCAGTGCATGAAAAGAGGTAGCAGATGCGCACATCAGAGTAGCGCCTTCTTCAAATGAGATTTCATCGGGCAGATGAATTGCATTTCTTGCAGGTACCGCAATATATTCGGCATAGCCACCATCGAGGTGATGACCAATCATTTTTGCTTCCGGACAAAACTGGTCATTTCCGCTCAAACAATATTGACATTCACCACAGCTGATGTTGTAATGAATACAAACTCTTTCACCAATTTTCCTGTTTTTAACTTCAGAACCTATTTTTTCAATTATACCCGAAACTTCGTGACCAAGTGTTATCGGCAGAAAAGCCTGAGGCGAAACTCCTTCGAGATAATGAACATCAGAGTGACAAATTCCTGCGGCCTTGATTTTTATAAGCACATCTTTTGGTCCGGTTTCAGGAACCGATATTTCCATCATCTTTACCGGCTGATGGATACCGGTCATTCTGACTGCTTTCATCGAATCAGTATTTATCCATGATTTTATAAAAAATATAATCGGTTCTCAAAGGTTCTGCAACACCGGATTGTCTGAAAAGCAAAGCCAGCTGGCCTCTGTGGTAAGTTCCGTGATTTGAAAGATGATAATAAATATCGCCCAGAGTCACAGTTGAAATCGAACCTTTTGAGTTTTTGAACGAAATTTCTTCGGACAGTTCTCTTGTGTTCAGTATGTCAAAAGTAATTTCGTGGTTGTGTTCGTTGATTTCAAACAAATCTTCTGGTGGATGTACTATCCATCGGTCATTGTCGGGTTTTCCGGTACACCGGTTGTTCCAAAAAATATGAGAATTCAGTAAATGGCTCATTAATTCTTCGACTCTTTTTGGGAATTCACTGACTTTGGGCGCTATAACTTTAATTAATTCATTGTTGCACCATTCATTGTATTCAAAAAAGTCAATCAGTCTTTCTTTTGCGTTCATTTTATTAGTAAAATTTGATAATTAGTAAATTTAAATGAAAATTTTATTTTAAAACTCTATTTTCATTATTTAATTCATGCAGCACTTCTTTTAGAGCATTTCTATAATCTTCACTGTCATTAATTCTATAATGGTCTTGATTTTTCAATGTTATTAGCCGGTCATCAGATTTTAGAACATCCATTAATCTGACAGAATGGTCATAAGGAACAAGATCATCTTTGTCGCCGTGAAAAATAATTACGGGCATCTTGCATTTTTTCAAAAACTTATAGGTTTCAAGTTTATATTTGAGTAAAAATACGGGCAAGTAGGGGTAAAGGCTTTTGACCATATTTGACATACTATAATAAGGTGTAATTAAAATCAGGCTTTTGGGTTGATTTTCTGAAGCTAATTTTGCTGCCATACCGGAGCCAAGCGAATGTCCCAAAATTGTAATCGAATTTTCAGAATAAATCTTTTTCATTTCATTGTACAAAATTTGATTGTCGTCAAAAAGCTGTTGCTGACTCTTGATTTGACCTTCACTTTTACCGTAACTTCTGTAATCGTAAATAAAAATATCATATCCAAGATTGATGTAATTTTTCGGAACTTCTCCCCAGGAGTCGAGTGAACCTATATTTCCGTGTAAATAAAAAATCAAACCTTTGGGTTGTTCGATTTTGAACAGTAAGCCGTTTAGCAATTTACCATCAGAAGATTTAATAAATAATTCCTCAAATTTATTCTTAAATTTAAATTGGTGATTTGCAGGCAATTGAGTGGGTTTAAAAATTAGTTTTTCCTGTCTAAAGTAAACGAAAACACAAATCAATAAATAAATTAATGCAACAGCAAGACAGAAACCAAGTAATAACTTCATATTTCAATTTAGATTTAACCCAATAAGAATTAGATTTGCGCAAAGTACAAAAACATTTGTTTCTGACTGTTTATAATTTAACTGAAAACGACAAAAAAAACGCTGAAAACTACGGTATCACTTTGTTGAAATTAAATTGCATTAAAAATAGTGATATGAATTTGTTCAGTTCTCCAATAAACATTACATTTGCAACCCAAATTAAAAATTAATTAAATGACTCATTACGAAACTGTTTTCATTTTAACTCCCGTTCTGTCTGATTCTCAGGTGGAGGAAGCAGTTAAAAAAGTAAACGATTTCCTGGCTGAATCAAAAGCTGAAATCGTAGCACAGGAAGATTGGGGCCTAAAAAAATTGGCTTACCCAATCCAGAACAAAAGAAATGGATTTTACCATTTGATTGAATTCAAGACCGAGAACCATGAGTTGGTTTCTGCATTGGAATTGATGTACAAAAGAGATGAGCGCATCATCCGTTATCTGACCGTTAAACTGGACAAACACGGAATTGACTGGGCTGAAAAAAGAAGAGCAAAAGTAAAAACTGAAGGCGCAAAAGCTTAAAAAAACAGAATTATGGCAATTGATGATTTAGCAAAAAAAGCTGCAGAAGGAGGTGAAAGCGAAATTCGTTATTTATCTCAGTTAGATATTGAAACTCAAACCACAAAGAAATTCTGTCGTTTCAAAAAATACGGAATTAAATATGTGGATTACAAGGATCCAAATTTTCTGTTACAGTTTGTAAATGAGCAGGGTAAAATTCTTCCAAGAAGATATACCGGTACTTCTTTGAAATATCAGAGAAAAGTATCAACTGCTATCAAAAGAGCAAGACACCTGGCTTTGATGCCGTTTATTGGTGACCAGTTAAAATAAATAAAACCTAATAAAGATATATAATGGATGTAATTTTAAAACAGGATGTAGAAAATTTAGGTTTTGAATTTGAGATTGTCTCAGTAAAACCGGGATATGCCCGTAATTTTCTGATTCCTCAGGGTAAAGCAGATGTTGCTACCCCGAAAAAGAGAGAAGAGTTGAACAAAGTTTTGGAAGCCCGTAAGGCAGACGAAGCTAAATTGATTGCTGAAGCACAGGAAAAATCAGCTAAACTGGAAGGTTTGGATGTGAAAATTGAAGCAAAAGTTGGATCAGGTACCAAATTGTTTGGTTCTGTAAACAATGCTGACCTGGCTGAAGCATTGAATAATGCAGGTGTTGAAATCGAAAGAAAACACATTAAAATTGCAGGTAATACCATCAAGAGATTGGGTAAAAGTACTGCCAGAATTCGTTTTCACAGAGATGTTGAAACTGAATTTGAATTTGAAGTTGTTCCGGATCAGGATTCAATCAAAAAAGCTGAAGCTGCCGCAAAAGCAAAAGCTGAAGTTGCAAGAATGGATGCTGAAAGAGCAGCTGCTTCTGAAAAATCAGACGAATCAAGCTTCAAATACGACAATCCTTTATTTGAAAAGAAAGTCGCTGCTGAAGAGCCAAAAGCTGAAACTGAAGAAGGTACAGTTGCAGAAGAATCAACTTCTGAAGAAGCATAAGACAAAACTTATAGATACAAAAATGCCATCTGAAAACAGATGGCATTTTTTATTGTTTTAACTTTTGTGATTATACAATTTCGGCACTCAATCCGCGATCGAGTAGTGCGATGCACATCGGATTAAGGAAATCATAACTACCGCTTTTCACATCACATTTACCTTTGTAGTGAACCAACCATGTACATTGTTCAGCCTGAATAACAGTATGATTGCAGACTTCAATCAAAGAGGAAATTACAAAATCAAAAGTATTTACATCATCATTATGAAGTACGAGTATTCTTTTTTCATCTTCTTCATTTAAGACAGAAACTTCAGATTCTTTTTTCCATGCCGGTTTTGTATGAAACTTTGTATTCAATTTCTAATTATTTTTTATAAACTTCATAGCTATCCATTCTTTCTCTTGTTTGTGAGAAATAAATTCAAGACCTAAATCAGTACAACGGTTTTTGATATCATCAAAATCGAATTCCATCAATCCGCTGAGTATCAATTCTCCTTTTGCAAAGTTAAGATTATTTATATATTCAGGAATGTCAGCCATCAATATGTTTTTATTAATGTTGGCGAGAATAATATCAAATTTTTTATCTCCCAGTAAAGAAGCATCACCAAGCAGAGCATTGATTTCTACTGAATTTCTGACTGCATTTTCTTTTGAGTTCTCAACCGACCAATCGTCAATATCTATTCCTTCAACATATTTTGCTCCTTTTTTTGCAGCAAGAATTCCGAGTATCGAAGTTCCGCATCCCATATCCAATACGGTTTTACCATTAAAATCGGTTTCCAAAATATATTCAACCATCAACCGGGTTGTTTCGTGATGTCCGGTTCCAAAAGACATTTTGGGTTGAATAACTACTTCGTACGGAATTTCAGGTTTTGGTTCATGAAATTCTGCTCTGATATAACATTGGTTATTGACTAAAATCGGTTTGAATCCTGACTCCCAAACAGCATTCCAGTTTTGTTGTTCAATTTCTGTTTTAACATAGTTAATCTCAGCCATATCAAACTCCTGAACAGCATTTCTGACAAAGTCTTCATCGTCTTTGTCCGTTCTCACATAGGCATTCAAGCCATCTTCTGTTTCTTCAAAACTTTCAAATTCAGACTCAGCCAATTCAGCTGTCAGTATTTCAGCCCAGGGTGTAATCGGCGAAATTTTGAATTTGTATTCAAAATAATTCATTATAATTTTTATGTTTCAGCTTTATTTTCTGGCTGCAATTATGGTTGTAAAATCCTCAAAATTAAGTGATGCGCCACCTACTAATGCACCGTCCACATCAAATTGCTCGAACAAATCACTTGCATTTCCGGCATTTACACTACCTCCATATAGGATAGTTGTGTTATGTGCAACTGCCAAACCGTGTTGTTCACCAATTATTTTTCTGATAAATGCATGCATTTCCTGAGCTTGTTCAGGACTTGCATTTCTTCCGGTTCCGATAGCCCAAACCGGCTCATAGGCAACAATCAGATTTTCTTTTAGATTATCAGCTGACTGTCTTTCAAGTGCAATTGAAACCTGTTCTTTCACTACATCAAAATGTTTTCCGGCTTCACGGTGTTCTAATTTTTCACCTACACATAAAATCGGGCTCATTCCATTTTCAAATAAATGAGTCATTTTTTTACCAATGTATTTATTTACTTCATGGTGATAAGCTCT
>CAYFWH010000017.1:0-28478 GCA_964346785.1 uncultured Weeksellaceae bacterium | reverse complement strand
TACAATGTTAAATAACAGACAGCCCCGAAAATCGGGGCTGTCTTTTTTATATCAGAAAGTTAATTGGAATTATTGATTAAGTGTTTTTTCTAAAGATTGTATCATCCTTGGGTCATCTGCATGTACAGAATAATAATATGCGATTTTTCCGGTCTGATCAATAATCATATATCTTGGCACCCAGTTCAAATCGATATGATCAGTAAAATCATTTTTCCATTCAGTATTGAACCAATAGTGATCACCTTCAATTTCAAATTTTTCAATTGCGTTTTTCCAAGCATCTTCTTTTCCAACTCTGTCAAGTGAAAAGAAAACATAGACTACATCCGGATATTTCTTCTGAATTTTCTTTAAAGCAGGAAGTCCAACAATACAATCCGGACACCAGCTCGCCCAAATATCGAGACAGATTACTTTTCCTTCATATTTAGAAAAAATATCACCAACGCTTGTTATATTTCCATCAATATCCAATATTGACTGTTCCAAAGAAGCCTTGCTGAATTCTGTTTTGTCATTATCCGGTAATTTTTGAGCATTTAGATTTGAGAAAGTCAGAAGAGAGATTAATCCTAAAAATATATTTTTCATTTGATTTTGTTTTATTTGGTCAACCAATCTTCAAAAATCCAGCCAATTTTGAATACCCATTGGTTTAATGGCTGACAGCTTTTCATTATCTTCGCAAAAAAACCAGAGAATGTCAGAAATAAGAGTTCGTTTTGCACCCAGTCCAACCGGTCCATTACATATTGGGGGTGTTCGTACAGCATTGTATAACTATTTGTTTGCTAAGAATACAGGTGGTAAGTTCCTTTTGAGAATTGAAGACACCGACCAAACCCGTTTGGTGAATGGTGCCGAAGATTATATCATCGAATCTTTGAAATGGCTTGGTTTGACGCCCGATGAAGGAGTTGGCTTTGGAGGTGATTACGGACCTTACAGACAGTCGGACAGAAAAGATATTTATGCCGGTTATGCACAACAACTGATTGATTCAGGTTATGGATATTATGCTTTTGATACTGCTGAAGATTTGGATAAATTGAGAAAAGAGGCAGAATCAGAAGGAAAAACATTTATTTATAATTCTCAAAACAGAAACAGGCTGAACAATTCTCTGAATCTTTCGGATGAGGTTGTAAAGTCAAAAATAAATTCAGGTGAAGCCTTCGTGATTCGTTTTAAAATTCCTGAAAATCAAATTATTCATCTCAATGATTTAATTCGGGGAGAGATTCAGATTGATTCCAATACGCTTGATGATAAGGTTTTATATAAATCGGACGGTATGCCGACATATCATATGGCAAATATCGTCGATGATCATTTAATGAAAATCAGTCATGTCATCAGAGGTGAGGAATGGTTGCCATCGCTTGCCCTGCATCAACTTTTGTACAATGCTTTTGACTGGACGCCGCCTCAGTTTGCACACTTGCCTTTGATTTTAAAACCCGAAGGAAAAGGAAAACTGAGTAAAAGAGACGGAGACAAACATGGTTTTCCGGTTTTTCCGCTGGAATGGAAAACAGAAGAAGGAACTGCGATGGGCTACAGAGAAGAAGGTTACCTGCCGGATGCATTGGTCAATATGCTTGCACTCCTTGGTTGGAATCCCGGAACAGAACAGGAAATTTTTGATATCGATGAGCTTTGTCAACTTTTCTCATTCGAAAAAGTCAGTAAATCAGGTGCGAGATTCAATCCTGACAAGACAATATGGTTCAATCATCAGTATATTCAAAAAATGAATGATGAAGATATTCTAAAGTCATTTAAAGAACTACTGAAACAAAAAGGAATTCAGGCGACAGATGAATTCAATCTCAAAATTATAGGTTTGCTGAAAGAAAGAGCCAATTTCATCATTGATATTTATACTCAGGGTGATTTCTTTTATCATTCGCCGGTTGAGTTTGATGAAAAATCTGTAAAAAAGGCATGGAAAGAAGATACAGCCGAACTGTTAAAACAGTTTTCTTCTGACTTGAATTCACTTTCAGAATTTAAAGCAACCGAAATTCATAATCTGGCATCAGAATTTGTAAAAAAACGAGAAATCGGTTTTGGTAAACTGATGATGCCGGTCAGAATGGCTATGGTTGGCGGTCTTCACGGACCTGATGTTCCGGTAATTATGGAATTACTCGGAAAAGATGAAGTCCAAAGCAGACTTGCTTTTATTTGTGAGAAATTATAAACTAAAAAACTTTGAAAAGAATCTTTCAAATTCTTCAAAGTCTGATTAAAAATCTTCGCTGGCAGGCAGTCAGGGTATTTCTTATCCATCCGCATTTCATTGTTCCTACGGTTTGGGCAACCATTGAATCTATCAGACTTTCAGAAAGACATTTCGATGACAGCCCGGACGGAAACGGTCCTGCAAATGCTTACCGTCACGCTGCATGGAATGTGTTGATTGCTTATTACTGTTCAAAAATAAGCAACAGTCAAAAAGCAGTTCGGTGGGCTGAGAAAATAACAAATTTACACGAAGAGTTATTTCCGAATTCTGACTTTGACCGTGAGATGGATTTACATAATAATTCAATCGGTAGAAAACTATATCTGAATGCCGTAACTGACAAAGTTAAATCAAAAAAAGAAATACTTCAACGGCTCAAATTAATGACGAATACAGCTGTTGGTCTTGATGATGAAAAGTTATTTACGGCAAATTTAGGACGACTTGTTTATTTCAAAAACTGAAATTAAAACTCTTTATTTTTATTTACAAGTTTAAATTTATTCACAACAAATCATATTCATTACTTTTACAAGAATTAATTAGCGCAAATGGATATTTACGAAGCCATATCGATTGGACTTTATCTCTTGCTGATGCTTGGGATTGGTTTTTATTCTTACAAGAAATCGACTTCGGATTCAGAAGAATTTTTGATTAGCGGAAGAAGTCTTGGCCCGGTGGTAACAGCTTTGTCAGCTGGTGCAGCCGATATGAGCGGATGGTTGCTGATGGGCGTTCCGGGTGCGATGTATTTTACCGGAATTTCAAGTGCATGGATAGCAATCGGTTTAACAATCGGAGCATATTTGAATTATGTTTTTGTAGCACCGAGGTTGAGAATTTATACCGAAAAAGCTAAAAATTCGATAACACTACCAGTGTTTTTTGAAAACAGATACAAAGATAAAACCCATTTGCTAAAACTCACTTCTTCTGTTTTTATTCTGATTTTCTTTACACTTTATACTTCAGCAGGCATGGTTTCAGGCGGGAAATTATTTGAATCTGCTTTTGGTATGGAATATCTGACGGGCGTTCTCGTCACCAGTGCTGTTGTGGTTTTATACACTTTTCTGGGTGGTTTTCTGGCTGTGAGTCTGACTGATTTTGTTCAGGGTACAATCATGATTCTCGCATTATTAATTGTACCTGTATTTGTGATCTTTCAATTGGGGGGACCGGTTGAAACAATTGAAATAATTTCTAAAAAAGGAGATAAATACCTCGATTTATTTACAGGAACTTCGGTTGTTGGAATTATTTCTTTGATTGCCTGGGGTCTCGGATATTTTGGTCAGCCGCATATTCTGGTTCGTTTTATGGCTATTGAAAAGGCGAGAGATTTGATTAAAGCAAAAAAAGTTGGTATAAGCTGGATGGTTCTGACCTTGATTGGTGCAATGCTTGTCGGTCTAACCGGAATTGCCTATTTGTCGGTTTATGACAATAATACCATGAATTTGTTTGACAACAACAGCAAGGAAGCCGAAACAATTTTTATTTATTTTTCAAGGACTCTGTTTCATCCGCTGATTGGAGGCTTCCTTTTGTCAGCGATACTTGCGGCTGTAATGAGTACGATTTCATCACAGTTACTGGTGACTTCAAGTTCACTTGTCGAAGATATTTATAAAGCATTTCTCAGAAGAAAAGCATCAAAAAAAGAGTATTTAATTGCAAGCAGACTTTCGGTTTTGATTGTTGCCATTGTTGCACTTTTGCTTTCACTTCAGCCGAAAGATAATATTCTGAATCTTGTAGGACACGCATGGGCAGGCTTTGGTGCGGCATTCGGCCCGTTGATTTTATTGTCGCTGCTTTATAAAAAATCGAGCTGGCAGGGTGCTTTTGCAGGAATGATGACCGGTGGTCTTACAGTTTTATTTTGGGTTTATTACGATCACTCATTTAAAGACTGGTATGAAATAATTCCAGGTTTTTTTCTTGCTTTAATTGTCAATTTACTGGTTTCAAAGTTAACCTATAAACCTGACTCTGAAATTGATAAAGAATTTGATGAAGTGAAGTCAGAAACCGAAGAAGCATTAAAACGAATCAGTTAATTTTCATCTGACTGACTCATTAATTCTTCCCATTCTTCCATGAGTTTGTCTAATTCTTGTTGAATATCAGCATATTTTGAAGAATCTTCTTCTGAATGTGAAGTTTCAAATTTCTTTTCCAGGACAGAGAGCTCATTTTCCAAATCAGAGATTTCACCTTCAATTTTACCAATTCTGTTTTTAATTCGTCTTTGCTCTTTTTCTTCTTCTCTGGACAGTTGGGCGTTTTTGTTTTTTGTCTCCTGAACGCTTTCTTTTGGTTTTCCGGAAGCTTCTATTTCTCTGAAACCTCTGACTTTACGGTCTTCGAGATAATCTGAAATTCCGCCCAGATATTCTTTGACTTCTCCGTCTCTGAATTCAAAAACTTTATCGGCAAGTCCGTCCAGAAAATCACGGTCGTGCGAAACCAAAATCAGTGTACCGTCAAAGTTGAGCAAAGCCTGTTTCAGAATCTCTTTTGACTGAATGTCTAAGTGATTGGTTGGCTCGTCCATTACCAAAACATTAAAAGGTTTCAAAAGCAGTTTCGCAAGTGCCAAACGATTTCTCTCACCACCCGAAAGCACGGAAACTTTTTTGTCCGCATCTTCACCACTGAATAAAAAAGCACCGAGAATATCCCTTACATTTTTTCGGGTTTCTTCGGTCGATGCATATTCTGCTTCTTCCAGAACTGTCCATTTGTCATTCAGTACATCTGCCTGATTCTGTGCGAAATATCCAAGTTCAACATTGTGGCCGATTTTTAAATGACCGGAATGTTCCAAACCATCCGCCATTACTCTTGCCAAAGTGGTTTTTCCCTGTCCGTTTTGACCTACAAAAGCAATTTTTTCACCCCGGTTAACAAAAAATGAAACATGACTAAAAACCTGAAGATTGCCATAAGATTTACCTACATCTTCAAGTTCAAAAATTATTTTTCCGGGAACCACAGCCGATTCAAAGCGGATATTCATTTTGTTGACATCTTCATTTTCGACTTCTATCCGTTCGATTTTGTCGAGTTTTTTTATCAGCGACTGAGCCATTGACGCTTTGCTCGCCTTGGCTCTGAATTTGTCAATCAGCTGTTCCGTATGTTTAATTTGCTGTTCCTGATTTTTCTGAGCCTGTTCAAGCTTTTCTCTCCGGTCGGCTCTCAATTCTTTATATTTCGAATAATTTGCTTTGTAATCGTGAATCTGTTTGTTTGCAATTTCGAGTGTTCTGTTGGTGATATTATCCAGAAACTGAACATCGTGTGAAACCAGAACAACTGCTCCGGGATAGTCTTTCAGGAAATCTTCAAGCCAGAGAATTGAATCAATATCGAGGTGGTTGGTTGGCTCATCGAGAAGTAACACATCATTTTTTTGCAACAGCAGTTTAGCGAGCTCAATTCTCATTCTCCATCCGCCAGAAAATTCAGTAGTTTGTCTGTGAAAATCAGAAGATTTAAAACCGAGACCAATCAGAATCTTTTCGATATCAGCATCTTTTGTATATCCGCCAAGAAGATTGTATCGTTCGGTCAAATGCGAAATATCTTCTACGAGTTGTGCATATTCTTCACTCTCATAATCTGTTCTTTCTGTGAGTTGAATATTGGTGGCTTCAATTTTTTGATGGATTTTATTTAATTTTTCAAAAGCCATTCCGGCTTCCTGCCAAACCGTTCTGCCTTTTTCAAAATCAATATCCTGAGTCAAAAATCCAACACTGATTTCTCCTTCATAGGCGACATCTCCCTCACTTGGCTCCTGTCTTTTTGCCAGAATTTTGAGCAGCGTCGATTTTCCGGCACCGTTTTTTCCGGCAAGACCAATTCGGTTTCCTTTGTTAATTCTGAAAGAAACTCCCTGAAATAAATAAGAACCTGCAAAATGAACTCCTAAATTCTGAACTGATAACATTTTGCAAAAATAACAGCTTTTTATTGATTGAGAAGAAAATGAAATTTAATCAATAGGAAATTAAATTACCCGGATTAAATTCTCATTTCTTTCAGTCAATACACCAAAAGATTTAATATTAAATCCGTTTTCAATCATGAATTTTTCAAATTCATCACAGAAATCACTGTCCACAGCCGTCAGTAATCCTCCACTGGTCTGAGGATCACAAAGAATTTGTTTTTGTCTTTCTGTAATTTCAGAAATTTTATGACCATAACTTGCCCAATTTCGGTTGGTTCCACCCGGAATACATTTTTGATCGAGATAATCATTTAAAGAATCAATAACCGGTACTTTATTGAATTCAATTTCTGCAGAAACGATACTTCCTTCACACATTTCTGACAAATGACCCAAAAGCCCAAATCCGGTTACATCGGTCATTGCTTTTATTTCCTTAATTTTTCCCAATTCAGCACCTATTTTATTGAGTGTTGTCATGCTTTTTAAAATCACAGATTGATCTTCTTTTTTCAGCAAACCTTTCTTTTGTGCAGTCGAAAGCGCACCGATACCGAGCGGTTTTGTCAGATAGAGTTTACATCCGGCTGTAGCTGTTGAATTTCTTTTCAGGTTTTTAATTTCTACTGTCCCGTTAACCGAAAGTCCAAAAATTGGTTCAGGACTGTCGATACTGTGACCGCCAGCGATTTTTATATTGGCTTCAGCACAGATACTTCTCGCTCCTTCAATCATTTCTTTTGCTACTTCCGGCTCCAGTTTATCAATTGGCCAACCAAGAATAGCAAGCGCAAGAACCGGCGTTCCGCCCATTGCATAAACATCGCTGATGGCATTTGCAGCTGCAATCCGGCCAAAATCATAAGGACTGTCTGCAATCGGCATAAAAAAATCAGTGGTTGAAATCAGAGCAGTTCCGTTGCCCAGATCCAAAACTGCCGCATCGTCTCTTTCATCATTTCCGACAAGAAGTCTCGGGTCTTGATTTTTATTTTCGGTATCTAAAATCCGATCGAGTACAGCCGGACTTATTTTACAACCGCAACCTGCTCCGTGTGAGTATTGTGTTAATTTAATTTCTTCAATTTCCATCTTGTTTTATTTTTTTAATTGTTGAAATTCATTCGATTTCTTTTGAAAACTTCAGAATTTCATCAGCTGCTTTTACAGGGTTTTCATAATCAATTTTCAGATTGAAAATCGTTTCGGGATTTCTTCTGTCCAAACAACGGTTATAAGCCTTATCGTAGTAAACCAAAACTATTTCCACAAAATCTGACATTCTATTTTCTGTAATTGCTTGAATTGCATCTTTTGCATGATTCGAACCGAGTCTTTTTTGAATATGACGGGTGGCTTCGATTAAAAAATCTTTGTCTAACGGGCCATATTCCTCTGTCAGAAAGTCAACTCTTTTTTTGTGGTCAATTTCAATTTCAATAACTTTTGAATTTTGCATTTGTTTCCACAGATTCATTGGTAACCTGACCATACCGATTGCTTTGCTTTCATCCTCTATCCAAACCTTTCTGTTTAAATCGATTTTTGAAAGTTCACAAGCCAGAAGGTTTTCAAAATGTTCCTGAGATGGTTGATTTGATTTCCCCATACTTCCGAACGAAGAACCCATATGATTTGCAAGTCCTTCAAGGTCAACAATCTGCTCACCTCTTTTTTCGATTTCTTTCAGAATGTCTGTTTTGTGTGAACCGGTCATACCACCCAGAACCTGAATTGGAAATGATTTTTCAAAAAAATCGAGTACATAGTGTCGGTACGACTTATAACCACCTTCAATAACGAATACATCAAAACCATAAAAATCGAGTGCCCATGCCATTGCACCGCTTCTCATGCCACCTCGCCAGCAATGAACAGCGACTTTTTTATCAGGAGCGATTTCCAATGCTTTTTCGATAAATCCGCGCCATTTGTTACCCACCAAATCAAATCCGAGTAATATCGCTTCTTCACGACCTTTTTGTTTGTAAGTTGTGCCAACCTCAACCCTTTCCTGATTAGAAAATATAGGCAGATTGAAAGCACCGGGAATATGTCCTTTTTCGAACTCTGCAGTTGTGCGGGTATCGAGTAACGGGACACCGGAATAATTTTCAAGAAATTCGCCGATTGAGATTCTTTTCGTCATAAAGTATTGCAAATTTAAGTGAGAAAAGACAAAATCAATTGGTTTTTCAATTAAATTTAAGAGAAAAATAAATTTAGTTTGTACTGCCTTCAACGACGAGAACCATTTCGCCTTTCAGATTTCTGCTTTCAGAAATTTGGTGTAATTCTTCAAGACTTCCTCTGATTGTTTCTTCAAATTTCTTTGAGATTTCTCTTGATAAACTCGCTTTTCTTTCTCCACCGAAAAATTCTGAAAGATCTTTTAGTGTTTTAGAGATTTTATGTGGTGATTCATAAAAAATCAAAGTTCGTTTTTCGTTTTTTAACTCATTGAGTTTTGTTTGTCTTCCTTTTTTGACCGGCAAAAATCCGATAAAAACGAACTCATTTGAAATTAAACCCGAAACCGTTAATGCCGGAACAAAAGCGGTTGCACCCGGCAGTGCAATTACTTCAATGTCATTTTCGGCACAGTCACGAACCAGTAAAAATCCGGGATCTGATATTCCGGGAGAGCCGGCATCGGTAATCATCGAAATGATTTTCCCGTTTTTTAGTAGTTCAATAATTTCCTCTGTAATTTGGTGCTCATTATGCATGTGATAAGAGCGCATTGGAGTAGAAATTTCATAATGTTTGAGCAGAATACCACTGGTTCGGGTGTCCTCGGCAAGAATTAAATCAGAAGTTTTTAAAACTTCAACCGCTCTGAAAGTCATGTCTTTTAAGTTTCCGATTGGAGTGGGTACCAGGTAGAGCATTTGAAATTATTTTATAAGAAAGGCAGAAATCGGATTCCTGCCTTTTTGATTTTATTTATTTAATCTGAGTTGATAATTCCATCATTCTGTTGATTGATTTTTCAGCTCTTTGGCGCAAATCTTCTTCAATCAGAATTTCGGGTAATTCATATTTCAAACACAGATAAATCTTTTCCATTGTGTTTCGTTTCATAAAGAAACATTCTGAGCAATTGCAACTGTTATCTTCATTAACTTCAGCTGGAATTAATTTTTTCTCAGGAGCAAGTCTTTGCATTTCGTGGATAATTCCGGCTTCGGTTGCAACTATAAATTCTTCTGCTTCATCTGTTTTTACAAAATTCAATAATCTTGAAGTTGAGCCGACAAAATCAGAAGCGTTTAGTACAACTTCCTCAGATTCAGGGTGTGCAATTAATTTAGCATTAGGGTGTGCAGCGAGTTGTCTTGCAATTTTTTCAATTGAAAAAGCTTCATGAACAATGCAGGCACCATCCCACAAAATCATTTTTCTTCCGGTAACACGGTTTAAGTATCCACCCAGGTTTTTATCGGGAGCAAAAATGATTTCCTGATCTTCAGGCAATGAGTTGATGATATGTTCAGCGTTTGATGAAGTGCAAATTATATCGCTCTCTGCTTTTACGCCGGCATCACAATTGATGTAACTGATGACAATTGCGTTAGGATGTTTTTCTCTCAAAGCTCTCAATCCTTCACCGGTACATGAGTCTGCAAGTGAACAACCTGCTTTTAAATCCGGCAACACAACTTTTTTGGTTGGGTTTAGAATTTTCGCTGCTTCTGCCATAAAGTGTACACCGCAAAAAACAATCATATCTGCATCGGTTGTAGCTGCTGCTTTTGCGAGTTGCAGACTGTCACCCAAAAAATCAGCAATATCCTGAATGTCAGCAGTCTGATAATAATGAGCCAGAATGATTGCATTTTTTTCTTTTCTCATTCGATTGATTTCAGCAATCAAATCAGTGCCTTCGGGTATTTCTATATCTAAAAAACCTTTTTTCTCAAGTTTGGCTGTTGCCTGTTCCAATTCTAATAATGCTTCCATTTTATATTGTTTAAGTCCGCCTCTTTTAATCAATTTGCGTACCGAAAAATTAATGAATCGCAAATTTATTGATTATTTGCGGTTTAATTAAAGTATTCCAATGCGTTTTTTTAATTCAGGGCTTAATGCATCTTTGTGAACAGTATATGCTATTGATTTCATTCTGAAAAAAGGTACCGACATATAAATATGACCTCCGTTTCCTCTTCCATCTGTACCCCATGAGTTTTTCACATCATAATAACTGTTTCCAAGCTGGTCTTTTACCAAGCCTGTAATTTGCATTAAATGGTCATCCTCAGTAGAATAATTTTCAAACGCCAACTGTCTTTCTTCAGGAGTCGCCCATTTTTCGGGCAGAATAACTTTGAAATAATCATTTTCTTCACCCTGACTTGGCCAGATGGCCATTCCTGCTTCAGATGAAAATGTTTTTTCACTTACATCGGTATCCAAAGCGATTGTAAATCCTTTGTCGAGTGCGTCATTCAGGATTTGTATATATTCATCAAGCGGGAGATTGTAGTAAGAACCGTAAGAGAAATTATCAGGAATTTCGAGAATGAATTTTGAATAATACGGATGATGTGTAAATGAAGTCAGTGTTACATAATCTTCGGGATGAATGTTTAATTCTTTTGCAAAAGACTGTGGTGTATATTCTTTGCCTTCAAAATCAAATTTATCCGGAGCCTGACCCAAATATTCGTCCAAGGTTTGGTTGAATTTGTTCATCCAATCGGGTTCCATATTTTCGTTTGGATTTTTTACAATATCATTGATTTGATTTTCCAGTTCTTTAATTAAAACCGAATGATCGTAGGAATTTTTAGATTTTCCAAATCCCTGATATTCACTTTGCGGAACTACACCAAAACTAGCAACCGCATTCATCACATCGTGGCTCAGACCACCTTCACCAAACTGTGCTTTTCCCTGACGGTAAACAAAATTATAGGCTTTGACAGGATAGGTCTTTCTAACCGGATACATTTCTGATAAATCAATGAATTTTCCATTGATTCTGTAAACTTCTGCTTCCAGAAATGAAATTGTTGCAAAACTCCAGCAGGTACCGGTTTTACCCTGATTACAAACAGGAGAAGGGTTCAGGTCGATGATTTGTTTGAATTGATATTCAGTTTGTTGTCCGAAAGCGGTAAAAGCAATCAACAACAAAATCCAGACAGATTTTTTCATTGTGTGTTTATTTTTGGATTGTAAATATAAATATATCCATCAGGAAAAGATTAAAAAAATTGTGGAAAACTTGACAGAAGTTGTGTTTAATTATAGCCTGCTGACGGCTGAAATCTTTTAACTTTGCGCAAACATTTCAGAAATGCAGCCACGCGAAGATTTATTACTCAAAGCCTACGAACTCGGAATTATTAAATTTGGTAATTACATTTTAAAAAGCGGTATTGAATCTCCTTTTTATGTTGATTTGAGACCTTTGTCATCCAGTCCTCAATTGTTAAAAACACTTGCCAACCAGCTTCTGGACCTGGTTGAAGAGTCACCCTTTGATTTGATTTGCGGTGTGCCTTATGCAGCGCTTCCAATGGGAACAACAATGAGTCTTGCAAGTGGTATTCCGCTGATTATCAAAAGAAAGGAAAATAAAGGTTACGGAACCAAAAGAATGGTTGAAGGAATTTACCACGACGGACAGAATTGTTTGCTGGTCGAAGATGTGATAACAAGTGGTCAGAGTTTGCTCGAAACCATCGAAGAAGTGGAAAGAGAAGGATTGAAGGTAACCGATATCGTGGTAGTTCTTGACCGTGAACAAGGTGGAATTCAAAAATTAAAAGCAAAAGGATATACCGTTCATACTCTTTTTACGATCAATGAAGTAATTGATTTATTGCATCGTTTTCACCGTTTGGATGATAGCGAAGTAAGTCGGATTAAAAACTTTTTGGAAAATCCGCCGGCACCGCCTGTCAAGAAAAGAGTTGGTCTGGATAAAAAGAAAATCAATCATCCGGTTGGAAAAAAACTGATTGAAATTGCATTAAAAAAACAATCCAATCTGATTGCATCTGCAGATGTCATCAGCTCCGCAGAATTGATTCAACTTGCTGAATCTGTGGGAGATCATATTGTTGCTTTGAAATTACATACCGATATTATTCGTGATTTTAATTTTGATTTGATTGAAAAGTTAAGAGAAATATCGAAAGAAAAAGATTTCCTGCTTTTTGAAGACCGAAAATTTGGAGATATCGGAAACACCCAGGAATTGCAGTACAAAGAAGGAATGTACAGAATCGGAAGTTGGGCAGATATGATTACTTCGCATATGATAGCCGGTGAAGAAAGCCTGAAAGTTTTTGAAAATGTGGGTGTGGTTGCGATTGTTGAAATGTCAACCAAAGGAACGCTCACCGATGATTATTATGTGGGCAAGGCGCTGAATACCGCAAAAAATTCACCGAATGTAATGGGTGTTGTAGCACAGCGAAAAACCTCTGATGATTTGCTGTTGTTTACGCCGGGTGTAAATATCAGTTCAGGTGGTGATTCAAAAGGCCAGCAGTACAATACGCCTGAGCGAGTTTGTTCTGAATATCACACCGATTTTATCATTGTCGGACGCGGGATTTACAAAGCTGCGGATGCCGAAGCGGCTGCTTTGGAATATAAAACCAAAGGCTGGCAGGCTTATTTGAATAGTTTTGATTAGAAATTAAATTCAGTCTGACTGAATCTTTGTTTTTCAAATCTTATCTTCGCAGTATGGAGCGAATTATTTTGGGAATTGACCCCGGTACCACCGTGATGGGTTTTGGTTTAATTAAAGTAGAAAAAAACAAAATGCAATTTCTGCTTCTGGATGAATTACTGCTTCATAAATATGAATCTCATTCGTTAAGACTCAAAAGAATTTTCGAAAAAACACTTGCGATTATCGATACCTATCATCCGGACGAATTGGCGATAGAAGCACCTTTTTTTGGAAGAAATGTTCAGTCTATGCTGAAACTCGGCAGGGCACAGGGTGTCGCGATGGCAGCCGGACTTTATCGTGAGGTGCCGATAACCGAATATTCGCCCAAGAAAATAAAAATGGCAATCACCGGAAATGGTAATGCTTCAAAAGAACAGGTGGCGGGTATGCTCAAAAATTTACTTGGTTTGAAGGAAATTCCTAAAAGACTGGACGCTACAGATGGTTTGGCTGCGGCGGTTTGTCATTTTTTTAATTCCGGAAAAGAAGAGACTCAAAAAACCTATACCGGCTGGGCGGCTTTTATAAAAGATAATCCTGACAGGAAAAAATAAGATTTGTAAATATTTTCATTTAGTTATTTTATTTTTCACATTCAGTCCAATGTTCCGGCTCATTAATTATTTCATAAGCATCTTCATCACCATGATCTGCCGCTATACTAAACCATTCTTTGACTTCGTCAAAATCTTGTTCAACACCCAGTCCAATTGCATTAAATCCGGTTAGGTTAAAACATATATTTTTCATGATATTAAATTTCTACTGTTTGAAACAACTGTCCCAATATTCTGTATCTATCATTGCCTGCATTGCTTCTTCGAGATTATTTTCAGCAGCTTTTTTAATCCATTTATAAGCTTCTTTGCAATCTTTTTCTACACCTTCACCATTTACATAAGAAATACCAAGATTAAACATCGCCTGAGGATTCCCGTGTTCAGCCGCCATTTTGTACCATTTATTGGATTCGGCAAAATCTTGTTTTACATCTATTCCTTTTTGATACATCATTGCCTGTGTAGTCATCGAAATCATATAACCGGCATTGGCTCCTTTTTCAAACCAACTGATTGCTTCATCAAGATTTTGCTCAACGCCATAACCGTTGTAATACATAATACCGATATCGTGCATGGCCATGCCGTTTCCAAGATTTGCAGATTTCAGGTACCAGTTATAAGCCTGTTCAAGATTCTTTTTGGTACTTCCCCAGCCGTTACCATAAATAGAGCCAAGCCCGTACATCGCCGTCGCTGAACCCAATGCTGCAGCCTGCTCAAACTGGATTTTTGCCCGGTCATAATCCTGAGCCGCACCATCACCATTGTAATACATTCTTCCAATAACTTCGATTGCATTAATATAGTTCATTTTTGCAGATTTATCGAACCAATCAAGTGCAGATTGATAATCTCCCTGATGATAGGCTTTCATTCCGTTTTCAAATTCAGACTTGCCATCGTTCTGGGCAGAAACTATTGTTAGCCCAAAGGTGGCAGTAATTAAAAATAGGGTTATAAATTTTCTCATTTGTAATATTTTGGTTCTTCAAAATTCAGGAATTACCCCAATTCCATCAATAAGTCATCTAGCTTATTTTTACTCCTGATTGGTTTCCAAAATCAAATCTTTCAATAACTCAATGATTTCTTTTTCGGTTTTTGAATTCAGGTATTCGAGTTTTCTGAAATAAAACGGTACATCAAATTTTATATAGGAGATATACATTTTTAGTGTCGGAATTAAATTTTCATCCGAAAAATCCGACGCTGTTTTGTATTCATTAATCAATTCATTCAAATCAAAACCCGAAGCAATAACTTTTGACAAAAACGCCATTTTCTCTTCAAAATCAACTTGTTTGAATTCATCTGAATCAGCGTTGAAATAGGTTTTTAATGAATGAGTTATATTTAATTTTTCTGCAATTTTCATTTTCAAACTTTTTGTTGATTCAATCTACTGTGTCTGTAACCGTACAGAAAATAAATCAAAAGACCCAAAACCATCCAAACCACAAACCATTTCCAACTGACAATCGGAATTTCGACCATCAGATATGAACAGGTCAGTACACCCATAATCGGAATGAGTGAATAATTTCTGATAAATGTAACCACCGCTGTCGCCATTGCAAAAATCAGGAAAACAATAAACAAAACCTCTTCTGTGTTGTCGAGATTGAATTCTGTAAATGCGCTGACTATCCGTTCTTTGAAAATATAAATAAATCCAATATAGAGCAACGGTACAATCCATTTTCCGTTGATATAGGGCAGACTGAATTTTCCGGGCTCTTTAACCTTGGGTGGTAAAAATAAGACACCGCCCGAAACCAATATAAACGCAAACAAAGTTCCGATACTCGTCAGATCGGTCACCAAATCGCTTTCTATAAACAAAGCACCGATTCCCACAATCACACCGGTTACAAGCGTTGCAAAATAAGGGGTTTTGTATTTGGGATGGATTTTCTGGAATTTTTCGGGCAACAAACCATCTCGACTCATACTCATCCAGATTCTCGGCTGACCGATTTGGAAAACCAGCAAAACCGTTGTTGTGGCGACTACAGCACTTATAGATACGATGGTTTCTATCCATGGAGCACGATTTTTGAAAACAAAAGCCAGCGGGTCGGTAACATTTTTAAATTCAGAATAATGTTCTACTCCGGTCAGTGTCAATGCAATCAATATGTAAAGTCCGGTGCAAATCAGAAGTGAATAAATCATTCCTCTCGGCATATCCCGTTGTGGATCTTTAGTCTCTTCTGCCATGGTCGAAATGGCATCAAAACCGATGTAGGCATAAAATACAGCCGAAACACCTTTTAGAACACCTTCAAATCCGTTCGGTAAAAATGGTCGCCAGTTGTTGGTATCTACAAAAAAAGCACCGGCAACTATTACAAAAATAATAACAGCAACTTTGAACCAAACCATAAAATTTGCGGTTTTCTTGCTTTCCTTGATTCCGATATAAGCCAGCCAGGTAATCAGAATTACGATAATCAATGCCGGCAGATTGAAGAAAATTTTCATATCGCCAATCATCGGCGCGCTGTTGTACGCATTGATTGCAAACTCATAGGAATTTATTTTCTCTGGACTCAGTAATTCACCCGAATTCAGTGCTGCGGTGGATTCCAGAAAAGCATTTTTTGCGGTGACCGGGTCAATTAACATCCAGTCGGGAAGATGTATCCCAAAATGTACCAATAAATTATTGAAATAACTACTCCAAGAAATTGCAACGACTATATTTCCAATTGAATATTCAAGAATCAAAGCCCACCCGATAATCCAGGCGATAATTTCACCAAAAGCCACATACGAATAGGTATAAGCACTTCCGGCGACCGGAATTCTGCTCGCAAACTCGGCATAACAAAGTGCTGTAAAACCACAGGTGATGGCGGTAATGATAAACAGAGTAGAAACGCCCGGGCCTCCGTTGTAAGCCGCTGAACCGATGGTTGAAAAAATTCCTGCACCAACGACTGCGGCGATGCCCATAAAAGTTAAATCTTTGACAGACAGAACTCTGTTCATTGAGTTTTTGGACAGTTTGCTTTCTTCGGCCAGTCGCTCGAGTGATTTTTTTCTAAAGAGTTGACTTTTCATAAAAGTTCTTGAATGATGTTGTGAATGTATGATTTTTTGTTTTAATCTGAATAATTGTCATCCAAATTTTAGTTCAACAACTTCTCAAAAGCTTTTCTTGGTCCGTCATAAACCTGAATTTCACCACAATATTTATAATCGAGTTTTTTGAGAATATGGAGCATTGCGTGATTGTCAAAATTGGTATCGACTTTAATGCTAAAAACACCATTTTCCTTTGCGAAATCTTCAAATTCTTTAAAAAATCTAACGGCAACTCCTTTTCCAAGAACTTCATCTGAAACTGCTATCCGATGTACAACCAGAAAATCTCCATTGCTCATCCAGGCACCGTCAATCACATTGTACGAGGGCTCATCATTAAAAATCAGTGCGGCTGAAGCAATGATTTTCTCATCGGAAGTCAATAAATAGCAATAACCTTTTTCAATATCATTTTCAACCGTTTTTAAATTTGGATAACCACTTTGCCATTGGGTACTGCCATCTTCTTTTCGCCTTCGGATGGCTTGTTGAATGATTTCCCAAACCAAAAGCGCTTCATCGGATAAAGCCTTTCTAAATCTAATTTGCATTTGTACAGTTCAATTGTCAAATTTAATAAAACAAATTGACCACATATTTTTTTAAATGAAACAAGTTTTATTTGGTTCTGCCTGACTTACTTCTGATTCTGCTCAGTGTCTCCTGTGTAATTCCCAGATAACTTGCTATCATTCCCAAAGGCGCACGAAGAATGATATCCGGATGTTCGGTCATCAGTTTATCATATTTTTCACGGGCTGAGAGATATTGTAAATCTGCAATTCTGGCGGCCATTTCTGTCATGAGTTTCCCCAATATAAAACGACTGAAGTTAGAGGCAGTAACCGAATTTTCACAAAATTCTTCTAGTTCTAAATAGTTGATGTAGAGCAATTCACTGTCTTCCAAAGCATCAATGGAATAACGGCTGTCTTCCTGGTTGAACAAAGTATCTGTATTTGCAGCCAGTTTTCCTTCGGTATAAAAATTTGTAGTAATCTCCTTTCCTTTTTCGATATAAAACGAACGAATCAAACCTTTTTCCACAAAATAAACATTGCGGTTAAAGCTTCCCTGCGTACTGATTATTTCATTTTTCCTGACCTTGATACTTTTCGTATTTGTCAGTAGAAATCGTTCCATTTCAGGATGATTGGGATAAAATTCATTGAGTCGTTCGAGGATTTTCATTGAATCTCTAATTTTTTACCAAATTAAGGATTTTTAGAAAGACTTGTGTAGGCTAATATTATTTGGTGTGTTTGAATGTTGATTATCAATAGTATGAGTAGCTATTAATTGATTGAAAATTAATTATTTTTTCAATGTTTTAGCTTTTCGAAACTAAAAAATATGTTCGTATGTTTGTGTTATCTGCAATTTTTGAACAACAGTGACGATGAATATAAAAAAGAATATTTTAAAAATTATTTTGATTTTTTTTATTAATTTTTTTTTTGAGTAATTGAATATCCTAACAATATAAAGGTGAAAACCGGAAATTTTTATGATTTATTCTTTTAATTTCTTTCTAATTGAAACAAAACTTTAACAAAAAAAATAAAGATTTCTTTTGTAGGTCGATAAAAAAGTTTACATTTGTGCTCAAATAATTTTAACCTAAACCTAAAAACCGAGATGAAAACTTTATTTCTTAGTTTAGCATTTGCGATTGGATTCGCAAGTCTGAATGCCCAAGTTGGCATCAATACAAGTGACCCACAAGCAACTTTAGATGTTGTCAGTACTGAAAAGGGTATTCTTATTCCAAGAATGACTCTTGCACAAGCAACAGATGCAGGCACAACCCATGTTCATAGTGAAATCGTTTACATCACAGATGGAGATGGCATAACAGATTCACCAACAAAAACAGCAGGTTTTTATTTTTACAGTAAGCCAGGAAGTGCAGCTGGAGTTTGGACTCCCTTGGTTTCCGAAACTACTGTAAATATTGCAGGAAATATTCCTGTAATGGATACTTCAACAAGAGATGCTGCTTCTTGGGATCCTGGAGCAGTTATTTTGAATTCGGACCATCAGTACCCCAACTATTATTTGAATTCAACTGAAGGTTGGTGGGAACCAAATGATGGTCATGTTCAAATAATAAGTGGAGCAGGTGGAGTTAAACCGACTACTACTAATTTTGATGCATCAGGACCAAATGACCCTCCAACAAGATGGGTTGTACAATATCAAACTCCATTGATGTATGCAGCTATTCCAACTTCTACTTATCCAAAGAACATGAATATTAAACCTGATTTATCAAATTGGAATGATAATTATATTTATAAAAATGTTACTGGAGTACCAGAAAATATATCACATAGATTTGTTGAGAATTTATGGGTAGGTCAAATGAACAGATGGAGATTGCAATTTTCTTATGAATTAGAGGGAACAGTTACATTTGCATATTTATCTGTAGTTTTAGAGAATCCTGATAGTGGATTTAAATTATCTAGACAAGTTGTTCTTCCAAAGAAAACAACAGGAATTGGTTATTTTGATGTTGAATTATCAGCAGTATCTGATTATGTAAGCTTACCTGCTCCTTTAGGTACTCATGCTAATAATGGTTATATTATTTATGTTGAAAATAATACTGGTGCACTTATTAAACAAATCACACTTGAAAGTGTAACACGAATTAGTGAATTTACTACTTATAAATATCCAAATTATCAACCATAATTTATAGAATAACAATTCAATCAAATATTAAAAAAATCGTCAGCATAGGTTGGCGATTTTTTTTATTTAATTAATTGAGGTTTTGAGAAAATTGTTTTGTGCACACCAGATACAATCTCGCGGCAGCGTTCTCTGAATAAAAATAATGAAATCAAATAAGGTAATAAGGTTTTTTGTATTCATTTGAAAGATGAGAACTTTGTCAAAGTTTGAAACTTTGACAAAGTTTTTCAAGGAATTTGGTTTTTTCTTTTTAAGGAATTGTTTCATCAAAATTCATCCTTTAGGACCGAGGTAAATAATTTTTATAAAACAATATATTGTACATTATACAACAATACAATATACATCAAGAAAATCGATCTCTTTTACCTCAATCCTAAAGGAAATTAGCTAGATTTTTTTGTGGAAATGATTTGAGAAAATTATTCTGTGGCACACGAGATATAATCTCGCGGCAGCGTTCTCTGGATAAAAATAATGAAATCAAATAAGATTCTGTGTTAAAAACCAAAATAAATCTGAATTTTATTTTCCTTTGAAAAATAAAGCAGCATAAGCTAGCTTCTAAAGAGGGTTCGTAATTTTTTTCGGCTCTCTTTTTTCTTCATAGTTTGGATCAAATACACTTTGATTCTTTACCAAGATATAAGACAATTCCAATAATTTTCTTTGAATGGCTATCAAAGCTTTCATTTTTATACCGTGTTTTGAGACTAATCTTGCATATACTTTTTTATATATTTGATTGTGTCTCACCGCTGCAAGCGATGGTAGATGCATAGCTCTTCGTATGTGCTTATTTCCTTTCTTGGACAATCGAGGCTTCCCCTTTACCGAAGTCCCGGATTGTTTTTCTTTAATGTCCATTCCCGCATAGCTGGTTAATTGCTTCTTGTTTCTAATTAACTCAAATCCATTGGTCTCGGCCAAAATAATAACAGCTGTAAGTTCACCCAAACCAGGGATGGTAGTCATGAGGTCTACCTGTTGCTTAATTTGCGGATTCTCATTTATCAATTGATGGATTTCTGATTTAATATCCTATTCTTGTTTATTCAAAAACTTTATTAAGGAATTTATCCGCTTTATACTCTCTTTATTTGGATATGCTTCCGATTTCTCAGCATGAAGTCGGTTCTTGGCTATTGTTCTTTGATCTACTATCTGATCTCTTTCCCTTGTTAATTGCTGAAGTTGCATATAGATTGGGTTCGGCTTCTTCCAAACATTCAGATTTCTTTCTAAACCAAATCTAGCTATAGCATCACCACAGGTTTTATCTGTAATGGTTTTGACCTGAAGTGTCCTTATGAAATTACTGATTTTATTTGGAAGCACTATACTTACTTCAATGCTATTATCAACCATGAAGTTTGCGAATTTCTGATGATAGACACCTGTTGCTTCCATAACAACACGAACTGGAATATTGTCATCAATACTCTTAAAAAGCCATTTTAAAAGTGCTTTAAAGCCAGTTTCTTTGTTTGCGAAAATTCGATGAGAGTAAATCTCAACATTCAAATCTTCAGTTAATCGACCAAGGCTGACCACCAACTCCTTTTGTGCTATATCAACCCCAAGAACTTGTTTTAAAATTTTCATAAATAACTGTTTATTTAAATAATTAAATAAGTTAAATTCTCCCTTCATCTTGTCTCCTGGTTGGATATTCTGGATATGATCTGTTATGTTTATAATCATTCCTTACATTCTGTTTAAACTCTAAGAGAATTAAAAAGAATGAGGCTCAATCTTAGTCTGAATATGCTATAAAAGCTATTTGGGAATAAGTCTGCTCTCATTCTTTCTAACTTATTTTTTTATAAATATAATCTCTTTACAAACATAGGAGGGAATTAAAATAACAACTAAAGTTGATGCTTTATTTACTAAAACAAACTTAAGTTTTGAATTTGAAACTAATCAAAATCAAAAAGATCAAATAATTAACTATCTAATTGAAAATGATTTAATGTAAGAAAACCATAAAATCGATAATTACAATGGGAATATTTAGCGGAATTTTATCACTATTTGGATGCGAAAATAAAACTGGCAAATCCAAAAATTTCATTCAACGGGCTAAGCAGATTGAAATTGCTCAATTGAATGAAGAACTTAAACTATTGGAACAGAATAAAACAGAATTTGATTTCATTGGAATTACTTCTAATGGAATAGATTGTATTTATTTCGTAAAAAACAACGGCAAATTTCAAATTGAATTTGAGGCTATGACTGACCGGCAAGTTCCTTATATTGAAAAGTTAAAGACTTTTGCAACTCAAAACGGATTTGAAACACAAATAACAACCTATGGAAACAAGCCGAATTATGACGCCAAAGAAGCTCCTGTTTTGAAAATAATAACAAATTCAGACCTTGAAAAAACTTCTGAAATAGGGCAAAAAATTCAAAAAGACATTTTTAACAATAAAGCAGAAACAAAATATGATGTTGTGCCTTAATACAGGTAATAACAAAAAATTAGCATGGAAACGGTAAAGTTTTTTGCTTGCATTTTTGTGTAAGCTTGAACAATAGTAATTCAATTCAACACTGAAGATTCGGGAGAGAAAACAAAAAAAGCCGTCTCATAACTCAATGAAACGGCTTCATACAAACAAACAGTATCAATAAAGATTATTCTTCGGTCAGTTCAACAGCCAAAGATTCTTCATTGTTTTTTGGCGCATGAATTCTATGCAAACGAACGAGTTTGATTTTCAGAACTATCCAAGCCATCAGGAAATAAATCAATGCCAATCCAATCAGTTGCATCAGATAGGGTTTCGTCAGGAATCCCTGTCCCTGCTGAACAAGCAGAATTTTCAGCGCTTCGAGATAGGGCGTCAGCGGAATAATTCCGGTCACTGTCTGTATCCATCCGGGCATGGCATAGACCGGCCAGGTGAAACCACTGATAATAAACGCCGGTGATGCAATGACCATCAATACTTGTGTAGCCTTCAGAGAATCAGGTAACAATATGCTTACAAAAACACCAAGATTGGTACACGCCAGCACATAAATTCCGGTAACGAACATAAAATTCCAAATATCTTCGGGTACAGGAATCATGAAATAACGACTGTACAGATAGAATATAAATACATTGAACAGAGAAAACACCCATACCGGCAGACTTTTGATAAACATCGTGACGATGGCATAAGTTTTTCTGACCACAAAATCTTCTATAAAAGATTCTCTTTTTAATTCTTCCGAAAAGGTTACCGCCATTGCCAGCAAAATCACCTGTTGCAATACCACCGCCATAATTGCCGGCCACATAAATATCAGATAATTACTCGCCGTATTGAACATGGTGATGTAATTGGCTTTGAAAGGTTCATATTGTGTCATAGCCTGTTGAGCCGTCATTCCGGATTTTTGTAAACCTTTCATTTCCACACCTGCCGAAAAAGTACCCAAAGTCAGTTGTATGGCTTTGGATGCAAAATTGGCAGTCAGTACATTGGCAGTGTTGATGTGTACATTGACTTCGGGATATTTCTTTTGCAATATCATCGCTTCAAATCGTTCAGGAATTGTTATCACCGCTGCTGCATCTAATTTGATGACTTCGTTTTTTAAATCTGCGGGCTCGCTTGCATAAGGAATAATTTCCAAGCTTTGGTTGTCCTGTAGCATTTCAGTTAACTGTCCGGACAAAGGTGAGTTATCCTGATCAACGAGTAATACGGGGATATTGGTCACCTTCCCTTCCTTGTATGTGAATCCGATAATCAGACCGTATATAATCGGTGCCAGAAAGAAAACCGAAAGCAGCGTAGTGTTTGACAGAAACTGTTTGAACTCTCTTTTAATCAGATAAAATATTGATTTCATATCTTGTGATTAATTGATAATTTCAACACTTGAATTCACTAACAGCTCTGCAACAGCTTTTTCATCGGTGGGCATCACCTTGATTTCATAAACGGCTTCTTCCGGTTTATAATCGGGAAAAGCTGTTGTGATATCTGCATACTTGGTTAATTGCTTGACGGAAATGATTTTTCCGGTGAATTGAAGATTGCCGAATGTAGATTTCATCCTGATTTCGGTGTCTTTTTTATAATTTCCGATTTTACTTTCAGGAATGGTAAAACGGAAATAAGTCGAATTGGGAAGATAACCGTTGAAAAGCGCATAGCCGGCGGTTGCCAGTTCGCCCACACGAAGTGAAATTGTTTCAATTTCCATATCATTGGTTGCTATGATATACCGTTCGGATTTCGCAATATTGGCTTCCTGTAAAGCGCCTGCAGCCTGCTGCACCTGACCTTCTGCCATTCCGATTTTTTCATAACGAGTACCGGTCAGAACATCATTTAATTCAGCGTTTACAGCATCCAATTGTGCTTTGGCGCCCTGATATTTTGCAAAAACTTCATCAAAACTCTGTGGTGACATCAGGCTGTCATTGAACATATTTTGAGCTCTTTCGTAGGATTTCTGCGCATAATTATATTGTTCCTGCAAACCTTTTTGTTTGGCTTTCAATTGTCTCACCTGATCTTGAGTAGCACCATTTTTTGCCATTTGTTCCTGCATCTGTGCTGCCTGTGTAGCACCTTCTGCCTGTGCGATTTTGGCATTGACTTCAGGAATATCCAATAGCGCAAGAGTATCGCCTTTGGTTACCAGCTGACCTTCCTGCACATAAATTTCCAGGATTCTGCCCGGTAATTTCGGCGAAAAAGAAATTACTTCCTTTTTGGTTTTTCCCTGTATCTGTTTTTCAGGTTTGGGTGAACTGCATGAAAACAGCAGCGTGAGCCCCGTCAAAATATAGATTGGAATACTTATATTTTTCATCTGTTTGTTTGTTTTAAAGTTTGTTGATATTCAAATCCTGTGTGGATTTCATTAATTCCACAGCATTTCTGCGCTGATTGAAAATGGCAGTCAGTAATTCCAATTGCGCATTGACTAAATCATTTTCGGCTTCAATCAGGTCGGAGGCGATTTTGGTGCCGTAACGAAATTCTTTTTCGACATTTACCAAAGCTTTTTCTGCGATATCCACTTGTTTTAGTTTTACTTCAATTTGCGCATTGGCGATGTCATAATTTGTCTGATTATTGGCGAGATTCAATTTCAGCATCCGTTCGGCATCGGTTTTTTTAGCCTTTAGAATTTCTTTGTTAATCTGTGCTTCCTGAACCATGGTTTTACCTTCGTTGCCGTCAAAAATATCCCATTTGAAACCTATTCCGGCTTGAAAAACCGGAAAAACATTCAGCGATGAAGGACGCCAGTCTAATTTACGGCCGGTACCGTAAATCAATTCTTTAGAAGTTGTGATATGACTGTCAAACAAACCGATATAAGTCAGTGAAGTTTGTGCCATCACTTTGGGAATCCACCATTTCTCTTCGGCTTTGATTTTATTTTCAGCTGCCAAAATACCATGTTCCAATGCCTTAATTTCAGCCCGATTTTGAATATCTCCTTCACCAATTAAATAATCAATTGTTTCCAAATTAGGTTCAATCAATTGCAATCTTTCTTTTTCGATGCCGGTTAGCAGATTCAATTGAGTGAACAGCAATTCTCTCTTTCCGTGAAATTCAATAATTTTGGAATCCAGAACGGCTTGTGCCAATTCAATTTTCTGATTGTCATAAGGCGTGATTAGTCCGTATCCCAATGCTTTTTCAGCGGTTTTTTTATTGATATCCAATCGCTTTTTGGCTTCGTCCAGAACAATTTCGGTCTGATTCAGCAAGGCAATCTGATCATATAATTTCGAAATTTCTGACACCACATCATCATATGTTTTCTCCATTAACAGTTGTTCAGAAATCGATTTTTCTTTATTGGCTTCCTTTAAATATTTCACCTTGCCGCCTGAATAAATTAACATGCTGGCTTCTGCTTTTGCCATAGCAGAAAACCCTGAAATATTCAGATGATTATTTCTTTCGGGAATATAAACTTCCGGAGAAATGTCTAATCCCGGCATTTTGATATTTGCGGAAGTATAAAGATATCCGGTTTTGCCGGTCAAATCTACCTTAGGCAGAAAGACATCTTTTAGTCGCTCGTCATCGAGCAGCGTCAGTTGATTTTCGAGTTTTTGCTGAATCAGTCTGCTGTCATGGATTAGTGCACTGTCAATGAGTTCATTCAAAGTGGGTGCAGTCTGCGACCATAACGCCTGAGAAAGCAGCAAAAAAATCAATACAGTCTTTTGAGTTAAAGATTTCATTTTTTAATGTTTGTTTGTGGTGCAAAGTTCAGGAAGTTAAGATATTATATTTTTGACATATATCAAAAAGTGAGAAAAGGGTTTGGTACGATAAAGAGAAACACTTTATTTTGCTATTAATGTTAATAGCATTATATTTGTAGTGTATTAATCAAACAGACAATGAAATATTCAGAATTAGAAAAAAAGTTAAAAAAGTCTGGTTGTTATGATACCGGTAAACAGATGGGAGGACACCCGGTTTGGTTTAGTCCGATAACCAATAAAAGATTTAAAATGAGCAATCATAAAAATCAGGAAGTTAAAACGGGAACTTTAAAAAGTATTTTAGATGATTCAGGTGTAAAATAACTTCTGGATTATTTAACAACAATAAAATTAAAAAATGAAAATAGTAAAAGCATTTATTGAACGAGGAAATGATGGCACTTATGGGGTTTACATCAAAGATAATCCGTTGAATTACGGAATTCACGGAGACGGCAACAGCGTACAGGAAGCTATTAACGATTTTGAACAAAGTTATATTGATATGAAATCTATATATGAAGAAGAAGGAGATGAATTTATAGAAGCTAAATTTAGCTATAGTTATGATTTGCCTTCATTTCTTCAATATTATTCAAAGTATTTCAGCTATGCAGCGCTTAGCAGATTGACGGGAGTAAATGAAACACAATTAAGTCAGTATGTACAGGGATATCGCAACCCTTCGAAGAAAACGGCAAAAAAGATTGAAGAAAAGTTAAACGATTTCGGTAAAGAATTAAGTCGGGTGAAGTTTGATTAATATTTTTATCAGTTCCCTTCTGAATTATAGTAATAATTCATCCTGTCTTGTGACTTTCACAAAGGCAAAAGAAATTCGCAGAAGATTGGTTTCAACTTCATTTGTGGTTTTGGGTTGTTTTTATTTTGAATTGAAAATTTTGGTTTTCAAATAAGTGATTCCAAGGATTTCAGTTAAATAATTTCTTGACAAGGGTTTGATCGCTTATGGCTCCTTTGCCTTTAATACAAATGAAAATAAAGACCTTTTAACAGTGGGAAGTTTAATTTTTTTATGATCACACTGATTCTGACGATCGGAATTAGTTTTAACTTGCTAAGAACAGCATCTTTGATAAGAACGGTTTCGGTTATATTTTTCGTTATTGCACTGATAAGCAATCTGATCTTTTGTTGATTTTAGGGCGGAAATATATATTATTGTAAATGGAATCTTGCTTCTGATTTATGGATTAACAACCTATTCAATAGGAAAAGCAAAACAATAATTAATTAAATGAGATGAATAATTTCTATTTATTTTGAATTTTAGAGAATAAAATACAAAACACTTTAGGTTCTGATAGCTTTAAGATATTCATGTGTTTATTAAAACCCGTCCACAATCTCCAAATTCCCCAATTTAGTTTCCCAAACAGTCTTTAGCTTGGAACCGAATTTCTTTTCTTTGGGTTCAAAATATATAGTTTGTTCTACTTTGAATTCATTGGTTTTTCCGTTTTGGGAAATTCGTAGAATATAAGGATTTGTCCAGTGATTGATTTCAACTTCGGTCGGGGTTTGACCTATTTTAATTTTGAATTGAATATTTTGGTTTTCGATTTTTGATAATAGTTTTTCAAAACTGATTTCTTTTGGATTTTCGATCGTGAAATCGGGAATTTTGAGGTTATTATCCATCATTAAAAACAGATTTTCACGGATTTGTTTTTTTAGACTTTCATCTTTTTCGGCAGAATAAAGCGACAGATACTCATAAAATTCATTCAGTTTGTTTTGTGAATTTTCCTGATAAACCCGGATGCTTTGTTCCGAAAAATTAGCCTGAATTGATTTTAAATGAATTCCGGCTTCCTGTCCGAAAGCAATTCCCGAAAGAAAAATCATTAAAACAATATATAAATTCTTTAATTTCATAAAATCTGAATTCTGATAAATATTATTTCTTTTTGGTCATTGGTTTTCAAATCCAAAATCTTCATTTTCTTAGTTTCTGAAGTCGGTACAATCAGCTTTCCTGAAAATTCTTCTTTGTTTAGATATTCTGCTCCGAGATTGTCTTTCAGCATAACGATTACTTCTAAATCATTCGAAAGGATTTTATCCAATTTTTCTTTTCGGTTTTCCCAATCTTTCAAATCCGACAAAATAAAATTCTTCAACACCATCGCATAATCTTCGGGTTTGATTAGGATTTCATCGGTGGATTTTGAAACTTCCACTTCTTTCTTTTCAAAATACGGACTTTCAATCAGGATTTTGTCATCCTTATCTTCCAATTTAATTTTGGAATTCTGAATTTCAACCGGAATTTTTTCTTCGTCCTGAACCTTATAAATCTGAATATCTTCTGTTTGCACAGGTTCTTTGGTGTATTCATTTTTAATTTGAACCGTTTTCATTTTCGGTGATTGACGACCGAAAAAATAAATTCCAAGTCCAACCAATGGAAGCAGTGACAAAAGCCAAAGCCATTTTTTTGAAGGTTTTTGAATAGGGTTCTCAATCGTTTCAACCGGAACTTCAACTTGATTTTGAAACACAAATTCATCCCAATCTGTAAATCCACAAAACTTAGAAAAAATATCCAACATATCTTTTCTCGGTAATTTTCGGTTGGATTCGGGTTTCAAATGGGTATAAATCCATTTTTCGCTGACGCTTTCTTTGCATTGGATTTCGACTAAATCAATGAGCTGCCGAATGTCCTTTGAACTGAAGCTATTCCAATCGCCCTGAAAATAAGGATAGGATTTTTGGTAGGTTTCCAAAATCCTTTTTTTCAGTTCCTGAAAGTTTTCGAGTTCATTCATCCGACCGGTTCAAAATTAGATATTGCCGATTTTTTATTGCTGTAAATCCACTGTAAAACTACTGAAAAAACTTTACAGTCAATGGAAAGCGGTTTTACAGTAAAATCTTTCGGAATGGTAACTAATCTTGCCCAATAATTTAAAAATTCAAAAAAA
>CAYFWH010000016.1:0-28768 GCA_964346785.1 uncultured Weeksellaceae bacterium | reverse complement strand
GATTCCAGGTTTCTCCTGCAGGTACAGGGAAGTCCGCTGCAAGGATAATTCCTGTGGCCAAGTTACCCAAACCATCTTCGAAATCTCCTTCGTATTCAATCGGACAGTCACCGGTTGGTGGCGGGCCTGAAGGACAATTCACTTTCAAAGATACAGTTGTACCGGAGCTTGCATATGAATACAAGTCGGCAATAATATAAATAGTGTCGCCGGCCGTCATTGACAGTGTTTCGTTACCCAAACCTGTCCAATATCCTGAACCGAGAACATTTCCTGCAGTATTGCTACATGCGTCCATAACCATAAAGTCTGCATCTGCTGTACCCTGACTTACTTCAAACTGATAAACTCCGGTATCAGGTGCCGTAAATTCAAATACCTGCTCAGAACCTGTATAGCTATAAGTTACACCGGTATAGTTTACCCATTCACCTGCGTTCGGAATCAAGTCTGCAGTGTACTGAACACCACAATCCATGACGATCTTGCTGTCACAAGGGCCCGCAGCCGGAGCATCACAACTGTATGTTCTGAAGGTGTAATCAAAGTCTGGCCATGAACCGTAATCGTTTGCAAACACCATTCCGTCAGGATAAGGATTGTTTAGCGAACCCGAAATACACGGCAGAGAACTGTCTCCTTCAATTACAATATAGTAGGTGTTTCCGACAGTGACATTGACAGTAGAACTCCAGAATACATCAACCCATTCTGTTCCGTCTGTCTGGCTGGTTCCTGTAACAAGCATATTACCGCCCGCATTTGGAAGTCCATCCCAGAGAGAAAGTGTTACATTTAGTCCGGTTGTTGAAGCGTCAAGCTTGATTCCGGCTCCTGCTGCTTCCGAATACAAAGGCTTATATGATTGTGCAAGACCATCCTGAGTAAAGTTGGCCATACAGGAATCCCTTATATCCTGATTGATTTCAATATTCGGGTTTTCACAACTGCCTGTTCCGCCGCCATCACCTTCACAAGTTCCTTCAAGTGTGAACGAGAAGTTATAATTGCTTGAGTTTGTAGTCCAGGTCGCTCCGCCGTCAGTTGAGTATTTACCCGGCTGACCGTAACCTGAGTTTGTGATAGTCCAGAAGTTAGTACCGTTGTCAGTACCGTATGTGGTCTGAATCAACAACCAGTAAACACCTTCATCCAGTTCAATTGTTGACGGAAGTGTAAACTCAATATCATAAATATCCATTCCATAGTTATTGTCAATAACAGTCTGTGAATCAGGAGTCAGGTTACTGAAAGTTTCAACTGCAGTTGCAGAAGGTACTCCTCCGTTATTTTCGTGAATTGCAAGTGTAGATGCAACACCAATGTTATTGAACATTCTTACACGGATGGTTTCAACTTCCATTGAAGTACCGGAAGCTACTTGAAAATCATCTGCAAATAACAGACCTGAAGTATCTCCTGTACCGTCATCATTGGAATACTCGAAGTGAATTTCGCAATCATCTCCGGTTCCGCCACCGGTATCACCGGTACAATAGTAAACTGCGCCATTAAATATTCTTGGAGTATACGGAGTAGTAAATGGCGTATTCGAAGCTGATCCCAAATCAAGTTCAATTACAGAATCTTCAAAATGCTGATTCGAACCGGTACCATTGGTATAGTTGTGTCCGTGATTAGCTGATAACACAAGTGCAATTCCATAAGTACTGTTGGCAGAAAGTGTAATTGGGTTATCAAGCTCTGCATAGGACGGGTTATCAGTCCCTGCTCCTACACCTGATCCCTGAGCAACCAGTGTCCACAAACTCTGATTGGTCTCATTTCCTGCGTAAGTTCCCGAAATTGTATAGACATCAACTGTGAAAGGCCCGCTTCCGTCAGTATTCATATCAAATGCGATCACGTCTATGTCATCATTTTTAACTGTAATATCAAAATAAACAGCTCCTCCTGAGCTTCCTCCATTATTGGAATCATAGTTAGTCGCAAGATTGTCACAATCAATGCCTCCGTTGCCTTCGGTTACAATGAATTTATAGTCTTCGAATTCACCGTAAGTATGGTTGGTTGAACAAGGATCAATATTACCTTGAGCATTTAACCAGTGACCTACTATTCTCATTCGGGTTTCACCTTCCAATGCGTCTGAAGGTACTGTAAATGTTCCGGATTGAGGATTTAAATAAGAAGTAGAGCTCCATGCTACCTCTTCTGTAGTATCAAACTCACCATCCTGATTCCAGTCAACCCAGATTCTAAATCCGTAGGTCTGACCTGATGGGAACCCTGCGGTGAAAGTTACATTTTCTCCCTGAGCCTGCTCTAATGCATGAGTATCATAGAAATCACCATATCCGCCGGTTGAGAAACCGCTACCCAAATTCGAGATATTCTGTGTTCCTCCTGTGGTTGAGAAGTCATTGATATAATAATTAGAGTTAGTTCCGCCAGGGATACAATAGTCATTAGTTCCACCGCCATTGTCTACTTCTTCTATATGAATTGTATAGTCTGTACTATCTGGTGGTGACCAAGTAGAAATTACAAAATAGTAAGTTTCTCCTGAAGTAACCGGAAGTCCCATTATAGCGCGTGTAGTACCATTTGTAGCAGTATGATATCCTACTGTAGATGTAAATGGACAACCTGTAAATGCCCAAAGACCTATCCAATCATTATCATTGGTTGTGGTTATATTCAACTCCGTATCTGCTGTCGCAGTATAAGCGTAAACAACATCATTTCCGGTAATATAATATGCAGAACCTGATCCGTTAGTTATGGCTCCTGATGCTACCGGAGGTACATCTCCAGTGCCATAGTTATTACCATAATCCCCGGTATTACCCGCATCGTCATAAGGTAAGCTGGAAACAGTTATTGGTGCTTCGCATGATTCACCGTCGTTACCACCAGTACTACCAAGTACTCTAAAAGTATAATCTTCAGCTTCACCATATGCTGAACTTCCAAGGTCACCACATGAAGTAGGACTTGATGACAACCAGTTTCCTACTACTCTCATTCGGTAATCTCCGGCAGGAGTTCCTGCGGGTACTGTAATTGTGCCGGATGGATTATTAACATAACCGGCCGAATTGAACACCTGATCTCCGGTGTCATTGAAACAAAAATCTTCACCCCAATCAACCCAAATACCATAACCCTGGCTAGTACTTAAACCAGTAATTACAAAATTAACAGTGTCACCTTCTCCGGCTGATACAAACATTGAAGTATAGTCTGTGTATTGACCCGGACCGGTTCCGGTGTTTGAAATGTTGTCAACTCCGCCTGTTGTAACGAAACCATCTATTCCGTAGCTGGTATTGGTTGATGTTACTGCACAATAATCAGTTGGTCCCGCACAGCTTTCACAAACAACTGAAGTTGTTCTACAAGAACTCTGACTACCACAATTTTCATTAGCTGCGACATGTACATAAAGACTTCCGTTTGCAGGAGCTGTTACAGTCAAAGGCTGAGGGCCTGATGCGACTACTGTACCTCCTGAAGAACCTGATCTGACAGTCATATAGTCTGTTGAAACACTTGACATAAAGGTGTAAGAAGTGCCTGCAACTGCATTATTCATTGTGAAATATTCGCCTGCAAAATTACAAGTTGAGAATACAACAGTCTCACAACCGCCAACAGGAGCTGATCCAGAACCATAAGATGATGTAAACAAACAGTCATCGCCTTGCGGGCTAAAGAAATCGGATGAATTGTATTCCGAAACGGGTGTCAGGTAAAAATTACCTGTGAAAACCTCACTGTCAAGAGTGAAGTTTGTTTGGGTCGTTTTTGATTCCTGCCAACTGTCCGGTGACCAGGGTATGGCCAGCGACTGGACAGAGCCGACAAGAAATAAAAGCACCGTTATATACAATGCTTTAATTGAAAATAAATTGTTGCTCATTGTTAAAAAATTAAATTAATAAATAGTAAATAAAATTATCTTATATCGTTTTTATCTTTTATATAAAAATATCATAATCAACACATTATGTCATCCAACCACTGTATCAAATGACAATTACACCAACTCCTGTTGAAGAGTTCAAAATGTTGTTTGGTAAATTAAAGAAATGAGATAAATCATGTGTCATAGGCTTGAAAATTTTAGTAAATCTTTGGTGAAGTTAAAAAAAATAATTTAATCTTTTAAATATTTTTTCAAAAAAAGTTAAAAAATGAGAATTTTAAAAAAAATAAATTATATTAAAAACAGTATTTTATTTTCAATTTGTGAGTTTTCCCCAGAAAAAAACCCTCTGAAAATTCAGAGGGCTTTATACTAATTTTTAAGTACTTACTTATTATTTCTTGATAATCTTGAAGCTTTCTGTATGATTTCCTTCAAAAACCAATCTTATAATATAGGTACCGGTTGTAAGTGTTGACAAATCAATCTGACCATTGACAACTTTAGCGTCTCTTACCAGACTCTGTCCGGTCAGGTTAAATACTGCAACTGATTCTACCTTATTTGCAGCTGAAATATTCAACATATCACTAACCGGGTTTGGCCAGTAAGCAAAGTCAGAATTGCTGATATCTTTTACACCAAGTGTTTCTACATTAACTGTATAGTCTTCAACTTGTCCAAATAAATATGAGCCACAAGGATCATCCGGTGATGAGCCAAAATTCTTAATTACTCTCATTCGGGTCGGACCGATTGCTGCATCAGCCGGAACTAAGATTTGGTTAACAGCCTGTTGCCCGTCAGTACCGGTTGAATTGTAAATTGAACCAATTTCATACATTTCATCTGTTTCGAAAGTACCATTCTGATTCCAGTCAATCCATACAGTGAAGTAATTGGTGAAAGCACCTGCAGTATTACCTTCAAGTGCAATTTCATATTCTAAACCAATAGTGATATCACCAATTATTGCAGTGAAATCTTCATAAGGCAGCGTACTTGTAGCTGATGATGTATTGTCGATATCTGCAAATACAACACGGGTAATAGGTTCAACAATCAAAACATCCGGATCACAGTAAACTTTTTCTACCGTGAAGGTAGCTTCGGTCGAATGTGAAGTCTCTGATGAATTTGTACAGGTAACTTCCAGTCTCCAATCAACCTCAGTTCCAATTTCGGCAGGTGCTGTTGCTGTGTAAGACTCATAGGTTGAAGTTGCTGTCCCTTCATTCACCCATGCTGCACCGTCTGTATTGGACTGCCACTGATAAGTCAGACCGTTTCCGATTGTATATCCCGAAGCTGATACAACATAAGTTGAGCCCGGATTACCCTGAGCCGGATTTACTGTTACAGTACCTCCCTCAGGTGTACCGTCACAATCTTCAAGATCTGCAAATTCAATGGTATAATCTTCTGCCTGTCCGTATGAATACTGTCCACAAGGGTTTTCAGCAAAACTACCGAAGTTTTTAATTACTCTCATTGTTGTAACTCCGGTGGCATCAGCCGGCACGACGATATCGCCTGTAGCCTGCTGTCCGTCCTGTCCGTTTGAGCCAAAAATTGAACCAATCTGGAACATTTCGTCGATGTCGTAAGTACCACTTTGGTCAAAATCAATCCAAACCGTGAAGTAGTTGGTATAAGGGCCATTGGTATTACCTTCAAAAGCAGCTTCGTAAGTTGTACCCGGAGCCAAATGACCTACAATACTTGTGAAGTCCTCAAGTTCAGGTGAACCATTAACTACAGGGCTGGATGAATTATCAATGTCAGACAACACAACTCTGGTAATAGGCTCTACACTTGAAGTAATGGCAAACAGACACTGATCTTCCGGAATATCAACGGGCTCACAATGTAATTTGAATACTCCGTGCGACATGTCTTCATCTGAGATCCAAGGACCGTTTGATTCACTTGTAACAATATATTCGCCTAAAGTTCCGGCAGAGGTCACTTCCCAAAATGCAACCGACCCGCCGTTTACCACAGGTTGCATCCAATAATGACCTTCTGTAAAGTTCAAATCTACATCTGCAAATGCAGCATATAAAGTATATCCAAAATCTGCACCGATTGCTGCTGTTTCAACAGGAACACCGGTAAGTGTTTCTACAACAGTTCCGGGTAATCCTCCATCGTCTTCATAGAAAGTGAAGTCCATTGAAGTAAACTGAACCTGTGAAAGAACATTGATTTCGATCTGCTTAATGTTTAATGTATTACCTGATGAGACAAAGAAGTCATCAGCATTTCTGTAGCTACTGCCTTCTGTGATGTTGTAACCATTTTCGATGTCATTGCTGTCATCACCCTGGTCACAATCTTCATTGTTTCCACCACCCGGATCTTCATCACAAATGATTTCAACGCCATCTATAAATGCTCTTTTGGCTGTAGTTTCTATTTTTAGATTTGAGCCTGAAGCAACACCACTGAATGTAGCTGAAACTGTTTCAAAATCATCTGCCATCTTAGCAGTGTAGGACAATGTTTCTTCTTGTCCGTCAATGCTTACTTTCAAATCTCCTTCTACATTGGTCCATCCTTTTACACTGATATTGACAGTTATGTCTCCTTCAACTTCATCCAAATCTCTGGATTCGATTGAACCTATAAAAGAACCTGTCCCCAATTTAACTGCACCTCCTGCCTGATAAGCTCTGTCAACTGTTGGGAAGTTGGCATTTCCGTTCCAAGCTGAGCCCGAACCACCGGTTGTAGTATTATCACCGGCTGTGATATCTGAAAAATCTTCAGTGAAACAAGCATCGTTAGGTTCAGGGTCATCTGCGACTGCGCATTCACCTGCAACAAAGAATATTGCATCATAACCCGGTTCGCTAAGCCATGATGAACCTCCGTCAATAGAATACATCACTGATCCGCCGGTTAAGCCGGATTCTGTTAACGCCCACCAAACTTCAGTCTGACTTGGCACAGACATTTCGGGTTGCAGGTAATAAGTACCTTCACCCAAAACAATTGGTGTTATCAGTTCAAAGGTCATATGATAAATTGGATCTCCAAACGCTGTTCCGTACATAACAGAACCGGAAGGAGCCATAGTAACTGTTTCAATTACAGCACCCGGCTGACCTCCGTTATCTTCACGGATATTTAGTGTAGCAGTGGTTGGAATTTCAGGCTGATTGGTATCAACTGTAATTTCCCATATCGTAAATTCAATTCCTTCATCTACAATAAAGTCATCTGCAACGATAACATAGCTCGGATCGTTGATTGGATAAGCGTCATCTACTTCAGCAATTCCATCTCCTTTCACACAATCGTAGGCAGGCTCTTCTATAACAACCGGAGTACCACATTGTACAAGTCTTGATCTGAAAGAACTGTCTGTGGAACAGTCCTCATCAAGGTGAATATAGAAACGAACAACACCTGTTGTGTCTGCTGTGTAAACTACAGGAGTAGTACCAAAGGCCAAAACAGTTGTTCCGTCTTCATCTGAGATTGTTACATAATCAGTTGATTCAGAACTTGAGAAAGTATATTCTTCACCTGCTGTTAAATTAACTTTTGAATACTCACCTGTCCATCCAAAACTGGTTATTGCTTCGGGTTCACCTAAACATAAAGGTGTAAAAGTCTGACCGGGAAACTGTCCGTTAGGAGCATCAAGACAACCCTCATTGTTTCCGCCGCCTGTATCTTCATCACAAATGATTTCAACACCATCTATAAATGCTCTTTTGGCTGTAGTTTCTATTTTTAGATTTGAGCCTGAAGCAACACCACTGAATGTAGCTGAAACTGTTTCAAAATCATCTGCCATCTTAGCAGTGTAGGACAATGTTTCTTCTTGTCCGTCAATGCTTACTTTCAAATCTCCTTCTACATTGGTCCATCCTTTTACACTGATATTGACAGTTATGTCTCCTTCAACTTCATCCAAATCTCTGGATTCGATTGAACCTATAAAAGAACCTGTCCCCAATTTAACTGCACCACCTGCCTGATAGGCTCTGTCAACTGTTGGGAAGTTGGTATTTCCGTTCCATGCTGTACCGGAACCATTGGTCGTTGTACTGTTACCGGCTGTGATATCTGAAAAATCTTCAGTGAAACAAGCATCTCCGGTGCTGCCACCTGAATCATCGGCAGTTATTTTTATAGAATCAAATCCACCGCCATATACCCAGTCATCAGCGTCATCAAGTAAAAATCTAAATTGAAAATCACTGTTGTTATAGCTGCTGATATCTATTTCTTCATACCCGTTAGAGTCGCTACAGCAAGTTGAAAATATTACATCCCACGAGCTTCCGTTCCACACTTCAAGATCCATGTGATCAACAAGTCCACTTGAAAAGATATATGTAAAAGTCCATGCAAATGAAAATGTTTTGGGTGATGAATATGTGCTTAAATCAATAACAGGTGATGTTACCGTTTTTATGCTTTCTTCAAAAAACGCATAATCATCATCAATTACTGCAAAATTTCCTGAAAAATTAGAGTTAAGTCCGCCAAAGAAAGGGTCAGATGTACAATTAAAAGAGAAAATTGCATCTTCGCAATCCCCAATTTCAGAAGACGCGTCTACACCGTCCATTTGCACACTCCATCCGGCTGGCAGAGTTCCACTGTCAAAATTCTCTTCAAAAACCACTACTTCAACATTTGGGTTGAATGTCGTCGTTTTGAATGAAGCTTCACTATAAGATCCTGTAAAGACCTTTGTATTCAGCATTTGATAATGCTGAGCTTGAATCGATCCCTGCCAACTGTCCGGCGACCAAGGTATGGCCAGCGACTGGACAGAACCGACAAGAAATAAAAGCATCGTTATATACAATGCTTTAATTGAAAATAAATTACTCCTCATATTATTTAAAAAAAATTATAAATTAAGACGACCAATTTACAAATTATTATTTTTTCAGGTATCGTTACAAGCGTAAGTTTATTCACCTATATATTTATATCATTAATTTGTCACTGCATATCAACCACTTACAGATTAATGTTTTTTCTAAGTCAGCTGACAAATTATAAAAACCTTAAATTTGCTTTAATGAAACTAAAATATCAATCTTACAAACTAAGGTTTATCAAACCAGGCGGAACTTCAAGAGGAGTTCTGACCGAAAAAGAAACTTTTTTAATCAGTACTGATCCAAAAAACAAGAACGAAACATTTTATTACGGTGAATGCGGGTTGTTCAGAGGGTTGAGTGCAGATGATCATCCGGGCTATGAAGAAAAACTCAAATCAGTTTGTAATGATTTTGATTTTGATCATGTAAACTGGTGGGAAGATTTAAGAGAATTTCCGTCCATTCAGTTTGGGTTGGAACAATTATTAAAAATTAAAGAGAATTACAAAAATAAAAATCTTGAGAATGAATTCAGTCCGGTTTTGTTTCCGTCCGATTTTACAGAAGGAAAAAAAGGAATTCAAATCAACGGTCTTATCTGGATGGGTGACATTGAATTCATGAGAGAACAAATCAAGGAAAAATTAAAAAATGGTTTCAGTTGTATCAAGTTAAAAATTGGCGTAAACTGGGTTAACGAAAAAGAAATCCTGAAAAAATTAAGAAATGAATTTTCTGAAAATGAACTTGAATTGAGAGTCGATGCTAACGGTGGTTTCTCTTTTGAAGAAGCAAAAAAAGTCCTGAATGAACTCGCTTTATTAAAGATTCATTCAATCGAACAACCGGTTAAAGCCGGACAAATTCAGGAAATTGCCGGATTGTGTGAGACTACTCCAACACCAATTGCTCTGGACGAGGAATTGATTGGCGTTTTTTACAAGGAAGACAAAGTTAAATTAATCGAAACCATCCAACCTCAGTATATTATTCTCAAACCAAGTTTAGTCGGTGGCTGGAAAGGAAGTGAAGAATGGATTGAAATTGCTAAAAAAAACAATGTCGGTTGGTGGATTACTTCGGCCTTGGAAAGTAATATTGGCCTGAATGCAATTGCTCAATGGACTTATACACTTAACAACCCAATGCCGCAGGGACTTGGAACAGGTTCTCTTTTTAAAAATAATTTTCAATCAAAATTAAAAGTAATTGGTGAGGAATTGTTTTTTATTTAATTTTGAGAAATGAGATATTTTATTTTATCAGGTATAAGTTTTCTGTTTCTAATTTCATGTACTGTCAGCAAACAGTCAAAAAACGAAAAAGAAAGAATTCTGGCGATTTCAGAAATCAAAATTTTCCAACAACATCTTTCGGATGAGTGGACAGATCCTGAAACGACACCGTTAAAAGAAAATGAGAAAGAAAATTTTCAGGGCATTCATTTTTTTCCAATCGATTTAAAATACAGAGTCAACGCTGATTTTATTGAAATAAAAAATGGCAAAACACTTCCTTTTCCAACTTCTGCCAATAAAATCAAATACTTTAAAGAATACGGAAAAGTAGTTTTTTCATTGGATTCAGAACAGTTTGAACTTACGCTCTATCAGTCTGATCCGCCTTATGAAGAAGATGATGATTCACTTTTCCTTCCATTTATGGATGACACAAATGGTGAAACATCTTACGGTGGCGGTCGGTACATCGATTTATCAATTTATGATATCAAAAAAGGAAAAATTTTAATCGATTTCAACCAGGCATATAACCCTTATTGTGCATACAGCGATTACTACAATTGTCCGATACCACCAAAAAATAATTATTTAGAAACCGAAATTAAGGCGGGTGTAAGCTATATACAGAAATGGTAAAATTAGATTTTTCAACAAATATTTTCGAACAGTTAAACCCTGAAATCGAATGGCAAAAAGAGATTTCAGTTTTTTTGGAAGAGTGGAATTCAGAAACTGATTTTATAATTGCACATACTTCAGGTTCGACCGGTGAGCCAAAGAAAATCCGATTGTCCAAAAAAGCAATGAAGCTCAGTGCGCAATTGACCGGAGAATTCTTTGATTTGAAAAAAAGTGATTCGGCTTTGCTTGCGATGTCTGTAAATTATATCGCCGGAAAAATGATGCTGGTGAGAGCCGCAGAACTTGGTTTGACTCTTTATTGCATTGAACCAAAAAGCAAAATTAATTTCGGCGAATTATCAGATTTAGATTTCGCGCCACTGACACCGATGCAAGTCAAAAATTCATTTGAAAATCTAAACAAAATTAAAACATTGTTAATCGGAGGTGCACCTCTGTCTGACGAGCTTAGAAAACAGCTTTTGGATAAAAAAATCAATGCATTTGAATCCTACGGAATGACCGAAACAATTACACATATTGGGTTAAAAAAAATTTCTGAAGAATATTTCAGCTGTCTGAACAGTGTAAAAATCAGGAAAGACGAAAGAGATTGTTTGGTTATCAAAACTCCGTATTTCAAAAAAGAAATTATCACCAATGATTTGGTGGAAGTTAAAGATGAAAACCAATTCAAATGGCTGGGAAGGTTTGACAATGTCGTCAATTCCGGAGGAATTAAATTAATCCCGGAACTGATAGAGGAAAAATTAAAGAGCCATATAAAACAGGATTTCATCGTTATCGGAGTTCCTGACAGTTTATTGGGTGAAAAATTGGTTTTGATTATAGAAGATTCAAAGTCTGCATCTATTCCGCCAACAAACACAAAAGGTCTTGAAAATCAATTGCCCTTTTCAATTCTGGATAAATATGAAATTCCGAAAATCATGTATTTTATCAAAGAATTTCCAAGAACCGAAAGCGGAAAGATTAAAAGAAAACAATCAATCCAATTACTGAAAATTTAAGGATTCCTGATATCCACCGTTTTATCGGCAGGCGAAATCCCTTTAAATTCAAGTGAAATATTTTGTCCGTTTACAATTGATTTATCCTCCAACATTAAAATGTTTTTTGGCAAAGGTTCAAAATTGTAAGGCAAACTAGCCTCAATCTTTAAACTCGAAAAAGAATAAATTACAGTAAAATCCGCATCGTATTCAGCAAGAAACCGATAACTTTTATCGTTTGTTTCCTTTGCATAACCTCTTTCATATTGTTTTGAATTGATTTTTCCGAAATCTGAACCCAAATCGAATTCTTTGGTAAGAGTACCCGATTTGTATAATTCATTTAATTCAAATCCTTGATAAAGTTCTACTTTTTTGATACTGACTTCATTGCCTTCATTCATATGCGGTGATGTCCAGGAAGAATAATAAGTTCCGTCCGGTTTCCCAACAATCCAGTTAATCATTTCACCCGAAATACCGTACGATTCTTTGGTAAAAAGCCAGTTTTTGGTGTCGGGATTATAGTAAACAGAAAATTCACCTTTGTGACCATATTCACCAGCTTCAACCAATTCATTTATGTAAGACCAACTGAATTTTTGTGTGAAACTGTAAACATTATCATCTGTTTCAGAGCTTGATTCATCCAAAGTAATATCAACAACGCTATCGATCAAAAAACTATCGTTGTCCTGAATTAAAGTAACCAAACTTTTGGTTTTGAAATTTTCTGAATAACTGATATCAACTTCATATTTTAAATCTCCGACAGATTTTATATTCACATCCATAAGTTCGGTAGTATCCAAACGGCCAGTATTCCCGGTCAAAATAAGTGTAATATTTTTCTCCTTCATCTACCGCTTTCTGAAGAATTTCTCTTTCGCCTTCTTCCAGATACTCTCCGCGCATATGAATATTATTGACTGCAACCATGTAATTCCAAAACCGCTCATTAAACACACTTTCTTCATCTTCCGGATAACAATATCCATCAGAATCAGAACAATTAAAAATAGATTTCAGCCATTCCAGTCCCATATCATCAACTTCGGGATTTTGACCGATTTCATCAATTTCAACTTTTGTTTTTTGTGAAGACTGATTACAAGAATAAAAGACAAATAAAAACAGGAATAGAAAGTTTAATTTTTTCATTTTTTAATAAATTTTAGTAATAGTCAGACAAAATCTGTTCACATATAAATTTCAAACTATATGAATTACAGATTAGAAAACTGAAAAATAAGGATTTTACAGACAATAAAAAAATGAACAGAGTTCTGACAAATTTGGTTTTGGAATTTATGGCTTAATTTTTTGAGCTAATCTCATAAACTTTCAGCTGTTCGGGAAGTATTGTATTTTCGAAAATCGGTTTAGCTTCATCAAGCATCACCGACAAATCATCGTAACGATTTGAAAAATGACCGATTATCAATTGACCGACTTCTGCATCTCTTGCAATCATTGCTGCTTCTGCTGCTGTAGAATGAGCAGTCATTTCAGCAAGTGCTTGTAGGTCACTCAAAAAAGTAGATTCATGGTAAAGCAAATCCACATTTTTGATTATCGGAATGATATCCGGTTTATAACGGGTATCCGAACAAAATGCATAGCTCAATGGCTGCTCAGGATCGAAAGTCAAAACTGAATTCGGAATAATTTCTCCATTTTCAAGCACGAAATCTTTTCCCTGTTTCAAATTTTCATAGTCACAAATTTCTATTTCATCGTATTTTCTGATTTCTTCAATATTCAAACCTCTTGGCTTTGGCTTTTCCCTGAACAGAAATCCATTGGTGTAAATCCTGTTATCAAGCGGAATTGTGATTACTTCCAATTTATCGTCTTCAAAAATAATTTCAGATGTTTTCTGACTCAATTCATTAAAAGATAACTCAAAACCACAATATGATTCGGTATGCTTCAACTGATTCATAATAAAGTCTTTTATACCTTTTGGTCCGTGGATGTTCAAAGCGGTCTCTCTGCCGAGTAACTGAAAAGAGCTGATTAGTCCAATCAGACCAAAAACATGATCACCATGGAGATGCGAAATAAAAATATGATTGATTTTAGAAAATTTCGCCTTTGCTTTTCTCAACTGTACCTGAGTTCCTTCGCCACAATCAATCAAAAAAAGACGGTTGCACATTTCCAAAAGTTGAGCTGTAGGTGCAACTTTTCTTTTTGGAACCGCAGAATTATATCCAAGAATGGTCAGTTTATAAGACATATTGTAAATTTTTTGATTTTAATCGAGGTTTGCAATAAAATCCAATAATTTTTGAATCGCTTTGTACCGGTGACTGATTTTATTTTTTTGATTCAAATCCATTTCAGCAAAACTCAGCTCATGATTTTCAGGTAAAAATACCGGGTCATAGCCAAATCCGTCATCACCTCTTTTTCCTTTTAAAATTATTCCATCAACCCGACCTTCCAGAAAATGAGTTTTCCCATTATTGATTAAACAAATCACAGTTTTGAAATGTGCGTTTCGATTTTCTTTACCTTCTAATTCTTCGAGTAATTTAATGATGTTATCTTCAGAATTTCCTGTTCCTGCATATCTTGATGAAAACACACCCGGCGCTCCGTCAAGTGCATCAACAAATAAACCGGTATCGTCTGCAAAAACATTTTTACCGGTCAGTTTATATATCGTTTCTGCTTTAATTTTTGAATTTTCTTCGAGCGTAGTTCCGGTTTCATCAATTTCAGTATGGTAACCGATATCATTAAGAGATTTTAATTCTACAAAATCTGGAAGCATCGCTCTGATTTCACTGACTTTATTTTCGTTGTGTGATGCAAAAATTAATTCCATTTGGGTTTGTTTTGAGTTAATTTATAAATCGTCCAGCCACAAATTACAGCCAGAAAAAATGTGCCTGCAATCATCGGCAGATTATCAGAATTACTGATTTCTCCTTCCATACTTCCTTCTTTAATCATATAAATATATGAAATCGTATTGTTGAGTCCGTGGAGAAACATGCAAAGCCAAAGTGAGCGGGTTCTGTAATAAACGAAACCGAAAATTGCTCCCAAAAAACCGGCACCAACAAACTGCCACGGATTGAGATGAGCCAGACCAAAAAGAAATGAGCTCAAAATAATGGTTGCTATCGGACTGACACCATATTGAAGCAATCCTCTCAAAAGAATTCCTCTGAACAAAATCTCTTCAAAAAAAGGTGCGAGAATACAGACTGTAATAAATCCGGCAAGTTTATAGTCGAGTATACCTTCAAAATTCCGAAGCATTTCTCTGTAAAGCCGTTCCATGAATTCATTTGAATCAACAGGCACCATCGACCCGAGCATTTCAACAAACGGCAACATAAAAAGATACAGAAATATACTCAGCAAAATAAGCACAATGCTGGTCGGATTGAGTATGTGCTGCCTGATTGAACTCCATTTTGCATTGACAAAGAGCAGAAGCGCCACAGTCGCAGTTGTACCACCGATTGCAAAAGACAACGGCATCAGGAAATGATTTAACAAAGGCCAGTAATAGGTTGGCCAGATTATAAAACCAGATAAAATCTGCATACAGATTATTATCATCAACAAAACAAGAAAAGATTTCGGTATTGATATTTTGAAATCAGATTTGGCTGCTGAATCAAATTCAGAAAATTTATCTTTCAGATTACTCATGATGATAAGATTTGCCCTGCAAGATACTAAATGCCCTGTAAAGTTGTTCGGTCAAAAAAAGTCTGACCATCTGATGGGTAAAAGTCATTTCAGACAAAGACATTTTCTGATTTGCCCTTTTATAAACCTCGTCTGAAAAGCCATAAGGTCCGCCAATCAGAAATACAAGCTGTTTAACAGATTGATTCATTAAATCCTGAATTCGGTGTGCAAAACCTACTGAATTCAACTGTTTTCCTTTCTCATCGAGCAAAATTATGAAGTCGCTCTGACCAAGTTTTGACAAAATCAGTTCAGCTTCTTTTTCTTTTTGTTGTGATTCCGAAAGGTTTTTACGATTTTTGAGGTCGGGAATTTCAATCCGTTGATAATTCCAATGTGCAGGAAGTCTTTTTTCGTATTTGAGAATCAGCTCCTCAATTGGTTTTTCATCGGTTTTTCCTATACAAATTAAACTTATATTCATTTTTGAATTGAGGTGTTAATTGCAAAAGTATGGCTAAAGCTTCGAAAACGAAAAAAAAACTGAAAGACAATCTGCTGACCCGGATTTCAAAGAATATAAAGTTTAGTTCTCTTAACGGAACTTCTCTCTATACGCTGACCGGCATTCTGATGAAAGGTATCAGCAACCGGACTTTTGGTTTGAGAGTTGGTGCGGTTGCATGGGCATTCTTTTTTAGTCTTTTTCCATTTTTGCTATTTCTGTTCAGCATTTTGCCGTATGCGCCTCTTTATGACGAAATCAGACATTTGTTATTCTCTGAATTTATTCCAAGAATTTTACCGGAAAGAATCACAAACGAAGTAGTCAGCTATATCTCACAAACCGCTGGCGGAAGAAGTAGCAAAGCACTCGGATGGCTTTTTATTTTTCTGACCATTTTGCTTTCATCAAATGGAATCACTGTATTGATCAATGGTTTCAACGCTTCCTATCACGGTTATGCCAGACAACGAAAAGGAATCAACAATCGTTTGATTTCTGTTGTACTGACAATTTTCTTTGTGGTATTTATCATCGCTGAACTGATTTTGACTTATTACACCAATTTCGCCTGGCGTTACATAGAAGAAACCGGTTATTTTATGGGCGTTCCAAAAATGATTCAGATTTTAAATTTCGTTTCTGCTTCGTTTTTCTATTTTACTTCTTTGGTAATGCTCTATTATTACGGCACCAATCTGAAACAGAGAATAAGAAATGTTGCACCCGGTGCAATGATGGCAACAATGCTGTTTTTCACTACACTGATTGGATTTCAGTATTATGTGAAAAGGCTCAATTATTATGATGTACTCTATGGCTCGGTAGGCCTGGTAATGATTATGATGGTTTTTGTTTACATCAATGTACTTTTGATTATGATTGGCTTTGAACTCAATGCCGCCATTCATTATGCCAAGCAAAAGAAGAAATAAAAAAAGGCTGCCCAATCGGACAGCCTTTTATATTTAAAATAATATCTAATTATTTTTTAACCAATTTCTGCATGTGTGTTACACCGTTGTTATCTTTAACTCTAACAACATATACACCGGGAGCAAGGAAATTTACATTAACAGTTTCAGAAAGTGATTTTGAAGCAAATACTGACTGACCTGCAAGGTTTACAATTTCTACACTCTGAACAGTTTTGTTATCACCCAATTTGATGTTTACTACATCAGTTGCAGGATTAGGATAAACTGAAAGTGATTTTGAACCAAGTTCTACTGTACCCATTGTAGCTAAATCACCGGTAACTGACATTACCAAATGTACATCAGGGAATCCTACTGAACCAAAAGTTGCCGGAGCATCCAATCCACATGCTGGTGCGTAGATATAACTGTCAGCAGTTTCTCCCTGGCTATTTGAACCCGGGAAGAATGAAATAAGCACATCTTCACCGTCAGCCTCGTAAGCAAATACTAAAGTATTGTATGAAGAAGGAACAAGAACCGGATTATCAAAAGTATATTCTAAAACTACACCGGCATCTCCAGGGCTAACTGACATAGTTTCAAACCCTAAATAATCTACTTCATCCCATGGATAGCTATCAGTTCCACCAATTACCAATGAGAAATCAAGTGTTCCTGTAATTTCCTCAAGAGCAAAAGTTACAGAAGTTACTTCGAAATCTTCGGTAATACCATAATCTGCAAATTCAAACCCACGGCTGAAAGAGTTGAAGCTGGTATATCCAGCGGAACTATTACCACAAGAAACACCACCCGGTTCAATGTCATCAGACATTGACTGTGACATTGTAATCTGTGCAGACGCGATACTGAAACTAACACCTGCTAAAAGCATAAAAAGTTTTTTCATCTTAAAAATTTTATAAAATTATTTGTTACTAATCGGCAAATATAGAAAAAATATTTATTTTCTCATTAAATTGAGAAGTCTTTAATGAATTTAACATTTGTGAAATTCAATTCAATCTTCTCTTCAATGAATTTTTCAATTTCAGTTTGAATGTTTTTTGGATATAGTAAATGAATATTTGCACCTGCATCAAGCGTAAAAAACAATGGTCTTGAAGTTTCTTTTCTATAATTCCAGATTTCCTCAATAAACCTAAGCGTATCGGGCTTCATTAATATATAGTAAGGATGTGAAGTCATCATCATCGCATGAAGGCTCAACGCTTCGTGTTCAATTATAGTTCCGAAAGTCTCAATATCTCCGTTCTTTAAAACCTTTATTAATTTTTCAAGATTTTCATTTGCAGAAAGAAATCTTTTTTCAGCATACGGATGATTATTCATTAAATCATGTCCGGCTGTACTCGAAACTGATTTCTGACCTTCCTCAATTAATATAATACTGTCTCTGAAACCTTTATAAATTTCATGAATTTCATAAGGAATAGGCACTGCATACAAATCTGAACTTCCTTCTACTAATTCTGTTTCGCCCCAAACCGTAATACCCGGATAGACCGATCGACAGGCACTACCCGAGCCGAGCCTTGCCAAAAAAGATGTTTTTGTCAAGCGTTCAGACTCAGATAAATTCGCTCCTAATAAATTTTCAATTTCAGTCAAACAAAGCGACAAAGCACCAAAAGCAGATGCTGAAGATGCAATACCACTACTGTGCGGAAAAGTATTTGTGGTATGAATTTCAAAATCAAAGTTTTTTAGAAAAGGAAGATAATCTTCAATTCTCTTAAAAAACGAATATATTTTGGGTTCAAAATCTATTTTTCTCTCACCATCAAAAAAAACTTTCAGACTAAAATCTCCGGTTTCTTTCGGTTTAAATTTTAGTTCAGTTTCGGTTCTGCTCTCATTCAGTGTGAAACTCAATGAAGGATTCATCGGTATCTGAACTTCTTTCTTTCCCCAATATTTAATCAATGCGATATTTGAAGGACATGAAGCAGAGACACTTCCGTTTAGGTCAAATTCTGAATCCGTAATTTTTGATTTGAATAAATTCATTTTCAATTTAATAAAAAGCAAAACTAAGTTAATTCATTTGGATGGACTATGATTTCAATCGCTCAAATCTTTGTCTGTGAAAGCTGAGCGATTCTTCGACCGGAATAAAATTAAAATCAAGAGCCGTCTTGACTTTTTCATTTGAATATTCAGTATTCCCTGTGAGAGCAACATAAGTTGCATCATCAATGACGAGGCCTCCAAAAAGCCGGCTTATCTTTGAAAGCTTTTTCAGCCACTTCAACTTTGAATCCGAAATTAAATAAGCTTTTTTCAATTTTTTTTCTTGTCTTATAAAATCAATGACTTCATAAAAATGTTTGTTTTCTGAATTCAAAATAAATTTCTGATTCCATTTATTTTCTTCAACAAGTTCAGCCAAACAAAAGACGACATCCCTGACATCTACAAAACCGGTTTTTCCTCCGGTCGAGAAAGCTTTTTTCTTTAACGATCTTTCAAAAAGACTTTCACTTGCTCTGCTCGCATTCAGGCTGCCAATAATAACTGACGGATTTACAATCAATATGTTGACTCCGAACTCTTCGCTGATTCTGAAAAATTCAAGCTCAGATCTTTTCTTAGAAATAGCATACCAGGAGTGAGGTAATTCCGGATTCCATTTTGAATTTTCATCAATGATTTTTTTATTCTCATCGATATCAAGTGCTGAAACAGAACTGAGTAAAACAAAATTTTGAACTTTTGCCGCTGTTGCTGTATTGACCAGATTTTCGGTTCCGGTCACATTGTTTTTATAAATTTCCTTTCGGTCTCTGGCATCAAAACTAATAAAAGCAGCTGTATGAAAAACGGTTTCAACACCATCCATCGACTTCTCAAGAGACGGAAGATTAAGTAAATCAGCATCAACCCATTCAATTTTCTCAAAATAAGAAAGGTCAAGAAATTCTGTGAAAAGTTTTTTAACCGGCTCGATTGATGAATCACTTCTTTTCATGGCACGAATCGGCTTTCCCCTTTTTGAAAGTTCAAGCAACAACCAACTGCCAACCAATCCGCTCGCTCCGGTAATTAAATTCATTCTGACAAATAATTGATTAACAAAATCAACCTCCTTTGAGTTTTTGAAGTGTTTGCCTTGTAAAGTCCGAAAGCACCAAACGACCGCTCATTTCGGCTCTCTGAGGCATTATTTCTGTCCAGTCTTCAGTTCCTTTCCAAAAAATGGATTTCAAATTCTGCATTGCTTCAGCACTGTAAACAGACAATCCCTGTGCAAATTTCAACACTGCTTCTTCACAACTTTCAGCATCCGGATAAACAAAATTATACATTCCTTTTTCTTTGATCCATTCAGCGGATTTCCATTCGGTCGGGTTCATTGTCATTTCAGAAAATGCGGTTATTCCAATCTTTCTGGTAATTGCAGGTTCAATCACAAAAGGTCCGATTCCGATAGAGAGCTCACTTAATTTCACCAAAGAACTTTCTGAAGCAATTGCATAATCACACGATGCAGCCAGGCCTACTCCTCCGCCAACAACTTTTCCGTTAATGCATCCAATAATAAATTTCGGACAACGGCGCATCGCCATCATCACATTTGCAAATCCCATGAAAAATTTCTTGCCGGTTTCAAAGTCATTGATGGTCATTAGCTCATCAAAAGATGCACCTGCACTGAAAACCTTGTCTCCGCTGCTTTTCAGAATAATGATTTTTACATCTTCATTTTTACCAAGTGAGTCAAAAATCCGTGTTAATTCTTTTAGTTGTGTACTTGGAAAAGAATTGCTTTTGGGATGATGAAATTCAACCGTTGCAATTCCGTCCGTGATATCTGATTTTATATAATAAGCTTCCATTTGTTTTGATTTAAATTTCTAAATTTCGGATTAATTCTCTGAATTATAGTATAACTTATAGTATTTCTTACCTTCTTCATCCACTCCATGCTCAATCATGCTTCGGTTTCCGTGGACATAAATGTGGAAATTCTTGTCTAATTTAATAATGCTTTTGAAAAATCTTGCATGTTTTTTTACAGCATTTTTAGAAATATCAAATTGATCGTTTAGTTCAACTTCATAAACTTCTTCGTATCTCTTTTTATAATCTTCAAAACTCTGTTTCAATTCATCCTGAACCAATACTTTATCTGCAAAATCACTAATTTCAAAACTATCGCTTTCTTTGAAAAAAGAAACTGACTTGTTCAGCAAATCAGCCTGATCCACCCTGCTGACTTCAAATTCTTCAGGCATCTGATCCATTACAAAACTCTTGCACAGCGTCAATGTATTTTCAGTGTCAAAAAATTCATCCTCTCTTTGTTTGATACCGAGAAATTCATCTGCCCAAATCCCGAAGTCCTCACCTTTTCCTTTATCAATTGAACAAAGCACAAAACCTTCTTCTTCTTCGATATTGAAAATCAGACAACCTTTTTCAATTTTTGAAAGTGGTATGCCCGAATCAATTCCCAAATCATAATTATTTTCGTTTGGAATCGCCTTCAAAATCGTTTCTTTGACTTCAGATTTAAAAATCCCGATAGCCGCCGCATGCTCTCCTTCAACCACTGAGTCCGGAAAATACACCACAAAAAGATCACCTGCAATTGTTTTAGGACTTCCACTGACCGAATATAATTTCTGAGCGATTTGTACTGAATTATGCAACAACTGTGTCGGGTCTTCAAAGATATTTTTTACTGAATTATATATTTCGTTCTCATTCAAATCATCTTCATCAAAAAAATGAAAATACTCATCAGTTTTAAATGGTCTCTGAAAGAAATCATACAATAATTCAGTTATTTCAGGTGGATAAAATGTCAGTGTTTTTGACAAATGAGTTCCCTCATTTGCACTGTTGTTACCAACTCTGTGAATAACAAGATCAAAACTCTCGTCTGTATTTAATGCGTGCATATTTTAATTTTGGTTTGCGAATTTAATGAGTTCAGCCAACATAAAAAACCCATTTCTGAATTTCAGAAATTCAAAAAGAGTGATTTTCAATCATTCAATTTTTTTTTGAAATAATAAACTATAGATAAAGGTCAATCAGACCTTCCGGAGTTTCTATTCTGATGATTCTTTCTTCTTTATTGACCTCAGCAATCCAGTCATCTACGACCGGAATCAGAATTTCTTTGCCGTTAAAATCGATTTCGAACAACGCCTGGACACCACTGTCATTGATATTTTTAACTATACCGATTTCACCTTTATGATTGTCGATAACTTTGTAACCAATAATTTCGTGGTAATAAAACATGTCGTCATCCAGTTCCGGCAGTGTATCCAAAGGCAGATAAACCGGGTGATTGACTAATTTTTCGGCATCTTCGGCACTGATATCTTCAAATTTTACCAGCAATTTATTTTTTGAATGAGGCCCGATGGTTTCAAAGAAAAATGGAACCAGCATTCCGTTTTTTTCAATGAATACTGATTCCATGTTATTGTATAATTCGGGTTCGTCTGTTTCCAGATGCAGTATAAGATTACCTTTGAAGCCGTGCTTCTTTGTTATTTTACCTAAGTAATAGCAATCTTCTTTCTGCATTGACGAAAGAATTATTCTTCGGTTGTCGGTTCTTCTGAAGACTCTTCTGCCGCAGTTTCTTCTGTAGTTTCTTCTACAGCAGCTTCTTCTGCAGCGGTTTCTTCAGTAGCAACTTCAGCTTCCTCAGCAGGAGCTTCTTCCTCTACAGCAATTCTAGCTTCTGATTTTTTCTTTTCAGCTTCCAATGCTGCAGCTTTTGCTTCTTCTTTAGCTTTAGCCAAACCTACTTTTTTGTTTTCTACTGCATTGGCTCTTTCTTCCAACCATGTATTAAATCTCTTTTCAGCTTCTTCTTCGCTGAAAGCTCCTTTGGCTACACCACCCAAAAGATGTTTTTTCATCAAAGCACCTTTGTAAGAAAGAATGTTTCTTGCGGTGTTGCTTGGTTCGGCACCAACCTGTAGCCAATACACTGCTCTGTCAACATCCAGTTCGATGGTTGCAGGGTTTGTGATTGGATTGTAAATTCCGATTTTTTCGATGAAACGACCGTCTCTTTTTGCTCTTGAGTCGGCTACTACGATGTGGAAGAATGCTTTACCTTTTCTTCCGTGTCTTTGCAATCTGATTTTTGTTGCCATATTTAATAATTTTGGGAACTCGTCCCGGTTAATTTTTATTTTAGCGTGCAAAGATAGGATTAATCTTTTAAATATTTATAGTTAAATTCTTTTTTTACCAGTCCCGGTCTTCAAAATTCTCTTTCTTTTTATCTTCTATTCTTTTAAAGATCAGATAAATCAAAATACCGATTACTGCCAAAAAAACAACAAACTGCAACACAATTACCGCAATACCAATTAGTTTGGGCAACATTTATTTTAATTTAACAGCGGTACCATAAGCAAGAATCTCTGAAGCTCCCTGCATAATCATACTTGTGGAAAGCCGTACATTGATTACTGCATCAGCGCCTAGCTTTTTTGCATCAGCCATCATTCTTTGTATTGCCTGATCTCTTGAATTAGCCTGAAGTTTTGTGTATTCAGATATTTCACCGCCTACAATGTTTTTCAGACCTGCCATCATGTCTCTACCAATATTTCTCGCTCTGACAGTACTGCCTCGAGCTACACCTAATATTTCAGAAACTTCTTTTCCGGGAATGGTTTCAGTTGTTGTAATTATCATTTTAATTATTTTAAATTGTTTAATATTTAGCTTTATTCAAATTCCAAAGTTGCTATATCAGTCTTATAGAAATTGATTTAGTTACTGAAAATTAAATAAATTCACGATTTTCTTGTTTTCAAATGATTTATATTTGTTTACTGATTCCGGATTTAATACACATAGCTTTATGCTTTTCAAAACTGTTTTCACATAACTAATAACCAGCAATTATAACTGAATTTTAGTTTCAATTTAACTAAAAAAACGGAATCATAAATAAATCATCTTGTATGGACAAAGGAACAATTCTGCAAAACACAAAAGAATATATTTTAAAGGAATTCTCAGGCGAAGGCACCGGTCACGATTATTTCCATGTGGAACGGGTAGTAAATAATGCACTCAAAATCGCCCGGGAAGAAAATGCAGATTTGTTTTTAGTAGAACTTTCGGCGTGGTTGCACGATGTGGGTGATTATAAATTACATAACGGAAAAGATAAATCCGAAGAATTAATCCGAGAGTTTTTAAATTCTCAGAATGTCGATGAAAAAATTATTTCCAAAGTCATTGAAATCGTTTCTCAGGTTTCTTTCAGCAAAGGCAATAAAACGACGACATTGGAAGCCGAAATCGTTCAGGATGCCGATCGGTTGGATGCAATCGGCGCTGTCGGAATTGCAAGGTGTTTTGCCTTTGGCGGAAAAAAAGACCGGGAATTGTGGAATCCCGAAAATCCGGAAGAAACTTCGGTTCAGCATTTTTATGATAAATTGCTAAAACTTAAAAACCTAATGAATACAGAAACCGCAAAAAAGATGGCGGAAGAAAGACATCTCTTTTTAGAGGAGTATCTAAAGCAATTTTATAAGGAGTGGGAAGGAAAATGAACTAATGGTCAGGGTTTCACTTAGAGTGAAACCCTGACTATTATGAGATTAAAAATAATAACTACATTTATTGAATCTTAGATTGAACATTGATTTTTAGGAAATAAAGAGAAAAAAAGTTATTTTTACAAAGGTTTAAATGTCAAAGTCATGGAAATAACAATTTCAGGAAAAGATAAAAAACTTTTAAAATTAGTTGAAAATTTAGCGAAGGCTCTTGGATTGTCCATTAAGAAAAATAATAAAGAAACTTTGTCGAGAAAGGTTGATTCCACAAAATTATATGACTTGATGGAAGAGATGGCAGCTTCAGGCGGAGTGGAAAGTATAAAAGATCCGGTAGCATGGCAGGAAAGTATTCGGGAAGAAAAACCGCTTTATGGACGCGAATGAATACATACTTATAGATTCCAATATCATTATTTATACTGGTTTAGGTAATCAGGGGCAGCTTCGTAAGTGGCTAAAAAATTATTCACCTGTTGTTTCGGCGGTAAGTCAAATTGAAGTTTTGGGCTACTGGAAACTGACGAAAAAGGACAAATACTATTTTGAGACGTTTTTTAGCAATTTGAAGGTTATTCCAATAAATGAGGAAGTTATCGAAGAAGCGATTGCATTAAAACAGATGAAATCAATGAGTTTAGGCGACTCCATCATTGCCGCTACAGCAATCCTAGAAAACATCCCTTTGCTAACAGCAAATTCAAAAGATTTTAGTTCAATTAAAAATTTAGAATTAATTGATTTAGAAAAAATTCAAAAATAATTTGGCTTTGCAAATCCTTGTTGACACTTATTGTTCATGTAAAAGATGACAAGTTTGAAATGAAAATCGTTATAAAGGAAAATAAATAGTCAAGGCTTCGCTTAGAGTGAAGCCCTGACTATTGAAAAATTATTTTGCTTTTTTCCACCAGATAATAAAACCGGTAATTGGCATCGAAAAACCGATAAGTGTAATTATAAAATAAAAAATAACACTCTTCAACCCGAGGATTTCTCCGGTATGAAGTGGTTTCGAAATTTCTTTGAACTGCTGATGCAAAGGTTTATTTTTGAATAAATCTGTTTTTTGAAGCTCCCCTTTTTTATCAAATTCCAAAAAATCAGGAAGCATCGCACCCAACCAGTTACTGGTATTGATTTTTTGAATTTTAATTCTGGGGTTCTTGTCATCAGGCATCATAATCATCGTCGTCCCCGAATAAGGGAGATGCTCCGAAACCAACGCCAAAATTCTATCCGGTGAAATCGTTTTTTCTTCACTCAGTTCAGACTTTTCATTTTCTTTTTTGAGCATTTCGTCCATCAAAGCCGCAAAAGAATCGGACACACCTTCTTCGGCTTGAGCGGTTTGTTCCTGAATAGAGCTACCGCCAAGAGAAACCAAAACCACAGATTTCACCCATGGATAAGTAATGTAAACGCCGGTAATTGAAATGAAAAGCAAAAAAATCAAACTGTAAAAACCCAAAACATTGTGTAAATCGTGGTTCAGTCTGTGAAATTTAGCACGCCATTTCACGACAAAAGCATCTTTGATTTGTTTCTTTTTCCTTTTGGGCCACCAAAGAATTAAACCCGAAAAAAGCATCAAAATAAAAATCAGTGAAAAAACACCAACGATTTGTTTACCTGTTTCGCCGAGCAATAGATTTTTATGAATCTGTTCGACCGTATTGAAAAAACCATCAAGGCTACTACCTGCTCCCAAGTCATCACCATTGTACGGATTATAAAACCGGGTTTGATTCGTTTTGTTTTCAGGATGAAAAGAACTAATAATCAGACTTCTATTTTCTGATTTCGATACAATTATATTACTTATTTGAAGATTTTGTTTCGACAATTTATCCTCAAAATACGAAAGTGGAAGTCTTTGTTCCTGAGCTTTTACAAAAACCTTGTCCCGGTTATAAATTTCATTGACCTGATTTTTGAAAACGAAAATACAACCGGTCAGACAGACAATCAGAATCACCACAGAAGAAGCCAGCCCCATCCACAGGTGCAGAAGTGCCGCAATGTGTTTGAACCGACTTTCCTTTTTTTTTCTTTTTCTGAAAAGTGCTTTTCTGATTTTCATTTCAGGATTGGACTGTATAAAAGAAAAGCACAAATTTTAAAAATCTGTGCTTTTTCTTTTTTGAATTTTATTTTTCTTCTTTCTGAACTACCTCTTCCTTAACGAGCTCTCTGAATTTCTCAATTTGATCCCGGTCGAGAACACCTTCAATTGCAGATCTCCTTTGTGCATCGAATTTTTCACGGTACTCCATAGCGAGCTGTTCGTTTCCGTGGTAAATATCGTGTGCATCCTGAAATTCTTTTTCAAAAGCATTGTTCGCTGCTTTAAGAACTTTGGCCTGATCATCATCCAACTCAAGTTCAGTTTTGATTTTAGCTAAAAGTTCATCGTTGTATCTTGGCCTTTTTCTGGTGTTTTTATCCATAAAAGTATTGTAAGCAACCATTTGATTCTCATCCAGAATTTCACTCATAACTGAAGCCTGTTGCTTATAAATCTCTTCCATTTTAGTGAAGAAAGCAGTCCTGTTCATCTTTCCTCCTTCGCTCATATTGGCAGCTTTGTTCTCTTCTGCCATTGTTTTGAATTTTGTTGCAACTTCATCGAATTGATTGCTTTGTTCGGCAGTAAGATTCAATTCTTTTTTCAAAAGGTCATAATCCAGACCTCTTCTTTTTTGTTCTTTCCCACATGATACAATGATGATTGCAAGTGCGAAAAATGTGATTAAAAATTTAATTTTCATAGTTTATCGGAATTTAAAATTAATTTGAGCTGATAAATTAAAAGGATCAGTCGGATTGATATAACCACCTCGGCAATATGAATTATAGCCGATAGAATTAGTAATGGTATTAAAAAACAAGCTGAAATCCAGTTTATTTACAGAATAACCCAATTGTGCATTTAATGTCGTAAATGCCGGCATATCAAAGTATTTTACTCCCGGAATAGTGTTGTGTACCGCTGTGATTTTGGTGTATTCATTGGCAGGTCTTTCACCTACATAATAAATCCCGGCACCGATTGAAAATCCTTTGAGTGCATTTTCAGTAAAGTTGTAATACAACCAAGCGTTTGCAGTATTCTTTGGAGCGTTCATCGGTCTTGAACCATCCATATATGCAGGAGAATTTTGATACTGTGCATCGAGGTAAGCATAGCCCAGCATCACCTGAAGATTATCAAACGGACGACCTGCAACCTCTACCTCTACTCCTTTTCTTTTCAGATTTCCGGCTAAACCGTACAATCCTGTTGCTGTTTGGTTTTCATCATAAATTTGGTAGGAAAGGTTTTCGTTATCCATATCAAAATAAACAATATTAGCTCTCAATCTGTCATTGAACCAGTTCGATTTAACTCCAAATTCATATTGTTTTGTTTTTGAGACACCGACAGTTCCACCATCTTCCAACGGATTATCAGCTGACCTTAAACTTGAGTTGGTCGTATAAGAACCAAAAATATTGATGTTTTCGACAGGTGAAACAATCAGTCCCACAAAAGGATCGACCACACTTTCACTTCTTTCGATTGAATAACTCCATCTCAAACCACCAACAAGTTTCAGGTAGTCAGTCAATCCGATATGATGCTGAGTCACGAAACCATAATAGTGAGCTCTACTCAATACAGCGTCACCAAGCTCCAATTTAGTTGCATCATAATTGCTCAGGTAGATCGGACTTGAGTTGTCAATAGACTGAAAAACATTTATCACATCAAGTTTATTTATTCCCTGTGCTGCTCTTGTTTCGGTACAGTTTTGAGTATAATCATAACCTATCTGCCATGCCCATTTCACAAAACCAAACTCAATGTCTTTACCCATTAAATCTATCTGAATTGTTGAGTTTCTGTCATTTCTGAAACTTCTTCCTATTCCTCTGTTTCTTTTGTTATAAATGATATTTCCATCTTCATCTTTGAACAGAGATACAGTAGCACCGGTCATATCCGATTCATAATAAGAATTATAATATCCGGTTCTTACACTCAGTTTATCAGACAATTGCCTCGTTAAACTCGCAGAATATGTAATGTTTTCCGTTTTCTGTTTATCATCTTTGAAACCTAAAAATTTAGAACCCATATCATAAAGATTTTCTTCTGTGTCAGGTCCTAAGTTGATTGTTCCTCTGTCAGGTGTAGATTTGTCTTTGAGATAATCCATTTCAAGAGTCAACGCAGTTTTATCATCAATTCTCCATGCAAAAGAAGGTGCGGTGTAAACCCGGTCATTTTTCACAAAATCTTTGTAAGAATTACCTGCCTGAAAAGCACCGGCAATTCTGAAACCAAAATTTCTGTTTGTGCCGAGAACTGTCTGTGCATCATATTGCATTCTGGATCTCCACCAGGAACCTGAACGAACACCTATTTCCAGTCCCTCAGTAAATCTCGGAGTTTTTGTCACCACATTAATTACACCACCTGCACTTCCAAGGTCATCACCAATAC
>CAYFWH010000015.1:25595-29106 GCA_964346785.1 uncultured Weeksellaceae bacterium | reverse complement strand
TGGATGCCGTACCTCTCTGCCAAGGCTTCAAAATAATTAGTTTGAAGATATTTTATTAGCTGAAATCCAACTTCTTCTATATTAAGAATATCATCTTTTATTGCCCCTGTAAAGGCGAGCATCATTGATACTCTATCATCTTCAAACTTGGGCCAAAGCATTCCCGGTGTATCTAGCATTTCAAGGTTTCCTTTGAGTCTGACCCATTGTTTCCCCTTTGTTACGCCTGGGCGATCTCCAGTTTGGGCTGATTTTTTCCCAGAAAGTTTGTTGATTAAGGATGATTTTCCTGAATTTGGAACTCCAACAATCATGATTCTCGGGGGTCTTGCAATCATTCCCTTTTTCTCGAGTTTTTCCTTTGTTGGCTCAAACGCTTTTAAAATGGCGTTGTTCAGCTTATCAAGATTTCCTCTCGACATTGCATTCATTGCAATTGCTGTGTATCCAAGTTTTTGATAATGATGATGCAAAGGAGACATCAGAAAAATTCTCTTCCCCTCTCCGGTTCTTCGTTTGGTGTATTTGAAATAAGAAACCTGCATCATAACCGAAAGGCTTTCTGCCATAAAGATTCCGCACAACACGGGTAACATTAATTCTTTTCTTACAATTATAGCAATAACAGCAATCAGACCGCCAATGGTTAAGCTTCCGGTATCACCCATAAACACCTGTGCCGGATAAGTATTGTACCACATAAAACCAATTAAACCACCAATAAATGCTGTACAAAAAATAACTACCTCCTCAGTCCTTGGTATAAAAACTATGTTGAGGTAATCAGCAAAAATTATGTTTCCGGACACAAAGGCGAAAAGCGAAAGTGCGGCAACTATAATGACCGAAGTTCCGGAGGCCAATCCGTCTATCCCGTCTGTCAGGTTTGCACCGTTTGAGACTGCTGTGATAATAAACACAACTGCAAACAGAAAAACAATCCACTCATATTTTACTTTTCCTGATTTGTCCAGCCAAAAGAGTAAATCACCGTAGTTGAATTCATTATTTTTAAGAAAAGGAACTGTGGTGTCCAGACTTTTTTCTTCTTCACCAAATTTCACAATTTCTGTAGCGTGCTGTTGCTTGGACGGAGTTTTGTGTTTGATTGTCACATCCGGACTAAAGTAAAGGATTCCTCCCACAAATATCCCCAAACCAACCTGTCCGAGCACCTTGAACTTTCCAGCCAAACCTTCTTTATTTTTCCTGAAAACCTTGATGTAATCATCCAGAAAACCAATTACTCCCAGCCATATAGTTGAAACCAGCAAAATAATAATATAGATATTGTCGAGTTTTGCAAAAAGTAAAGTCGGAATAACCGTTGCCAGAATGATAATAATCCCACCCATTGTCGGTGTACCACTCTTCTCAGACTGCCCTTCCAGACCAAGGTCTCTTACAATTTCACCAAGCTGTTCCCGTCTCAGATAATTAATAATCTTTTTTCCGAAAAACAATGCAATCAACAATGCTGTCAGAATTGCCATACCCGCACGGAACGAAGTGTACTGAAACATCCCTGTTCCGGGTATATCAAAAGTTTTATTCAGATAATCAAATAAATAGTACAACATATTATTTATTGAGTTGGTTAGCTAATTCTTTAATTGTTTCCATATCATCAAAATGATGTTTCACTCCATTGATTTCCTGATAGGTTTCATGCCCCTTACCGGCAACAAGGATGATATCTCCGTTCTCAGACATTTTCAAAGCGGTTTTTATTGCTTCTTTTCTGTCTGAAATTTTGAGTGTTTTACTAAAATTCTTTGGTTTCACTCCTGCTTCCATATCCCTTAGAATTTCTTCAGGATCTTCTGTTCGTGGATTATCTGATGTGAAAATCGATAAATCAGAAATTTCAGAAGCTATATCTGCCATTTCAGGTCTTTTTGTTTTATCTCTGTCACCTCCGCAACCAACAACAGTAATCAGTTTTTCTTTTCCGGCTCTGATATTTTGAATTGTACTCAGTACATTTTCAAGTGCATCGGGTGTATGTGCATAATCCACAATTGTAATCAGACCGGATTGTGTTATATAAGACTGAAATCTGCCGTCCACTTTTCCGAGGTTGCTCAATTTTGTCAACACTTCCTCCTGATCAAATCCAAGAATCATGGCAGTGGCATAAACCGCCAGTATATTGTATGCATTGAATTTCCCGATCAGTGAAGTCCAAAGCTCTTTGCCGTCAATCGTCAACAACATACCATCAAATCTGTTTTCAAGAATTTTAGCCTTAAAATCAGCATTTGATTTCAGAGCATACGAATATCTTTTGGCGACAGTATTCTGTACCATTACCACTCCGTTTTTGTCATCTATATTGGTGAGTGCAGAAGAAGTTTTTGGTAAACTGTCAAAAAAACTTTTCTTAACTTTCAGATATTCAGCAAAGGTTTTGTGGTAATCCAAATGATCGTGTGTGATATTTGAAAAAATACCAAGTTCAAAATTCAATCCTGCGATTCTGTGTTGATGGATTCCGATTGAACTTACTTCCATGACTGCATATTCACAACCGGCATCTACTGCCTGTTTAAATATTTTATTCAAAGTCAGTATATCCGGTGTTGTATGTCCGGTCGGAATTTCTTTTCCATTAATCAGAATTCTGATGGTTGAAACAAGCGCTGTGGCATAACCAAGCGATTCAAATAAATTATAAGTTAGCGTTGCGGTTGTCGTTTTACCATTTGTGCCGGTAATACCGACCAGCTTCAATTTTCCGGTTGGATTTCCATATAAATTTGAAGCTATAGTTCCCATTGCAATAGCAGAATTATCAACTACAATATAAACAACAAGGTCAGAGATATTTTCAGGTTTCTCTTCACAAATAACCGCTATTGCACCGGATTGAATCGAAGCTTCTATGAAACGATGGCCATCTGCCTGAGTTCCTTTTTGAGCTATAAAAAGGCTATCTTTCTCAACTTGTCTTGAGTCAAAATGCACAGATGAAATATCCGGATTAGAATTTCCAATCTGCTCATTGATTTTCACATTATTTAAAAGTTCACTCAGTTTCATTTTCTATATTCTTATCCCTCCAAATCCAAATAAATCGTTTGTCCTTTTCTAAAAGGAGTTCCTGCGGGTATGGACTGGCTTTTCACCTTACCAACACCTCTGTACTGCACATCCAGTCCCATATTTTCAAGAACCGGTATCACATTTGTACCGCTTCTGCCAATCAGATTTGGAACTTTATTGCTTTCATAATCTGCTTTCAACACAGAGCCGGATTCAATTTCTTTCTTCACATCAACCATAGCAGGCATATCAGGAATCTGTTTTGGCGTTCTTGAATACACCCAGTCGGCAATTTTCTTGAAAACCGGCGCAGTCACTGAGCCTCCGTAAATTCCTTTGTTATTGTCCGGTTTATGAACTACTACGATACAGGTATATTTTGGGTCGTCAGCCGGAAAAAAACCTGCAAATGATGCTCTGTAGCGTATAGGCTGATCTTTGAGCCAATACTCGACTCTTGCGGTAC
>CAYFWH010000015.1:12006-25585 GCA_964346785.1 uncultured Weeksellaceae bacterium | reverse complement strand
ATTGTTCGCGTAACTTCCTCCGGCAGCGATCTGTGCGGTACCTGTTTTTCCGGCAATTTCATAATGTTCTGTAAATATGTTTTTTGCAGTTCCTTCTGATACAGCCTTTTTAAGCATTTCTGTAATTGATTTTATATTTTCCTCAGAAGACATTTTCTGAACCAGAACTTTCGGTTGATAAACATGAACAGCGCCGTCGCTCTTTTCTATTTTATCAATAAACAAAGGCTTCAGCATAGTTCCTCCGTTTGCAATTCCATTGTAAAAAGTCAAAATTTGTAAGGGCGTAATCTGAAAACCATAACCGTAAGACATAACCGGAAGTGTAACATTACTCCAGTCAGCATCAGTTGGTTTATGAAAACGGGGCGCTCCTTCTCCTTCGATATGAATACCCATTTTTTTTTTTTTTTTCCATTTTTCCAACTGATCAAAATACTCTTGCGGATTACTTCCAAACGCATTCTTAATCAATTTAGCAGTTCCGATATTTGCTGATTTAACCAAAACTTTCTCTACAGTCAAAGTTCCGTAACCATGTGTATCTGAGATCACCCTGTTATAAAGTCTGTATCTTCCGTTTCCGGTTTCAACTGTGTCATCTGCCTTAAATTTCCCTTTTTCCATTCCGGCAAGAAGCGAAATGGTTTTGAAAGTAGAACCGGGTTCAGCACGGTCTGCAATCATATAATTGTAAACATCTGTATAATTGCCCTGGCCATCTCTCTTTAAATTTACGATTGCTCTGATTTTTCCTGTAGCAACTTCCATCACAGCGACACAACCATAATCTGCGTTGTACTGCATCAATTGTTCATGAAGCGCATCACACGCTGCAATCTGCATTCCTGCGTCAATAGTTGTGTAAACATCAGAGCCATTCACAGGTTCCTGTTCCCAGGATTTAAAAGGCCTCCATTGACCCTGCCCCATAAACTGCTCCCAACGACGACCCTGAACTCCGGAAAGGTCTTTTGAATAAGCTCCTTCCAAACCTGATTTTCTGTCACCTGTATCATAGCCAATCGTTCTTCTGCCTACATCATCCAAAACCAGCTCTCTTCTGGTTTCAGTTTCGTGAATAAAGCCTCCTCTGTTTTGTCCTTTTTCGAAAATCGGAAAAGTTTTTAACCTCATATATTGATGATAATCCAAACCTTTTGCGAGTTTCATGTAGCGGCTTCCTTTTTTTCTTTCACTTTTTAATTTCTCTTCATAATATGCTGCAGGCTGATCAAACATTTTAGATAGCGAATCTGACAAAGCTTTGATTTCTGAATTAAATAAATCGTCTTTGATTGTCACCAAATCCACATGTATATTGTGAACTGTAATTGTAGTTGCAAGCAAATCTCCGCCCGAAGCATAAAGATTTCCTCTTTTTGCCGGTTCCTCCCGTAGTCTGAAGCTCTTTTCAGCAAATTTATCTAAATCATCACCTTCAGAAATTTGGATTTTAAACATTGAATAGAGCACTCCTACTGCGATTAATAAAATCACAGTAGAAACCAGATAAACTCTGAGCAACATACTTTTACGGTTCGTAATCATAAATTTCCTGAACTAAAACGAAAGGTTGAACTTCTATTAATTTAATACCGATTAACTCGGATTTTTTCCTGATTTCGGGTTCGAGCTGCATTTTCATCAACTCTCTGTGGGCGTCTGTGTACTGTGATTTCAAATTTGAAACTTCCTCATTCAGTTTATTGATGACCACTACTTTTTTCTCTACCCAGTGAGAACTGGAAATACTGACAAAAGCCAAAAACATCAGGTATATACCAAACTGCCAGTTTCGGGCTGAACCATCGTCAACCAGAAACTTTCCTTTCAGTATATCTTTGAAACTGATATTGCTTTTTTTGTTTTTTGCCATTTTATTTTTTATCAATTTTTAATTGCAATTCTCATCTTTGCACTTCTTGCTCTCGGATTGATTTCAATCTCATCATCTTCCGGTATTATCACTTTTGACTGAAGTGGCTTGAACGGACTTTCCCAATTTCCATAAACATCTTTTTCGGGCTCACCTTCAAACATCCCTGTCCTCATATACCTTTTCACCAATCTATCTTCAAGTGAATGATAAGAAATCACTACCAAAACTCCACCTTCCTCAATCAACTCTCCGGCCTGAACCAACATTTCTTTCAATGCCGACAGTTCATCATTGACTTCAATTCTTAGCGATTGAAAAAGCTGAGCCAAAATTTTATTTTCTTTATTTTTTGGGATGTAATGAAAAATCTTTTTCAAATCTCCCGTTGTCTCAATCTGTTTGTTTTTTCTACTGCTAACAATCTCTCTCGCCATTCTTCTCGCATTTCTTAATTCACCGTAGTTGTAAAAAATATCTGCAAGCCTTTCCTCTGTCTCTGTATTTAAAATCTTCTCTGCTGTTAACTTTGAAGATTGATTCATCCGCATATCCAAACGATCCTCAAAACGAATCGAAAAACCTCTTCCGGGTGTATCAAACTGATAAGATGAAACACCCAAATCAGCAAGAATCCCATTAACTCTTTTTAATCCGAGATACCTGAGATTATTTTTCAGATACCTGAAATTTTGTTTCACCAACTGAAATCTTTCATCATCCGGTGCATTTCCCCACGCATCTTCATCCTGATCAAACGCTATCAACCTGCCTTTTTCACTCAGCCTTTCAAGTATCTCACGCGAATGTCCGCCACCACCAAAAGTGCAATCCACATAAACCCCGTCCGGACTATTGATCAAGGCATCCACACTTTCTTTTAACAAAACCGGCATATGATACATTAGTCCTCGGTATTTTTTCCACCCAAAATCTTCTCTGTCAAAGCAGCTAAATCATCATCGTTGATGTCAACTGCCGCCTCATACTGTTCTTTGTCCCAGATTTCTATAATATTGATTGACGGGTGCAAAACAACCTCTTTGGTTATTCCCGCAAATGCAATCAAATCTCTTGAAATTTGCACTCTACCTGTTGCATCCACATCAACTTCTTTGATGCTGGCTGTGAATGCACGAACAAAACGATCAATCTCCTTGTTATTCCGGTTTAAACCACCGAGCTCATTCTGCATAACCTCCATCCAGTCTGCTTTTGGATACATTTGTATGCAGGGTTGAAACACCGATCTTTTCAATATAAAGCCCTCTTCAAGCACAGAAGCCCACTGTCTCTGCAATCCTGCAGGCAGCGGAAGTCTGAATTTGGAGTCGACTTTACATTCGTATGCACTAATCAGTGGTATCAAATCAATGAATTTTATTCAAAAGTAAAAATCTTCTGCATTATTTACTACTTTTTACGACTTTTTGTTAATAACTTTTCTTTTTTCACTATAAAAATTCGAATGGCTGGAAAAAAAAATCAAAAACAGTAAAATAAAAATGTGCGTTTTAAAACAAATTTTCTGTTTTAAAACAGAATTCATTACTTTTGTTTCAAATTCATTATTGAATGCTACTCAATTTAAAAAAAGATAAGAAGTATTCGTATTTAGAAGAAGGTGAAGGAGTGCCAATAGTTCTTCTTCACGGACTGATGGGCGAATTAAGTAATTTTCAATCACTTACTGAACATTTTTCAAAAAGAGGATATAAAGTTTACGCACCTCAATTACCGATATACAGCTATTCTTTACTAAACACGAATGTTAATAATTTTGGGAAATTTGTATCTAAATTCATAAAAGACATCGTAAGAGAACCTGCTATTCTGGTTGGTAATTCCCTTGGTGGTCATCTTGGATTGATAGCGTCTATAAAAACACCTGAGCTTGTAAAAGCACTTTGTTTGACGGGCAGCTCGGGACTTTATGAGAAATCTTTTGGAGAAACTTTTCCAAAAAGAGGAAGCTATGATTATGTTCTGAAAAAAACTCAAGAAGTTTTTTATGACCCAAATGTTGCTACCAAAGAAATTGTGGATGATGTTTTTGAAACCATCAATGACCGCAAAAAAGCAATCAAAACACTATACATTGCAAGAAGTGCAATTAAAACAAATCTAAAAGACGAATTGAAGCTAATCAAAGCACCGGTTTGCTTGATTTGGGAAAAACAGGACATTGTAACCCCACCCGAGATAGCCTTAGAATTCAACGAAGAAATCTCAGACACAACACTTTACTGGATTGACAAATGTGGCCATGCACCTATGATGGAACATCCCGAAAAATTCAATGAAATTATGGAAGAATGGCTCATCATGAAAAATTTAGCTCCTTCCTGATGGTTTTGAATGCTGAATTTTTTAAAAGTGCTGCGAAATTGCAGGATTGTCCTGAACCCAATATGCCTGAATATGCATTTATAGGCAGGTCTAATGTAGGAAAATCTTCATTAATCAATATGCTGGCTGAGAAAAAAAATCTGGCCAAAACATCTTCCACACCCGGGAAAACTCAACTGATTAATCTTTTTTTAATACAGGACAGCTGGTATTTGACTGATCTACCGGGCTATGGATATGCAAAAGTTTCGAAAAGAAAAAGAGGTGAATTTGGCAAAATGATTACTTCTTATCTAGAACAAAGAGAAAATCTTGTGAATACTTTTGTGCTGATTGATTGCCGCATACCACCACAGAAAATCGATCTTGAATTTATGATTTGGCTTGGAGAAAACCAGATTCCGTTTTCTATAGTTTTTACTAAAATCGACAAAATAAGCAGTGCTGCACTACAAAAAGCATTACTTAATTACCAAAGAGAAATGTTGAAAAGCTGGGAATTTATGCCAAAAGTATTTACAACTTCTTCTGAAAGTAAAATCGGCAGACTGGAATTGCTGGGTTACATCAATTCACTCAATGAACAATTGGAGGGCAAATTCTAACCTACGAAATTCACGAATTAAATAGACTAAATATTTATCAATTCCTCGATTGCCAAACGATAACCATCAAGTCCTTTTCCGGAAATCATCCCTGCGCAAACATCTGAAATTACAGATATTTTTCTGAAATCTTCACGATTAAAAATATCTGAGATATGCACTTCAATTACCGGAGTTTCAATTGCGCGTACAGCATCTGCAATAGCATATGAATAATGAGTAAAAGCTGCTGCGTTCAAAATTATTCCATCATACGAAAAACCGATTTCATGTAATTTATCTATCAAATCACCTTCATGATTGGATTGAAAAATATGAAGTGAAATTTTTGGAAATTGTTTTTTGAGTATTTCAAAATAATCTTCAAAAGTTTGATTTCCATAAATTTCCGGCTCCCGGCGACCAATCAAATTGAGATTAGGGCCATTGATGATTTGAATTTGCTTCATTTTGATGGTTTTATAACTGATTCAAAAAATTGGTTAAAATTAATGAAAACATTTATATCTAAAACATTTTAAAACAGAAAGGCACAGCTTTACGGCTTTCTGAATTCATTTAAAATAATTAGATTTGCGGATACAAAACTAAAGTTATGGCAGACTACAAACTGATATTGCCTGCAATGGGCGAAGGAGTGATGGAAGCAACCGTAATCGGATGGCTGAAAAATGTAGGTGATCAAATAGAAGAAGATGAAGCTATTGTTGAAATTGCAACAGATAAAGTCGATTCGGAGGTACCGTCGCCGGTTTCGGGTAAACTGAAACAAATCCTGATCAATCCTGATGAGATAGCAAAAATCGGTGAACCCATTGCCATACTCGAAGTTGAAGGTGAAATAGAAAGTGTTGAAGAAGTTACTGAATCAGCACCTGCAAGAGTCGAGGTTACTGATTCTGAAACGATCCGGGAATTAGAAAGACCATTGAAAGAGTTTGCAGATACGGCTGACTTTGATTCAGATAAATTTTATTCACCTTTGGTAAAATCAATTGCAAAAGCAGAAGGAATAACAGCTGCAGAACTGGATTCTGTAAATGGCAGCGGAATGGACGGACGGGTGACCAAAGAAGATATTCTCAAATTTGTAGAAGATAAAAAATCGGGGAAAGCAACAACTGTTGCTGCTCCAAAAACCGAAGCTCCTGTCAAAACTGTTGCCACAACACCAACTGCTGAAGGTGATGAAATTATTGAAATGGACAGAATGCGAAAAATTATCGCACAAAATATGGTGGAAGCAAAAAAAATTGCACCTCATGTTACTTCGTTCATTGAAGCTGATGTTACCAATATTGTAATTGGGAGAAACAAACACAAAAATGAATTTCTGAAAAAGAATGGTGAGAAAATCACTTTTATGCCAATTTTTATTCAGGCAATCGCAAAAGCAATCAAAGACTTTCCGATGATTAACATTTCCGTAAACGGAGATCAAATCATCAAAAAGAAAAATATAAATATTGGTATGGCAGCTGCGTTGCCAAGCGGTAATCTGATTGTTCCTGTTATTAAAAATGCTGACCAATTCAGTCTTTCAGGATTGGCAGCTCAGGTAAATGATTTGGCAAACAGAGCAAGAGAAAACAAGCTAAAACCACATGAAATTCAGGGTGGAACTTATACCATCACCAATATCGGTAGTTTTGGAAACACTCTGGGTACACCAATTATACCTCAACCTCAGGTTGCGATAATGGCTGTTGGTGCAATTGTTAAAAAACCGGCTGTAATTGAAACTCCTCAAGGTGATGTAATTGGCATCAGACACAAAATGTATTTGTCGCATGCTTATGACCACAGAGTTGTTGACGGTGCTCTTGGTGGTATGTTTGTACAGAGAGTTGCACAATATCTTGAGAATTTCGATCTGGATACTGAGGTTTAATTTTTGAATTTATTTTCAAACAAATTTGGTACTTAAGTTCTCTGTAAAAACATTTTTTGAAAATTTATGTATTTTTGAAATCAAATGTTCAAAGTCGGAGATAAAGTAAAAGTGCTGGATGATGACCAAAGCGGAGTAGTTATCAGAACTCATAAAAACCTGATAACAATTCTCAATGATTTTGGATTTGAAGAAACATATCGCTCAACCGAATTAATAGCTGACAAAAATCTGGAAGTCGGACAGGTTTTGGTGAAAAAAGAAGAAATCACTAAAAAAGAAGTCAAATCAAAAGACAATAAAACAGTTAAAGAGATTGATTTGCATATCGGTCAGTTGGTTGATTCATATGCCAATATGACTAATTTTGAGATGCTTCAAATTCAGCTCAATAAAGTCAGAAGCGAAATAGAGCTGGCAAAAAAAAAAAAAATAAAAAAGCTTATTTTCATCCATGGACATGGCAAAGGAAAACTGAAAGAAGAATTGATGAAAGTTTTGAAAAAATATGAGAACATCAACACTTATGATGCTTCATTTCAGAAATATAACGGCGGTGCAACCACAGTAGAGTTCAGAAATTTCAGCTAACAATCTGCCACTGAATTAATTTTTATGCTGACTTGGATTTTACAAAAAATTAGAACAACTTTACAACATCAGCAGAAGATACTATGAATTTAATCCGGGTGTTTTTATTTTTCATTTTTTGTTCGCCGGGTTTTATTTTCGGTCAGCAAAAGGACAGTATTTTTCTGGATGTGAAACTCGACACTATCACAGGAAGTTTGCAGGTCAATCAAAAATTCAGATTAATCAATCATTCACCTAAGACACTCAACTACATTTATTTGCACGCATGGAGCAATGCCTATACCGGGAGACTTACCGAATTAAATAAAGTGAAATTACAAAACCGGAAATCTGTTCTTCATTTTTCAGAAAAAGAAGATCGTGGATGGATTTCTGAACCTCTGTTTACTGATGAAAATTCTAATCCGGTTGATTTTAGTTTTGAAGAAAGAGAATTTATAAAATTAGAACTGGGAAAGTCCTGGAAAAAAAATGACACAGTGATTTTTTACGCCAGCTACAATATCAAAATTCCAACAGACAAAATCAGTCGCTACGGAAAGTCAGCTGATGAAGATTATTTACTGAAATATTTCTTTTTGCAACCTGCAATTATGAATTCAAACGGAAAATGGATATTGCAGCATTACAAAGATTATGAAGAGCCAATTGGTCATCCTTCCTCGTATAGACTAAAAATTGACTTGCCTGAAAACTATTATATCTATTCTGATTTGGACAAAAATGAAGGGATATCGAGTGGTGATGACATCGAGTTTTTCAGATTGTTTCTTACCAGAGATACAAACAAAATACATATTTTCAAAAACCCGGAAAATGGCCTGGAAGTTCAGTTTGCATACGAAATAAAGTAAGTTGATAAAGTGCTTTTCGACTCATTACTTCTTTCTCAAATCCGGTTTTTGAGAGAGCATCTCGGTGATTTGCCTGTGGACAAACTTCTGATTTCTTCAAAAACTAAAAAAGAGCAAAATTTCTTTGGTGTTGATGATATGGATTTAAAAATATTCAAGCTCAAACCATTTACAGATGCGGAAAGAAATGCGTTGATTCTCTTTCAGCTGTTATCATACGAATATACAGACAGGCTTTTTTTTATTTTCAAAACGAAAGATCACTGGCTCAAAAACGGTTTGATGTACTATTTGATGATGAAATATACAGATGTGTATTTTTCTGATTTGAAATTAACCGGTCAGCTCACCGACAACTTCAAACTGCTGGGCATGCGTCCTTTGAATTTTTTCAACGCCGCAAAACTTAAAATGAACGAACGGTACAAGATATTGTTTTTGTATGTCGCCATTCAGGGTTATGACCAGCCGATCAATACCGATTTTGACGAATTCAGCCAGTTGAATCAAATGGTTGTCAGCGGTTTCAAAACCGGTGTTACTTTTTATTATATCGACAAATTTCTTGGTGGCAATAACTTTCAAAAAATCGTCAGTGAATTTAGTTCAGACAATTGCGGCAATCAAATCAGTCAGCTCGATTTCAGGAATTATCTGATAGAAAAATCAAATCAGGATTTGTCCTGGTTTTTTGATGATTTCATTGATAAAAACGACCGAATTAACTTCAAATTATTGAGTGCAACAAAAGATGGTGAAAATCTAAAGGTTAAAATTAAAAATAAGACAGGATTTCAGGGACCTTTCCAGCTGGTTGGCATCAAAGACGGCGTTGTTATCGAAACTCAATGGTATCAAAATTCAGCCAATAAATTCACAGTGATTTTTCCGGACAGAGATTATGACAATCTCGCATTAAATCCTGATTTTATTTTTCCGGAAGTTGTAGAACGGGATAATTATATGCGAAACAGAGGTTTATTCAGAAACATGAAAAAACCACAATTCAAACTTTATCCCGACATTGAGAATCCAAAATACGCTCAGATTTTTTTTAATCCCCAAATCAGGTGGAATAATTATGATAAATTCCTGATTGGCGGTCGTTTTCAAAATCAGTCGATTATCAAAAAACCGTTCAGGTGGTCGGTAAGTCCGAAGTGGTCAACCGGTCAAAAAAAACTAACCGGTAGTGCCGGAATTCAAAATACTTTTTTTCCGACTCAAAGTTTTATCAGATCTCTGGTGGTTGGATTCAATACTCAATATGAACATTATGATGACAATTTGAGTTATTTGAAATGGTCGGCTTTTAGTAAGATTGAAATTAAGAAAGATTACAGAAGTAACCTTAACAGCGGGTTCATAGTAAGTTTTGATCATTTGAACAAAAAATTACCCAACGGCGTTCCAAAAACGAATCAGGATAAATATGGTTTGTGGAATTTCACTTTCTATTATTCAAAACCGGATTATATTCATGATTTTTCAACTTCTGCAACACTTCAATCTTCTGATTCTTTCAATAAGATATTTGCAGAAGCATATTACCGATGGCGATTTTCATCTGGCAAGCAACTCGGTGTAAGAATTTTCAGCGGTATTTTTCTGAATAACAAATCTGATTCAGATTATTTTAATTTCGGACTGAGCCATGTTTCTGATTATGCTTTTAATCTGAGTTTGCTCGGTCGTTCAGAAAAAACAGGAGTGCTCAGTCAGCAATTCATACTTTCTGAAGCCGGCTTCAAATCTTATTTTGACAAAACAGTAAACAACTGGGTGAGCGCACTCAATGTGGAATTTCCGGTCTGGAAAATGCTTTATTTGTATGCAGATGCAGCTGTTTACAACAACAATGGTGGAGGCAGTCATTTTTTGTATGACAGCGGTTTGAAAATCAAATTAATACCTGATTTTCTGGAATTGTATTTGCCTGTTCAGTCAACTCTTGGATTTGAACCGGGAATGGATAAATATGGTCAGAGAATAAGATTTACGATTAATTTAAACTTTAATAGCATCATCAATCATTTAAGACGAGGATGGTATTGAGTTTTTTGAAAATCAGTTCACCATATAGATCATTATTCCTTTCAGATTTCCACTTATTCCGCCTGATATATTTCCTGTAAAAATATATTTTCCGCTCGTTGCAACAGAAGCATTCTGTACATCTTTCGGGTCTATATAATCCAAAATTACATCAGGATTATCGGGTCCAACCAGAAAAACACCACTCCAGCCATTGGCAACACAAATCAGATTTTTTGTCGAATTATAGGCAACATCATAAACCATAGTCCCCTCAGAATCCGGGAATTGCGTTTTAAATTTAGAATGTGTTATAACAGTTGAAACTGTTGGAGAAGCAGGATTTGTCAAATCAAGATTTGCAAGACCTGCACCCCAGTTTGCCCAAAAAACCTGATTGTTTAGCAACACAAAACTCTTTCCCCATTTTTCATGTCCGGGTTCATTTACAAAAGTCACATCACTCGACGGACTGCTGATATCATTTTTTGAAAAAGTCAGGAAATTACCTTTGGCATTACTTACAAGAATATAGTTGTCTTTTTCTGACAAACTCTCAATGTTGCTTTCATTATAGGAAGCTGTCCAGTTTTGTTGTACGGTCAACGCATCGCCGGACAGACTGCACTTCAGCAACATACCGTTTGAACCATTGCTGCCACCGAGCCAGAAAATTCCGTCCTGATCAATATAAATTGAATTGGGAGAAAATGAAGAACTGTTTATTGTATATTTTGATTGTAAATTCAATGCAGAATCAAAAACATAAATTAAATTTTCATCCTTATTCGCAGCATACAGTTTATTATTTTTAAAAAACATTTTTCCGAATCTCTTATTGGTTTCGTGGCTGTACACCTTCTGAAGCAGAGGATTTTCTGCACTCGAAATTGAAAACACATAGAGTTCGTGATTCAAAGCGGCATAAAGCGTACTTCCGTTTATCAAAAGTTGATGCGGGCCACCATTCATTTCTATTCTGTTGACCAGCAAGATTCTGCCGTTTACAGAAATTTCACTTTGTGGTTCATCGGGTGGATTATGGTCAACCGGATTAGTTATTCCGTCGTCACTGCTGTCGCAACTGAAAAAGATTATTACAAGTATTAAAAATAATTTTCTCATATCATCAACTCTGTTAATTAATAATTTAATGTGTTCAGCTAATTTATTAAATAATTTAAATTTTCAGTAAATCAATTACACAGACAGTTGTTTTTTCTTTATAAACCGTTGTTTCTTATACCAAACATTAATGTTAAATTAATTCAGTTCTTTTCGGCATTATTTCTCGGATGAAAGCTCAAAACCGCTTTTCTAAGCTGATTATCATCGAGATGAGTATAAATTTCGGTTGTGGTAATACTTTCGTGACCGAGCATTAATTGAATTGATCTGAGGTCTGCTCCGTTTCTCAACAAATGAGTTGCAAATGAATGTCTGAATGTATGCGGACTAATGTTTTTTCTAATGTCGGCTGTCTCAGTCAATTGTTTAATTATTGTGAAAATCATTACTCGGCTAAGGCTTCTGCCTCTTCTGTTCAGAAATAAATAATCTTCAAATCCTTTTTGAATTTTCTGATGAATTCTGACTTCATCTTTATAGAAATTGATGATTTTAATGGTATAATCAGATATTGGAACCAATCTTTGTTTGTTGCCTTTTCCGGTTACTTTGATGAAATTCTCTTTGAAAAATAAATCAGAAAGTTTTATTTCAATCAGTTCAGAAACTCTCAATCCGCATCCATACAGCGTTTCTAAAATCGCTCGATTTCGCTCACCTTCAGGCAGGCTCAAATCTATGCTTCCAATAATTTTATTAATCTCATTTTCTGAAAGCACATCGGGCAACCTGACACTCAGTCTCGGAGTTTCAAGCAACTCTGCCGGGCTGTCTTCTCGCCACTCTTCCCATCTCAAATAATTGAAAAAACTCTTGAGCGATGAAATCAAACGGGCTTGGGATCGTTCAGCATAGTTCTTTTTTGAAAAATCATAAACAAACTCTTCCACCTGTGCTCTGGTTATTTCGAGTGGCAAAGTCGGATTAAACATTCTAAGCTTATTCACATCCCTGATGTAGGCTGCTACAGTGTGGTCTGATAAACTTTTCTCAAGTTTCAGGTAAGATTTAAATTCACTGATAGCTTCATCCCATTTCATCAATCCGAATTTTCAAGTTCCATAACTCTTTTTATCATTTTATCTTCCGGCCACCATGCTCTGTACATTGCCCGAACTCCAAAAAGCTGTTCAGCCAGTCCTGCTCTCAGATAATTTTGAATTATTTCTGAATCTTCTTCTCTGACTCCTTCTGCCCGAACGCCCAAGATGCCCAAAAATTCATCATAAATTTCAGTTATGTCATAATGATTCAGAAACAAATCCTCATTCCACCAACCGGGATTATAACGATTTTCTATAATTTTTTTGAAAAAGAAATTCATGTTATTTTCAGAATAAAAATTCTGATAAATCCAGCTTTTTACATCAGCCGTATCCAATGGCAAAAATTCATCCGGAACAATTCCGCCGCCACCGTAAACTATCTTCCCGGATGGTGTAACATAAGATAAATCTTCATTGACTTTGATGCTGTCTTTATTAAATAGTTCGCCATTATGAATTCGCCTGTACAATTCATCTGAATAGACTTTCTTGCCCTGATCGTAAGGTCTCTGAATTGATCTGCCTGAAGGTGTATAATAATGAGCTACAGTAAGCCTCACCCGGGTTCCGTCGCCAAGATTAATTTCTCGCTGTACCAATCCCTTGCCAAATGAACGGCGGCCAACCAGTGTTGCTCTTCCGTATTCCTGAAGTGCGCCAGCAACAATTTCACTTGCAGAAGCCGAACCTTCGTCAATCAAAACATAAATTTTTTGATCTTCCCAAACTCCTTTTGAAGTTGCATAGATATATTTTCGCTTTTCATCCCTGTCCTGGGTATAAACGATGAGTTCTCCTTTTTTTTATAATTCATCTGCAATCAATTCGGCTGTTTTCATAATTCCACCCGGATTACCTCTCAAATCAAAAACCAGGGTTTTCATTCCCTGATTTTTCAAATCAAGCAATGCGTTGTGCACTTCGGTTGCTGAAGTTTCAGAAAATCTGATTAATTTAATGTAGCCTAAATCCCGGTTAATTTTAAAATAAGCATTGACACTCGGTACAGGCAAACTTCCTTTTTCAACTTCTGTTTCAATTAGTTTACCGTCTCTTTTCAGTGTAAAATGAGCAAATGGATTTGAATTACTACTCAGTAAATCAGTCAGATTCTCGGTACTCATTCCTTGTATTTCAATACTGTCAACTTTCAGAATCTGATCACCCAACACAAGTTTATCACGGTTTTTCCTTTGGGC
>CAYFWH010000015.1:0-11996 GCA_964346785.1 uncultured Weeksellaceae bacterium | reverse complement strand
AAGTGTATCATTAATTTTTCTGATTTTTATTCCATAGCCTCTGAAACTTCCGCTCATTTCCCGTTCTGATTTTTCTAATGCCGATTTATTGAGATAAGAGCTGTGCGGATCGAGCTGTCCGATAACCTGATTGATTACATTGTCAACCAGACTGTCGGTATTTACATCTTCCATATACTGATTGTCTATCAGAGAAACCAATCTTCTGATTTTCTGTTCATTGGCACTGTATTTCAAACCAACCAGATTATCATCCTCATCCAATGCAATATCATATTTCCGGCCCAGCATAAAGCCTACCAAAAGCAGTATGAGTGTAATTAAAAGTATATTTATGATTTTGAAAAAAAGCCGCATGGTCGTTTACAATTCTTCTTGTCGAATATGGACGATTTCCACATTTGCTTTTTTCAATAACTCAAGACCTGTGCCGTCTTTGTAATCGTCTATATACACCAGTCTGGTTATACCTGCCTGATGAATTAATTTACAACATTCACGGCATGGAGAAAGTGTGATATATAAAGTTGCGTCTCTGCAACTTTGAGTTGAAGAAGCTACTTTGAGTATCGCATTCGCTTCTGCATGAAGGACATACCATTTGGTTAGATTTTCTTCATCTTCACAGGGATTTTCGAAACCGGTCGGTGTACCGTTGTAACCGTCAGATATAATCATTCGGTCTTTGACAATCAGTGCACCCACTTTTTTTCGGTTGCAATGTGAAAGTTGAGCCCATTCGCGAGCCATTTTCAAATATGCTTTATCGTATTTTAATTGCTTTTCGTCCATTGTGTTGCAAGTTAGAAAATCTGTACAAATGTAAAATGAATTATTTCAGGTTTTTAAAAAGAAGGAGTCAGTATAAACTCGGCTGTTCTTTTGAAAGAACTGTCACCTCTTGTGTATTGAATAACGATTTTTATGCCGGGTTCTTTCCTGAAAATTTCATTGATTTCAACCAGTGAAATCAAATTTCCATCTGTATTCCCAGCTCCGGATTTAAATTTATTATAATTGAACAACCCTATTTCTTTATTATTAAAAATCCTTACTGCATCACCGGTTTTCAATCCGGCAAGAGCCGCAGGTGAATTATCTCTGACATAAGAAACTTCAAGATACGGCAAATCAGGATAGGGTTGATAAAGTTCCAGTCCTGCCATATTGTAATAAAATTTATGTTTAAAAAATTTGTTCTTTTTCAAATATAATTTTTGATTTTTATAATCATAAATTGTTGTAAACCTTTTGAGTAATTCGGCACCTACAGAACCGTTTCTCATCACTCTGGAAACTTGCGCCACCGACAAACTGTCTGGATATGAAACAGTTGGAAAATCAACACTGTAACCGCCAACATCCAATCGTTCTATTCTCGACCTTTTCCCATAAATATCTCCGCCTAAACCAAATCCGAGATAATCATCAATATAAAGTTCCGCCGGTACGATTCCTTTTTCATCATCTTCAAAAAGCCATAAAGCATCAGTTCCGGCAGAATCTATCAGCAATCTCAGCTCATAGTCCTTGCCGTTTATTTTAGAATTTAATTTCATAAATGGTTTCTTGCCTTCTATTTCAAGATTGACTTTTGAGTATTTTGATTTGTTAAATCTTTTATCAAAAAACCAGTGCTCATAAAATGTAATCCTGCCTTTCCTATAATCAATTTTCACCACAAAGTCCTTTAATATGTCATAACCAACAATTCCAAAAACCGGGACGCCAAATCTCCCGCCCAAATCATCATTTTCGAACAATAAAATCAGCTCTGAATCTTTAATTTCTTTTTTACCGAAAATCACCGAATTGTTTTTTGACAGATATGCATCAAGCGACCTCTTGTCTCTGCCCAAGCCCCAGATACTTATCGATTCTCCCTTTTTTAATTCAAGGTATTTGAAAGCATCAAGATTGGTAATAATTGTATAGGGTGAACCGGTGTCGAGCAAAAAATTTAATGGCTGAGAGCCATTAATCGAAACGGGAATTATGACAAATCCCGATGCTTCGGTGAAATTCACACTGAATTTCCCTCCTTTAATCTCAGAATTTTTCTTTTGACCAAAAGTTGAAATACAAAAAACAATCATCAATAAATTAAGAAAAATCAGACTGCACTTCATCTGCACAATTTAATCAATTTTTTAATTTTTGTCTTTTTAATTTAATGATTAACAATTGTCAGATATTCTGAATTAAATTAAACTCTGTTTATCCTTGTAATTTAAAATCAGGAAAATTGTAATTGATGTAATGAAAGCAAGCAAAGAGCTACCCCCGTAACTATAAAAAGGCAGCGGAATACCAACAGTCGGAAAAAGGCCCATAACCATTGCAATATTCATTGAGAAATGCAACATGAAAATAGATGCTACCGAATAACCAAAAAATCTTGAAAATCGGTTTCGCTGTTGTTCTGCCAAATAATAAATTCTCATGATAAACAGCCCATATAAAATGACAAACAATGAACTGCCAACAAAACCCCATTCTTCACCTATGGTACAAAAAATATAATCAGTTGACTGTTCAGGAACGAATTTCCCGATTTTAACAGTACCCTGTTGATAGCCTTTACCCATCAGGTCACCTGAACCGATTGCAGTTTTTGAATACAATAAGTTATATCCGGAAGTATCTCTGTATTTTTTTTCACCTTCAAAAAGAACCATTACTCTTTCCTGCTGATGCTGCGGAAGTTTTGTATATATTTCGGTTGATGAAAGTGAAATTGCCGTAACAATCGAAAAAATAACAAAAGTAATTACAGCTGTTTCATAACTCTTTCCGGTGCCAAAATCAGGGCTAAAAATCTTATACGGTGAATTTGAATTATCTTTCATTAAAAAATAAGAAACTGATATGGCTGACAACAATGCCATAACTATTCCCAAAACTGAATACAAATACACATTGAATGTCAGTAATTCATGGAAAACAAATTGTTTTGAATTCTCATCTTCGACTGCTCCCCAATGAGGAAAAATTGTCATCAGAGACATCAGTACCACAAAAAAGGCAATCATTCCCAACTGAATTCCCATTGCAGACTTCAACAATTCCCGTTTATAGGTAAAAGCAATAATCAGCAACGCAACGAAAACCACTGTTAGCCCTGCTCCTACAAGCATATAATAGGCAGGGTAATTAATTGAAAACAAAAACAATGCTGCTCCTAAAACAGGTATAGATACAAACCAGGCCGAAAAACCTTCTCTGTACAATGCAATAATAAAACCACTGAAAACCAACACAGAACCAAGGTCCGGTTGCAGCATAATCAGTGCAATAGGTATTGCAAGTATCGAAAATGCGACAATTATCGTCTTTCTTGATCTGATTTCCAGGGATGGTGAACTGATGAAATTTGCGAGAAAAAGTCCGGTAGCTATCTTGGCGAGTTCGACCGGCTGAAAACTGACAGGTCCAAAATTAAACCAGGCTTTGGCACCATTTATTTCTCGTCCAAAAATCAACACTCCAATCAGTAGAATCAGTGATATTAAATAAAAAACAGGACTGTATGTTTCAAAAAAATTTGTTACTGATGTAAATGAAATCAGGGCAATAATGACAAAGAAACTGATACCAAAAAATACGAGTTGTCTGATTCCTTTATCCGGCTCAACACTGTAAACATTCATTATTCCGAAAACAATCAGAAGCAGGCACATAATAATCAACGGCCAGTCTATCCCTTTTGAAGATCTTCTTTGACTATTTAACACTGTCTTTTATTTCGGGTTCAACATACCATCCTTTTCTTTTCAGATAATTAATCCACTGCTTGTCATATTCAAACTGGAGATTTCCATTAATCATTGTGTTTTCCATTGATTTTCTTGTGATGGTATCGGTCAGATACTTTTCTGCAACCAATGAAGCGATTGGAGCTGCCCATCTTGCACCCCAGTAACCATTCTCAACTATAACTGCAATTACAATTTCAGGGTTTTCAGCAGGTGCCATCAACGCAAAAACCGAGTGATCCTGTCCGTGGGGATTTTGAGCCGTACCCGTCTTTCCCGCCTGTGTAAAGACATTGGTTCTGAATGCTCTGGCAGTACCGTTGATAAAAACATCGGTCATACCTTCTATTATCGGATCGAAATGCACCGGATCCACCAAAGTTTTTTTCTTTACCGTAAATCTTGTGTCAGATTGCGCTACTCCGTCAATTTCCTTAACAATGTGTGGCGTATAAAAACTTCCTCTGTTAGCAATTATTGACATGAAGTTAGCCATTTGGAGTGGTGTCAGTGATATATCACCTTGTCCCATTCCGTTGAAAATCATTTGATAAGGAGTCCATTTACCTTCACCAAAACGGTTGTCATAAAATTTAGCAGAAGGAATTAATCCTGAGCTTCCCACAGCCAAATCATTGTTCAGATAAACTCCCAATCCCATACTGTTCATGATATCTTTCCATTCATCCATTCCCTTTCCGTAATCATCCGGATATTTTGAAACAATGTCGCGGTAAGCTTCAGAGAAAAAATTATTGCATGATTTGGCAATCGCTGTTCTTACGGCAATTGGTCTGTAATATTGCCCGCAATGACAGGCGATTTTAAGCCGGCCATACCTAAAACCGTGTTTGCAGACATAAGTTGTAGAATCAGTCATTACGCCCATTTGCATTCCGGCAAGAGCAGTTACCATCTTGAAAATTGAGCCCGGTGGATAAGTACCCTGAGTGGCACGGTCAAAATTTGCCATGGTTACCGTATCTCTGAGCAATGCAGTTCTGTCAACAGAATTCAAAAACCTGTGCGGATCAACTGTAGGCGAAGATGCCAGCACCAGAATTTCACCATTTCTCGGGTCAATGGCAACAACAGCTCCTCTTTTATTGGTCAGAAGTTTTTCGGCATATTCCTGTAAGTCATAGTCAATTGTCAGATTGATTGTATTACCGGTTTTTGCGGGCTTATCAAATTCGCCATTTTTGTACGGTCCAACCGATTTCATCATACGGTCTGCAATGTAATTCCGAACACCTTTTACGCCTCTTAACTCTTTTTCATAAGATTTTTCGACCCCCGAAATTCCTACTAAGTCACCGGGTGAATAATAATCTGAATCGGTTTTAATATAAGCTTCATTTGCTTCATTGATATACCCAAGAATATTTCCGGCTGTATTTACAATATATTTTCGTTCAGGTCTTTTGACAATAGAGATTGCAGGATACAAATATAATTGCTCCTGAATACGGGCGTAATTTTCGCGTGAAACATTTTTGACCAGTGGATAAGCCGACAAAGCTCTGAAGTATTTGTCGTCTTTAATTTGATTCATCCTGCTTTTGAATTCTGAAATTTCAATTCCTGCCAAACTGCAAAATGCAGCAGTATCAAAATCTTCCTTAATCATTGCAGGCACAACATCCAGCTCATAGGTGTATGTATTACTGACGAGCAATTTCCCGTTTCTGTCCAGGATATCACCTCTGTTTGGGAACAGCACTTCCTGTTTGACAGAGGTATTAATAGCATTGAGTTTGTACCGGTCTGTTGCCAACTGAAGATAAAACAGCCGCCAGATAAACAGCCCCATTATCATCAATACAATTGCATTGATTACATAAATCTTTTTCATCGTTCAGCTTTCTTACTAAATAAAATCAGATAAGAATATACAAAGATAAGCGTAAACGCAGAACAATAAATCGTTCTGAACAGAATATCTTTAAAATTCGAAAACGACAAACTCTCAATAAAAAACAAGATGAAATGATGAGTCAGAACCAGTATCAGTGCATACAATGCCCATTGAGCTGCACTAAACTCGCCAAAACTAAATTCTTCAATTTCAAAATATTTTGTCCCTGACAATAAACGCACTAATTTGTTCTTAACCATGGCAATACTAATACACGCAAACGCATGTATACCTCCTGTGTCTTCAAAAAAATCAACACCCCATCCAAGAAGAAAACTGAGAATCAGAAAAATATACGGATTCCTGTTGGTTGGGTATAGCAGTATGAACAGTATATAAATATAAGGCGTTGCAATCTGGTTAAAACTTATCCGGTCAAATAAAAATACCTGGATAAAAACCAGAAAGCCAATCAGAATAATATTGAATAACAACCTAAAGTTTAGCATTAATACTGTCTTTTTTTTCTACTTCATCAATTTCTTTTTGTTGAAGATTTATGACAACCTGTCCATATCTCAATCTGGCAAAATCTTCTTTTAGTTTCACCTGAATATCGAGTTCACCACTGATGTCATTTATTTTTGAACTTTCAACTGTGCCTACCAGCAGACCGCCGGGGATTACACCCGATTTTCCATCTGTCTCAATCGTATCTCCTTTGCTGACTTCCACATATTTTGGTATTTCATGCAGCTGAATATATCTTGGATCTTTACCATCCCAAATCAGTGTTCCAAAATATTGGTTCCCTTTTATCTGCGCAGTAATTCTGGTATCTTTATTAAGCGTTGACATAACTCTGGCATAATTGTCAGAAGTTTTGAGTACATAGCCAATTACACCATTGCCTGAAATTACACCCATTCCTTTTTTAATTCCCTGTCTGCTCCCTTTGTTAATCGTGATTAAATTATGGTCTTTCATCACCGAATTATTCACAATTTCAACAGGCACAAAACTGTAAACCTGTCGAAACTCCAGATTACTGACCGGCCCTCTCGCAGTGTCTGACTGAGATCTTTCTGACTTCAATTTCTCAATTTGTTTCATCAGCTCTGCATTTGTTCTCTGGAGCTCTCTGTTGTTATTCTTCAAATTAACAAATTGGGTAACATCTGAAATTTTCGTGTCCAAATAGCCATTTAATTGAGTACTGGTTTTATCCATTACTGATTTATGATAAACCTTTTGTCTGAAAATCAACAAAAAAGCTGTCAGCGATAATAACAGATAAAATAAAAACAATCCATTCCTGATAATGGGTTTGAGGATGAATTGCATACCGAAATTATTTTAGTAAGAATGTAAATTTGTCAAAATTCTTCAAAGCAATACCGGTTCCTCTTACAACTGCTCTCAACGGATCGTCTGCTATGAAAACAGGTAGTCCTGTTTTTTTGGACAACCTTTGATCCAAACCTCTCAGCATCGAACCTCCACCGGCCAAATAAATACCGGTGTTGTAAATATCGGCAGCAAGTTCAGGCGGAGTTTGGGACAATGTCTCCATCACAGCATCTTCTATTCTCAAAATAGATTTATCCAAAGCTCTTGCAATTTCCTTGTAATTGATTGTAATTCCTTTCGGTTTTCCTGAACAGCCATATCCTCGGGTTCATGTTCCAATTCTTCAATTGCAGCACCAACTTCAATTTTCACTTTTTCGGCAGTTCTTTCACCAATATACAGGTTGTGATGACTTCTCAGATAATAAGCAATGTCACTTGAAAAAACATCTCCTCCAATTTTCACAGATTTGTCACAAACAATTCCGCCCAATGCCAAAACCGCAATTTCAGAAGTACCACCACCTATGTCGATAATCATATTTCCTTTTGGCAACTGAACATCTATTCCAACACCAATAGCAGCAGCCATTGGTTCATAAATTAATCTGACATCCTTTGCATTAACATGTGCTGCAGAATCTTTAACAGCTCTTTTTTCAACTTCGGTAATACCCGAAGGGATACAAATCACGATTCTGAGTGAAGGTGAAAATAGTTTTCCGCTGATACCCGGAATTTGTTTAATAAATTCTCTGATCATATATTCAGAAGCCTCAAAGTCGGCTATAACACCGTCTTTCAAAGGTCTGATGGTTTTGATATCGTCGTGGGTTTTACCCTTCATGTGCTTGGCGTTTTCACCCACAGCAATAACCTTATTGGTTCGTCTGTTAATTGCTTCAATAGAAGGGTTGTCAACTACTATTTTGTTGTTGTGAATTATCAGCGTGTTGGCCGTTCCCAAATCTATCGCTACATCCTGTGTGAAAAAATTAAATAACTTCATCTAAATCAATTGCTTTTCCTGTTGTCTGAAATGTATGCAAAAATAGCAATTTTAAAGCGAGTTTGAAAAATGTGAAACCGCTTTTTATAAAATAATTATATAAAAATTTATTTTATTGATTTTTAGTTATATAATCTGCTTTATCACTCTGAGTTTGTGTGAGTAAGACTGAGAATCAACATTGAAGATTCCGGTCGTATCCAAAGGGTCTATTCTTACTTTACCATGAGAATGGATAATTCTGTTTCCTTCAAGTATGATTCCGACATGAATTATCTTACTCTCAGCATTGTCAAAAAATGCCAAATCCCCAGGCTCTGCTTCTTCAACAAAACTTAAAGCCTCGCCAAGTTCTGCCTGCTGATATGCATCTCTTGGAATTCTCTGACCCGCATACTTATAAACCTGCTGGGTAAAACCGGAACAATCAATTCCGAAGTTTGATTTCCCTCCCCACAAATATGGTGTATTCAAATAAAGATGTGCCAGTTGTGTCATTTCTGACTTTGTCATATCACCATTCTCAATTTCACCCTCATAAGTGAATTTCTTATTTCCAAGATTGATTTTATAATCCTTAAAACCCGGGAGTGAAGCACCTAAGGGCAAAATCATGGGCTGTCCCTCGCACAGTGCCATATTGAAAATATCGGAAGTATAAGGTCCGTCTTCAATCTGATTGTACATTTCTTCAGTTAGTAATATGAATTGTTTTCGGTCAGCCCAGCCTTCATATGAATCAAATTCAGCTCTGATTTTTATCCAGTTATCTTTTGTTTCCAAAACCTCAGCCTTTTCGCCAAACAATAACTGAGTAACCATCTCAGACTTATCTGAATTCTCAGCTCTTACAGGCGTAACCCCAAGCTGGCATATTGCGTATCCCATTAATTTATCAATTAATTCTTTGTACGCTTCAAAAGTACATAAAAAAATCACATCTCAAATCATTGAATACAGATGATTCTCAGTTTTTTATATAAAAATATTGGTGAACTTTAAGTTTTTCTGATCATACTGATACCGTCTCTAACCGGTAATATCAACATTTCTACCCGTTTATCTTTTGAGAGCAGTTCATTGAATTCTTTCAAAACAGCCGTATCTCTGTCATTATTTTTTGACTCTTCAAGCACTTTCCCGTACCACAAAACATTATCAGCCAGAATTACAGCACCCGATTTTGCATTTTGAATTATTTTCTGATAATAATTGATGTAATTACTCTTATCAGCATCAATAAAAAACAAATCAAAATCAGACAGATCAAGCTCTTCCATCACCTCAAGTGCGTTTCCGATTTTAATTTCTATTTGATCTGAAAATTCTGAATTTTCAAAATATTTATTGACCAGATACAACAATTCCTCATTTCTGTCGATGGTTATAATCCTTCCGTTTTTTTTGAGTCCTTCAGCCAGACAAAGCGTCGAATAACCTGTAAACATACCAATTTCAAGTATTTTTTTTGGTTGAATGATTTTTGAAATCAAACTCAGTAACCTGCCCTGATAACCGCCTGACAGCATTTGTGGCTGAGTAGTTTTCAGATGAGTTTCGCGTTCAAGATTTTTGAGTAATTCATTTTCAGCAGTATATTGATTTTCGAGATAACTCTCTAATTGTTTTGGAAAAAGACTCATTTTATTATTCTTTCTTTGATGAATTTATTTTAAAAGTTTAGGACTTCTATTTTTTTGATTGCCTAGATATTTCTTCAAATATACGGCTTTCGAAAAATTATTTTGTAATTTTATCGGCTATCAAATTAAAATTAAATGATTACCAAAACAGTAGATAATGTACAGACTGCGCTTGCGGATCTGAAAGATGGAATGACCTGTATGGTAGGTGGTTTCGGACTCTGTGGAATACCCGAAAACATCATCAATGAAATGGTCAGAAAAAATGTACAGGGATTGACCTGTATATCTAACAATGCGGGAGTTGATGATTTTGGCCTCGGGCTTTTGCTCAAACAAAAACAGATCAAAACCATGATCGCTTCTTATGTTGGTGAAAATGCTGAATTCGAAAGACAGATGCTGAGTGGAGAAATGGAAGTTATTTTGACTCCACAGGGTACACTTGCCGAAAAATGCAGAGCAGCACAACACGGGTTTCCTGCGGTATGGATTGCAGCAGGATACGGAACAGAGGTTGCAGAAGGCAAAGAAAGTCGTGAATTTAATGGGAAGAATTACATTCTCGAAATGGCATTTAAAGCCGATTTTTCATTTGTAAAAGCTTGGAAAGGTGATACTGCCGGCAATTTAATTTTCAAAGGTACAGCCAGAAATTTCAATGCGAATATGGCCGGAGCCGGAAAAATTACGGTGGCAGAAGTAGAAGAACTCGTACCTGCAGGTGAACTTGACCCAAATCAAATTCATATACCGGGAATTTTCGTGCAACGAATTTTCAAAGGTGAGAAGTACGAAAAGAGAATTGAGCAAAGAACAGTTAGATCAAAAAATTAAGACGATGTTGACAAAAGAACAAATAGCACAAAGAATTGCAAAAGAATTGCAAAACGGATATTATGTAAACCTCGGCATCGGAATTCCAACGCTGATTGCAAATTATGTACCCGAAGGATTGGAAGTTGAGTTTCAGAGTGAAAACGGAATTCTGGGCATGGGGCCCTTTCCGTATGAAGGTGAAGAAGATCCGGATTTGATTAATGCCGGAAAACAAACCATTACCACTCTGCCGGGTGCAGTATTTTTTGATTCAGCGATGAGTTTCGGAATGATACGCGGGCAACATGTGGACCTGACAGTTTTGGGCGCAATGGAAGTTGATCAGAACGGAGATATTGCAAGCTGGAAGATCCCCGGGAAATTGGTGAAAGGAATGGGCGGAGCAATGGATTTGGTTTCTTCTGCAGAAAATATTATTGTTGCCATGATGCACACTAACAAACATGGTGAATCTAAAATCCTGAAAAAATGTTCGTTGCCACTTACCGGTGTAAAATGTGTAACCAAAGTGGTGACCAATTTATGTGTAATGAATCTGGAAAACGGAAAATTCAGGTTGTTAGAAAGAGCTCCGGGCGTTACCATTGATGAAATAAAAGCTGCAACTGAGGCTAATTTAATTATCGAAGGAGATATTCCTGAAATGACTTTTTAAATTAGATTCTTAACTGAATTTAGATTATAACAAAAATGTGCTTTGTAGATAAATCTGCAAAGCACATTTCTTTATTAACCTGAGTTTGGTTAATAATTATTTCGATGTTTTGAAGTAATGAATGATAGCTTTTCTTAAATCAGCTGCAACTTCATCTGATTCAGGTGTATAGATATTCAACACTCCGGGATTGTCATCTTTCAAAAATGGAATGTCCAGTCCGAGCATCAGAAAATCATTGAGCACAATGTTGTAATTTTTATTGTCATCGAGCAGTTGCCCTTTAACAATCCATTCTCCCTTCGGACTTCTTTCAATGTTGTACCACTGAAGATAAGATCCTTTCCCGCTTGTGCTCAGACCAAAATCAAGAGTTTCTCTCAACAGTTTTCCGGTCATCTCAACTTTCAATGCACTTCCTCCAAACGGTAGAATTCTGAAAATATCCTTGACGGTTATATCTCCTGCCAAGCGGTCATCAATTCTGATTCCTCCGCCATTTGAAAAAGCTGCGTCGCATTCATGTCCGTACGCCAGCGACATTGATTCTCCGATAATTCCACCCAGATTGGTTTGTTCGCTTCTGCTCGCAGTATCGGTTCCGTCCAATGGTTCAACTGCATTATAAATCACTTCATAGGGATCATCGACAATTGTTTTCAAATTATCGTCAAGAACCTGGTTCCATTTTTCTACAACTGCCTGAACTTCAGGTTTTGACTTAAATCTATCGGTAACCATAACCAACTCTGAATCAATATCAAGCTTTTTTGTTTCGGGTTGATAAGTCAGAGTATGAACATAGAGGCTCACCACATTGGCATCTGCTTTTATGATTACATATTCTCCAACTTTGACTTCCATGTTAGTGTGCTCATGTCCGCCCA
>CAYFWH010000014.1:28814-29192 GCA_964346785.1 uncultured Weeksellaceae bacterium | reverse complement strand
AGGCTTACGAACATTCCAGAAATGATGCGGAAGAACAAATTGTACTCGACAGTTTAGCGAATGATACGCTTAAACTCGGAATCATCAATTACAATTACAGAGACGCAAAAAACAAAGAAATAAGATTAGGTATGGACCTGAAAGGAGGAATCAGTGTGATTCTTCAGGTACAGGTTCGTGATCTGCTCGAAAGTCTGGCAGATAGCACCAAAAATGAAACCTTCAACCAGGCACTTGACGCAGCTGGTATCGTTCAGAGATCTCAGGGTGACAAAGCTTATGTTGATATTTTCTTTGAAGAATTCGAAAAATTAAGAAAAGAAAATTCTCAGGATTTGAGATATTATTCGCCCGATATCTTCGGAAACCGTCAGAATG
>CAYFWH010000014.1:9787-28804 GCA_964346785.1 uncultured Weeksellaceae bacterium | reverse complement strand
AGTAAAGGATATTGTTAAAAAAGATATTGACTCAAAAGTTGAAACCGCTTTTCAGGTAATTTCATCCCGTATCAACAGATTTGGTGTGGTAGAACCAATTATCCAAAGACTTGGAGGCGCTGCCGACGGTCGTATTCAGGTTGAAATGCCGGGTGAAAGAAATAAGGAGAGAATTAAGAACCTGTTGCAGAGTACAGCAAGACTTGAATTTTGGAAAGTTGAAGCAAACAATCCGCAGGTAACTACATTCTTTACTTCAGTTAATCCTCAGAAACTCGGTGTAAAAACCGAACTGGAAGATTTAACAAGTATCATCACCAATCCGATTGAAGGAAACTCATTATTTGCAGTAGCAACAAAAGATACAGCAGTTATCAATCAGTTACTTGCTTCTCCGGATTTGAAACAAAATATGCCGACTTCAATCAGAAATTACAAATATTTCTGGTCAAATAAACCGATACAAACCAAAGATGCAAATACAAACGGTAAGTTTATTTCACTTTATGCACTGAGCGGAGACAGAGACAATCAGCCACTACTCCCCGGTGATGTAGTTGAACAGGCTGCCGGTGAAAGAAATATGAATACCATCTCAAACGAACCTGTGGTTACCATGAGAATGAATGCCGAAGGTGCAAGAAGATGGGCAAAAATCACTGAAGAAAATGTGGGTAATTCAATCGCAATTGTATTGGATGACCTTGTTTACTCAGCACCAAATATCAACGAGAAAATTGGTGGAGGAAGTTCACAGATTTCAGGAAACTTTACGCTGACCGAAGCGCAAGACCTTGCCAATATTCTACAGGCAGGTAGTTTGCCGGCTTCATCAAAAATCGTTCAGTTAGAAGAGGTTGGTCCATCTTTGGGACAGGAAGCAATCAACAGTTCACTGATTTCATTTATCGCTGTATTCCTGCTGATTCTCGTATGGATGATTTTCTACTACAGCCGTGCAGGGATTTATGCCGACATTGCTTTGGTCGTAAACATTTTACTGCTACTTGGATTAATGGTTGGTCTGTTTGGTGCAACACTGTCACTGCCTGGTATAGCGGGTATTATTCTGACACTCGGTATGGCTATTGACGCCAACATTCTGATCAACGAAAGGGTAAAAGACGAAATGCTTCATCGAAATAAATCGTTGAAAGAAGCTGTTTCGATTGCATATACTTGGAAAGGTGCAGTTTCAGCAATTGTTGACTCGAATGTCACTACCATGCTTACCGCTGCTATTCTTTTGACCATTGGTAAAGGACCGGTTCAGGGATTTGCAATTACGCTTTTGATTGGTTTGACCGTTTCAATGTTTACCGCAATCTTCCTGACCAAATACTTTACTGACAGAAGACTTGACAGCAAAAAAGAAATGTCCTTTTATACCAACATCACCAAAAACTGGTTCCAGGGATTCAATATTGACTTTATGTCAAAGAGAAAAATGTTCTATACAATTTCTGCTATTGTTTGTTTGTTCTGTATCGCTATGCCATTTGTCAGAGGATTTGACCTCGGTGTAGATTTCCAGGGTGGTAGAACTTATACTGTGAGATTTGAAACTCCGGTTAGTGCTAACGATGTAAGATCGAGTCTTGAAAAAACACTGATTGACGATGACGGAAGATCTTCTGCGCCGACTGTTAAGATTTTCGGACCTTCAAATCAGGTTAAAGTTACTACAAAACTAAAAGCAAATCAGGAATCCACAGCTGTTGACGAAGAAGTAAAACAAAAAATTTATGAAGGAGTAAAACAATTCCTGCCAAATATGTCTTTTGAAGATTTTGAAAGCGACAAAACAGAAATTGGTTTGATGTCGGTTGTTAAAGTTGGTCCAACGATTGCGAGCAGTACTACCCGGGCATCTATTCTTGCAGTAATTTTTGCTTTGATGGGTGTTGCACTCTATATTTTGATTCGTTTCAAATGGCAGTTCGGAATCGGACTTGTTGTTGCAACTATCCATGATGTCATTGTCATTCTTGGTTTATTTGCTTTGTTGCACGGTATCCTTCCGTTTAACCTCGAAATTGACCAGGCGTTTATTGCGGCAATTCTGACAGTGATTGGTTATTCGATTAACGACAGCGTGATTATCTTTGACCGTATCCGTGAATACCTCGGTTTGTATCCGAGAATGGAATTCTCAGAATTGATTAACAAAGCAACCAACAGTACACTGACCAGAACCCTGAATACTTCTATCAGTATGTTCCTGGTTGTATTGATTATATTTATCTTCGGTGGTGAAACCATCAAAGGATTCATGTTTGCAATGTTGATTGGTGTAGTAGTTGGTAGTTATTCATCTATCTTTATTGCATCACAGATCATGTATGATTTGACTAAAAATAAGATTAAAGAAGTTATCGGTCAAGACAACTGATTATAATAATATACCCATAAGAAACTCCGAAATCAAATTCGGAGTTTTTTTTATCATTTACAATAAACAACTGAATATCATTAGTTTAATTCCTTACAATTATTTTAACTAAACGAATTGATGAATTTGTAGCATAAGTAATTATCTTTGTCGAATGAATCTCTCAGTTTTAATACCTGCTTTTATCAGTTTCCAGGAAATAACCGTTATCTTGATTATTGCAGTGGTTATCTTTGGTCCAAAGAAAATTCCAGAAATAGCAAGAGGACTGGGTGAAGGTGTCAGAGCAATGAAAAAAGCAACCGAAGACATCAAAAGAGAAATCATGAATCCGGTAGATGACATCAATCCTGTTAAGGATATTCAGGACGGCATCAAAGACATTCAGCAAACCGTCGAAGAAGCAGCAGAAGATGTAGCTGATTCAGCCAACAAGCCGGTCAAGGATTTTAAAGAGTCAATAGATAATGCAATCGGACCAATAAAAAGAGAATAAGTGGAGGAACTCATTGCACTGGACAAAGAGCTGTTTTTATTTTTGAACAACCTCGGTTCGGAAACCTGGGATGGATTTTGGACTTTTCTTTCAGAAAGAACTTATTGGATACCTTTTTATTTATTCCTGCTTTTTTTGCTATACAGATTTTTCGGTTTCAAAAAAACTGCATTGATTTTGGTGCTTACATTATTAATGGTTTTAGCAACCGACCAACTGACCAACTTCATTAAAAATTTCAGCCAAAGACCCCGCCCTTGTTTTACAGAAGGTTTTGAAGGAATCATGAGAGGAGTAGGCTGTGAACGGAGAGGCAGATTTGGATTTACTTCAGCACATGCATCAAATCATTTTGGAATTGCAATATTTCTGGGATTAATTCTCAGAAAAAAAATCAAATGGTCATTATGGTTTTTGATCATCTGGGCTGCAATGATTTCATACAGCAGAATCTATCTGGGTGTTCATTTTCCGGGAGATATTTTCTTCGGAATGCTCATCGGATTGAGCCTCGGCTATTGTTTTTATAAAATCTATTTAATTGCTGAAAAAAGAATCAAAACCAAATAATCTGAAAATTATTTCTTTTTCTTATTAAATCTTTTCTTCAAAATTTTCAAAACATCTCTCAGGCTAAAACCTCTTGCGTGAATTGCCATCAGGTAATAAAAAAACATATCGGCGGCTTCTTCCAAAAAATTCTCGTCACTCCCCTGCTCCGATGCAATCACCATTTCAACAGATTCCTCCCCCATTTTTTTTGCAATTTGAGAAGTTCCTTTTTGAAAAAACCTTTTGATTTTATCTTCAGGAGCATTTGGCCTTTTTCCATTTTCGATTTTCTCTTCTAATTTCTCAAGAAACGGAAATTTCTTTTTTGTTTCAGGTTGATTGATTTTTTTCATTGAATTAATCTGAGTCGTAAAATTAATATTTTTTTGTTTTAAACAAAGGCTTTGTGAAAGACTGTGCAAATCAATGTGCTCAAAACAGTAAAAACCTGCTTTATTTCAGTCGAATTCATTTCAAAAAAAACCACAATATCACTATATTTGAAGCTTAATTTTTAAAATCAATCAAATGAGTGTAATTACACAAATCCACGCCAGACAAATACTGGATTCAAGAGGTAACCCTACAGTAGAAGTTGATGTAGTAACCGATATGGGTTTTATGGGTCGTGCGGCAGTACCTTCAGGAGCTTCAACAGGAGAGCACGAGGCTGTTGAACTTCGGGATGGCGGCAGTGATTTTCTTGGAAAAGGCGTTCAGAAAGCAGTTGACAATGTCAACGAAATTATAGCAGGCGCTTTGCTTGGATTTGATGTACTCGATCAGGTTTTGATCGACAAAACCATGATTGAACTTGACGGAACAGACAATAAATCAAAGTTGGGAGCCAATGCAATTTTGGGTGTCTCTCTTGCTGTAGCACACTGTGCAGCAAGCGAGCTTGGTATGCCTCTGTTCAGATATATAGGCGGAACTAATGCCAAAACACTTCCTGTTCCTATGATGAATATCGTTAACGGTGGTTCACACTCAGATGCTCCCATAGCATTTCAGGAATTTATGATTATGCCGGTTAAAGCAGATTCTTTTGCACAGGCATTGAAAAAAGGAACCGAAATTTTTCATCACCTCAAAAAAATACTGCACGACAGAGGATTGTCAACTGCCGTAGGAGACGAAGGGGGTTTTGCACCAACTTTTGACGGAACAGAAGATGCGCTAAACACTGTCATGAAAGCAATTGAAAATGCAGGCTACAAAGCAGGTGAAGAAATTATGATTGCACTGGATTGTGCATCTTCAGAATTTTTCGTGGATGGTAAATATGATTACACCAAATTTGAAGGAGACAAAGGCGCAATCAGAACTTCGGCTGAACAGGTTCAATACCTGAAAGAACTTTCAGAAAAATATCCGATTATCTCAATCGAAGACGGAATGGATGAAAATGACTGGGAAGGCTGGAAAATGCTGACTGATGCAATCGGCAAAAAAGTTCAGCTCGTTGGTGATGACCTTTTGGTTACCAATGTAAAAATGCTCAAAAAAGCAATTGATACAAATACTGCCAATTCAATTTTGATTAAAGTCAATCAAATCGGAACGCTTACCGAAACTATTGACGCAGTTCAGATGGCTCAGAACGCAGGATACACCGCTGTGATGTCGCACCGTTCAGGAGAGACTGAAGATACGACCATTGCTGATTTGGCTGTGGCACTCAATACCGGTCAAATCAAAACCGGTTCTGCTTCCCGTTCAGACCGAATGGCAAAATACAACCAACTGTTGAGAATTGAAGAAATCTTGGATGAAACAGCAGTTTATCCCGGGACATCTGCGTTTAAAGTCAAATAATTTCAGAAAAAAATAAGATTTCATTTTGAAATATCATCATAAATAAGTTAACTTGCTTACAAAGAATAAAAACAATGTCAGAAACATCTAAATTTAGTTATAAAAGCTCTGAAATTGAGCTGAATATGGGTACAGGAACCATGAATGAAGAGTATGCGGATTTTTCAGGTTTCCGTGCACAAACCAATGGAATTATCACACTCGATCCGGGTTATAAAAACACCGGTTCTTGCAAAAGTGAAATCACATTTCTGGATGGTGAGAAAGGAGTTCTCATGTACCGCGGTTATCCAATCGAGCAATTGGCTGAAAAATCAAGTTTTGTTGAAGTTATGTACCTTTTGCTGAAAGGAGAACTTCCTACACAGGCTCAGTTGAAATCTTTTGAGGACGATATCAAGGAATATGATATGGTTTCTGAAGATGTAACCAAAATTCTGGGTGCATTTCCAAGTTCAGCACACCCAATGGGCGTTTTGTCAACACTGACCAGTGCACTTACCGCATTTAATCCGAAAGCTGTCAATGCCAAATCTCCGGAAGATATGCACCGGGCAGCTGTTACTTTGATTGGCAAATTTGCAGTACTTGCTTCTTGGACACTTAGAAAAATGAAAGGTCTTCCGCTGAATTATCCGGACAGTAAACTCGGATATGTTGAGAATTTCTATCAAATGATGTTCAGCAGACCCAACAAAGATTTAGAAATGGATCCGATTGTGATCGATGCACTTGACAAATTACTTATCCTGCACGCTGACCACGAACAAAACTGTTCCACTTCAACAGTCAGACTTGTAGGTTCTGCACATACCGGTCTTTTTGCATCAATTTCAGCAGGTATTTCAGCACTTTGGGGACCGCTTCACGGTGGTGCTAATCAGGCTGTAGTTGAAATGCTTGATGTGATTAAAGCAGATGGCGGAGATGTACAAAAATGGGTAAACAAAGCAAAAGACAGAAATGATGAATTCAGATTAATGGGCTTCGGACACAGAGTTTACAAGAATTTTGACCCGAGAGCTAAAATCATTAAAAAAGCTGCTGATCAGGTTTTGGAAAAACTTGGCGTTCAGGATGAATCACTCGAAATTGCAAAAAAACTGGAAAGAGCTGCACTTGAAGATGATTATTTCATCGAAAGAAAACTCTACCCGAATGTGGATTTCTATTCAGGATTGATTTATCGTGCCTTTGGTATTCCTACCGAAATGTTTACCGTAATGTTTGCGGTTGGAAGACTGCCCGGCTGGATTTCTCAATGGATTGAAATGAGAGAGAACAATGAGCCAATCGGTCGTCCGAGACAAATTTATGTAGGACACACACAACGAGATTACACCGATATAGAGAATAGATAAAAATAATCTTATATAAAATGGCAGGTCTGATATTTTTCAGACCTGTTTTTTTGAATTAATTTACAGTTTGTCAAAATGACTATACAAGAATTAAAATCACAACTTAAATTACCGGTTATCGTATCACCGATGTTTATCGTTTCAGGAACTGAAATGCTGATTGAATGCTGCAAAAATGGTGTAGTCGGAAGCATTCCTTCACTGAACGGAAGACATAGTGAAGATTTTGAAAAAATGCTCAAAACCATTCGTACTGAACTTGATGCGTACGAGCAAAAAACAGGCGAAAAAGCAACTCCCTATGCGGTCAATCTGATTGTAAACAAAACCAATCCCAGACTAATGCCCGATCTGGAGTTAATAATTAAATATAAAGTTCCTATTGTTATCACTTCACTCGGCGCTGTCAAAGAGATTGTGGATGCAGTTCATTCTTACGGTGGTCTTATTTTTCATGATGTCATTAAAAAAAGACATGCTGAAAAAGCTGCCGAAGCCGGTGTGGACGGAATTATTTGTGTAGCCGCAGGAGCAGGTGGTCATGCAGGAACTGCACATCCTTTTGCACTGATCAATGAAATTAAAAAATTCTATAAAGGTGTAATCGTAATGGCGGGCAGCATCAGCAAAGGAAATGAAATTCTTGCAGCACAAATTGCAGGTGCAGATTTTGCTTACATGGGTACCCGTTTTATTGCCACAAAAGAATGTCTTGCAGTAGACGATTACAAAGAAATGATTACAGAGTCAGGAATTGATGATATCATATATACCGACGGAGTTTCCGGCGTAAATGCAAATTTCATCAAACAAAGCATTGAAAAAGCAGGAGTCGATATCACTCACAAAAAAGAAGAAGATTTCTCAAAACTGACCGGAGAACATGCCAAAGCCTGGAAAGATATTTGGTCTGCCGGTCATGGAGTTGCCGAAATTGAAGACATTCCAACTGTAAATAAATTAATTGAGGAGCTTGAAAATCAATACAAAGAAGCAATTTCAAAAGTGAAATCAATTGAGAATAATCTTAACTTTTAATTTTCAAAATGACAACAACTCAAGAGCTGATTGAACTCATTGAACTCATTCAAATTGATGCAGAAACATTTGAAGGAAAAAGCATCACTGTCGGAAGCCCGAATGTCTATGGCGGACAAGCGCTTGCTCAGGCGTTGAATGCAGCAGCAAGAACAGTTGCCGAAGATCGTTTTTGTCATTCGGCTCATGCCTATTTCATATTGCCCGGTAAACTCGACAAACCAATTCACTACAAAGTTCAACTCGTCAGAGATGGCGGTAGTTTCACAACAAGATATGTGACAGCTGAACAGGACAATCAGCCAATTTTTGTACTTGCCGCTTCTTTTCAAAGACAGGAAGATGGCTATGAATTTCAGGAAAAAATGCCTGAAGTAACTCAACCCGAAGACTTACTGAGCTGGACAGATATTTATGAACAATCCAAAGGTTTTTTGCCTGAGAGGGTCAGCAATTTCCTCGGCTTGGATAGACCAATTTCATTTAAACCTACAGTAATTCAAAATCCGTTTGATAAAATTGATTTACCTCCAGAACAAAATATTTGGTTTCAGTTCAAAGATGCAACACCAAAAATCGATAGGAGACAGTTTACTCAACTCCTTGCCTACGCTTCTGACTACAATATATTGATGACTGCAATTCAGCCTCATGCTTCGAAAGCAGCCTTTGGAAATACCCAAATTGCAAGTCTCGATCACGCAATGTGGTTTCACAGAATGCCGGATGACTGCAGCGATTGGTTTTTGTACAGCATAGATGTTGAAAGTAATTCAAATGCAAGAGGACTGACGATGGGGAAAATTTTTGACAGAACCGGAAAATTGATTGCAAGTGTGGCACAAGAAGGACTCATCAGAAAAATGATAAAAAAAGACTGATTCTCAATTAATGAAAAATCAAAATTGTACTAACTAATCGTTAAAATTCAAATTCTCTTGATTTACTTTTTATATTTGTGAGGATTTAGAAACCAAAAAAATCAAATGGAAATACTTATAAACTGGCTAATTGCCTTTATTATTTACAATATCATCTATGGTGCTTCAACCTGGCAACTGTACAAAAATGCAGGAAGAAAAGCATCTGAAGCATTTATACCTTTCTACAATTTCTGGATTGGACTCGACTTAATCAAACGGCCAAAATGGTGGATTATTCTGTTTTTCACACCCATAGTCGCACCAATTATGTGGTGGGTTTTTTGGGTTGATTTTGGCAGGTCTTTCGGTAAAAGAACATGGACAGACGCAATACTTATGATTGTTACAGTTGGTTTGTATAGTTTTTATTTGAATTATGTACTCAAACCAAATTATGAAGGTCCGGAAGAAAGAAAAAGCACTTTTATTGCAGCTTTGTTGTTTGCAGTAGTTCTGGCAACGCTGGTACACAACTGGCTGATTCAGCCAATGGTTGTACCAACCGGTTCAATGGAAAACACAATCAGAATCGGTGATGCACTTTTTGTTGAGAAAGTTAGTTACGGTGTAAGAGTTCCGATTACACCTATCGGAATTCCATTTTCTGAATTTATCAACAGAAAATTATTTGTGGATCAGGCAAGACTTCCATACATGAGACTTCCCGGATGGAGAAATCTGAAAGCAAACGACATAGTCGTTTTCAACTACCCTACTGATTCATCTTTTACTGCAATAGACCGCAAAGACAATTATGTAAAAAGATTGGTTGGTATGCCCGGTGATTCGATTGAATTTGATGAAAGTATTTTGAAAATCAATGGCAAGGAATTTATACCGAAAAAAGATGCACTGGTTCAGCACAATTATATCGTGACCACAAAAGTTCCATTCAGTCAGCAGGTTTTATATGATAATTTCTCGGTTCTGAATGGTGTGGATTATTATGTTAATGCAAGAGGAAACGAATTATATACTTATGTTTTTTATGCATTGACTCAAGAAATGGCTCAACAATTAGAAAATAATCCGAATGTAATTTCTGTCGAACAACATATCATACAAAAAGGAAAAAAAGATGAGCATTTTTACAGTGATGGAAGAATTGACAGTACAAAAACAATTTTCCCTTTAGATAAAGACTGGAATCAGGACAATTTCGGTCCACTTTATATTCCTAAAAAAGGTGATAAAATCAAATTGGACAAAGACAATATCACTCAATACTACAACATCATCAAGATTTATGAAAACAATGACCTGGACATTCAGGGCGACAAATTCCTGATTAACGGTAAGGAAAGTACAGAATACGAAATCAAACAGGATTACTATTTTATGATTGGTGATAACCGTAACCAATCGCTTGACAGCCGTTATTTTGGTTATGTACCCGAACAAAATATCATCGGTCGTCCAATTACAGTATGGGCAAATTTCAACGGAATGTTTGAGCCGGCACCCAAAAAATTCATCTGGGAACGGTGGATGACCTCAATCAACAATGACAATCCGGATAAAACTTCATACCGCTGGTTCGTACTGGCTCTTCTGATTGCGTTTTTCGGTTTGGATTATCTGAGAGTGAAAAAGAAAAAAGAAAAGGAGAGTTAAAAAATTAGCTGAACAAAGCGAATAATCAATTTTATTGAATGACTGATAAAACAATTTTTCCATTATTCTATTTTGGTCCTGTTTCATATTATTCTGAATTAATTCATCAACAAGATTTTGTATTTGAAATCAATGAAAATTTCAGGAAACAAACTTATAGAAACCGGTGCTACATTCAGGGAGCAAATTCAAAGCTCAGACTTGCCATACCGATTGAACACGATGGCAGCAGAAAAATGAGAGATATAAAGATTTCAGATTCAGAAAACTGGCGGAAAGAACATTTGAAATCACTGATTTCGGCTTATAAAAGTTCACCTTATTTTGAATTTTATGAAGACGATTTAATTCCGGTTTTTGAAAAATCAGAACAGTTTTTAATTGACTTTAATCTGAAAACCAATGAATTTATCAATCAAAAATTAAAACTCAATATCAATATTGAATTGACTGATTCCTATTCCGAAAAAACGACAGGGATTGATTACAGAAATCAATTCAATTCAAAAGAAATTCCCAATCCGGAATTATTCCCTGTTTATACCCAGGTTTTTAGTGAAAGATTTGAATTTATGCCTGATTTGAGCATTTTGGATTTATTGTTTAATGAGGGGCCAAAGTCAGTTGAATATCTCAAATCTTTAGCTAAATAAATTACAAAAAAACACTTAACTTTATACACTTAAAATGAATTTGTGAAAAAATTTTTTATCAAAGCATTTCTGTTACTCACTTGTCCTGTAGTTGCACAAAATCAATCTTTTGAAAATGGAATGGTCGTCAGTGCACATCCGGTAGCATCCGAAATTGGAATTGAAATTCTTAAAAAAGGAGGAAATGCCATCGACGCTGCTGTTGCAGTTCAGTTTGCACTCAGTGTTACCTTGCCTATTGCCGGAAATATCGGTGGCGGCGGCTTTTTGGTTTACCGTTCGGCAGACGGAAAATATGACGCACTCGATTACAGAGAAACCGCGCCCGGTTTATCAACCGAAAATATGTACCTCGACAAATCGGGTGAGCCAATTACAAATCTAAGTTTATACGGTCATTTAGCTTCAGGCGTTCCGGGAACAGTTGCCGGAATGGAAGAAGCACATAAAAAATATGGGAAACTCAGTTGGGCAGAAATAATTCAGCCTTCGGTCGATCTCGCTGAAAAAGGTTTCAAAATAACCGAAGCACAGGCAAATGAATTCAATTCAAATTACGATAAATTCAAAAAATGGAATCCTGAGGGAACTGCATTTACTGTAAAAAACAACTGGAAACACGGTGATTTGCTGATTCAAAAAGAACTTTCAGAAACATTGAAACTCATCAGAGATCAGGGCGCAAAAGGTTTTTATGAAGGAAAAACTGCAGATAGAATCATCAGTGAAATGAAAAAAGGAAACGGATTGATTACAGCTGAAGATTTAAAAAACTATAAAGCAATCTGGCGAAAACCGGTAACAGGAAATTATAAAAATTATAAAATCATTTCAATGCCACCTCCTTCGAGTGGAGGAATTGCATTGATTTCGCTTTTTCAGTCGATAGAAAATTATCCATTGAATGAATGGGGATTTCAACAGGATAAAAGTGTTCAGTTGATGGTTGAAGCAGAGAGAAGAGTATATGCAGACCGTTCGGTTCATCTCGGAGATCCCGATTTTCACAAAGTACCACAGGATGAGCTTTTGAACAAAGATTATTCGGTCTTCAGAATGAGAAATTTCTCATTTGACCAAGCTACGCCAAGTTCAGAAATCAAGGCAGGCAGCTTTGTTCCAGCCGAATCCCATGAAACCACTCACTACAATGTTGTGGACAGGGATGGAAATTCTGTTTCGGTAACCACAACGCTAAATGGTGCTTTTGGCTCGTTTGTTGTTGTAGAAGACGCCGGTTTTTTATTGAATAATGAAATGGACGATTTCTCTGTAAAACCGGGTGCACCCAATCTGTACGGATTGACCGGCGGAAAAGCAAATGCTATTCAACCCGGAAAGAGAATGCTTTCTTCGATGACCCCGACGATTGTTGAAAAAGATGGAAAATTGTATATGGTAATCGGTACACCGGGTGGTTCTACTATTATCACATCTGTTTTTCAGACCATACTCAATGTTACCGAATTTGGTCAGGATATCACAGAAGCAGTTGCCAGTCCGAGATTCCACCACCAATGGTTGCCGGACGAAGTATTTGTTGAAAAAGATGCCATTTCAGCAGAAGTAAGAGAAGAATTAACCAAAAAAGGATATAAGTTCGTCGGAAAAAGTCCGTGGGGTTGGACTGACGGAACCTGGGGCAGAGTCGATGCAATAATAGTAAACGAAGACGGAAGTTATACCGGCGGAGCTGATCCGAGAGGAGATGATTATATTTCGGGCTATTAATCGGTTTAAATCAATAAGAAAATAAATTAAAAATAATTTTTAAATCAAGAATATGAGAAAATTAATAATGAGTCTTGGATTTGCATTTATGCTATCATTTGGCGCTTATGCACAGGATTCAATTCTGACAAAAACTGAGGAAGTTTGGTACAACAGCAGTTTTGAAGATACAGGTGTTTATGGTGTAAACACAGAAAAAGCGTGGGAATTTCTTAAGGAACATAACCGTAAACCAAGTACGCTGATAGTTGGTGTGCTGGATGGTGGTGTTCAGGCAGATCATATCGATCTCGCAGCGAACATGTGGGTCAATCCAAAAGAAAAGCCGGGCAATGGCAAGGATGACGACAAAAACGGTTATATCGATGACATTCACGGCTGGAACTTTGTGGGTGGTGCAGATGGAAAAAGTGTGGATGGTGACACGCTTGAGAAAGTCCGTGTGTTCAGATACACCTATATGCCGATGTTTGAAAGTGATGACAATGCAAAAAATGAGGAAAACAAAAGTAAATTTCCTGAAGAATATGCAGATTATGAAAAACTGAAAAAGGAAATTGCCAAAAAACAAAATGAGGCAAAAGCAAATTATGCACAGTATTCTGCTATTCTTGAACAGGTCAGCAGTGGTTTCAAACCACTGATTGAACATTTTGGTGATGAGCCGATTACAGAAGAAAATCTCGGCAAATACGACCCTACCGAAGAAAGTATGGGTGCAATGATGATGTTCGGAATGATTCCAAAAGAAGAATGGGAAGGCAAAACCATGCAGAGTATTTATGATGATATTTCAGGTCAGTTGAAGGAAGGCGTCGATTATTTTGATGCTCAACTAAAATACCATTACAACCTCGATTTTGAACCAAGAGGAATTGTTGGCGATAATTACGCAGACAAAAAAGAGAAGAATTATGGAAACAATGATGTGGAAGGACCTGATGCTTTCCACGGAACCCATGTTGCAGGTGTGATTGCTGCGGTTCGCGGAAATGATATGGGAATTGACGGAATAGCCGGAAATCATATCAGAATCATGGGTGTGAGAGCTGTTCCAAATGGTGATGAACACGATAAAGATGTGGCAAATGCAATTATTTATGCTGCAGACAATGGTGCGAAAATCATGAATATGTCTTTTGGAAAAGATTATTCTCCTGACAAAGATATTGTTTGGGATGCAATGAGATATGCAGAGAAAAAAGGAGTTTTGATGATTAAAGCAGCCGGAAATGACAATTTGAATATTGACAACGACATTCATTATCCTTCAAATTTTGATGATAATGGAAATGTAGTTGCAAAAACTGTGATTACAGTCGGAGCTTCTACGCCTGATTCAGGAAATTTGAAAGCGAGTTTTTCTAATTACGGTAAAAAGTCTGTAGATGTTTTCTCACCGGGAGTTCAGATTCTGTCAACCGTTCCGCATGATAAATTCAAAGAATCTCAAGGAACGAGTATGGCATCGCCTATCGTTGCAGGTGTTGCGGCTTTGGTTTGGTCTCATTACCCAAAACTAAGTGCTGTTGACATCAAGGAAATCATCATGAATTCTGTAAATGAAAACGAGCAACTGAAAGACATTTCAGTAACCGGAGGCGTTGTAGATGCATACAAAGCAGTTCAACTTGCCGAAGAAATGTATAAAAGCAGAAAGTTGAAATAATTAACTTCAAGCTATAAAAAAATCCCGCCATTGTGCGGGATTTTTTGATTTGAACTAAAATTGACTCATTCAAAAATCTTTTCCATTTCAGCCATTTTTTCAACTGCCGGTTTATAGTAAAACACACCCGAATCTTGTCCTGCCCTCATTCCTCTGACAAACAGATAAAACACGCCACCAAACTGTTTTTCAAAATCGAAGTTCTCTCCTAACCTGCTTTTCAGGTATTTTTTAACCGCAAGTGAATAAATCAAATATTGCAAATGATAGTTGTTGTCGGACATTGCTTTCCAAATCTTTTTGGATGAATAATCTTCCAACGATGGCCCAAGATAATTTGATTTCCAATCGAGAACGAAATATTTTCCTTTGTACTCAAAGAACAAATCGATAAATCCGGTCATCATTCCTTCGATTTCTTTTCTGTCCATCGTATAATAATTGGAAACCAACAATCCGTAATCCATCAAATTTTCTAGTTGTTTGGGTTCAAATAATTTCACCGGAAAATCGAACCCCAACTCATGCAGCATCTGACTTTGATAAACCGATGAAAGTTTAATGATTTCCCTCCCGGTATTCAATTCTGCATTCATGACATGATGCAGAAATTCACGAATATTTTCATCAAACTTTTCATCACCTTTTTTAGCCGGATTAAATCTTGCAATCGCTTTTTCAATCGCATACTGCCAGTTATCGGGATTTGAAAAATTCAAATTCTCAAAAATAAAATGCAGAAAATTCCCGGTTTGGGCACCTCTCCTTAAATCTCTGAAAATGAATTTATCATAATTCTCTTCGGTTTCTAAATAATTTTCTTTGGCCGGCTGATCGAGATGTGCGGAAAGACCACTGTAACTCATTTGTTGCCAGTTGTTTTCTTTGAATTCAATTTTTTCGGTGGAAAGTTCGGTTTGAACCAATTGATTTTCCTTTTCATAATAATTAAATTCAGGTTTTGCAGAATCAACATAAGCAATCAAATCATTCTCAGTTATTTCATTGGTAAAAACCGTTAAACTGGAGTTTCTATAATGCGTATTTCTATAAATAAAACACTTATAAATTGCTCTGGTGATGGCAACATAAATCAATCTTCTGTTTTCTTGTTCTTCCTGAATTTTGTGTTCATCAATTTTTTCAAGTGCCTCAAACTGACTTCTTTTTCCGGTTACATAATTCCCGTCCTCCATCCGTAAATTGATGATATCAAACCAATATTGATAAACCATATCCAAATCGGGAGCCAGCACAATCGGATATTCCAAACCTTTGCTCGAATGAATGGTTGTAATATTGACTGCATTTTCATCGCTTTCAATTCTTTGCACCATTTCGTCATCCGAACTTTGGGATTTTGATTTATTCTTTTTAAGCCAATCGGTCAATTCCTCAGGACTTAAATGCTGACGACTTTCCGCCTTATATAAAATCTCTGAAAGATGATAGAAATTGGTTAAAATCCGTTCGCCGCTTTCGGTTTCATCCAACAATTTGGCACGCAACTCAAAGTCTTTTGCAAATCCCGTTAAAGTGGTATAAATTCCTTTTAACTGCCAGTTTTCATTGTATTTTTTAAATTTATTAACGGCTGCTTCTTCATCCAAGTTTTGAATTTCTTTGGCTGAAAGATTGATGAAAATACTTTTGAGTGCCCGATTGATATTTGTTCGTTTGAATTCCAGCATGGCTTCAAGAATATAGATCAATTCCGTTGCCTCCTCCGTATTCAGAATCTTGGTATCTGACACCGTAACCGCCGGAATTCCGAGTTTACTCAACTGACTTTTAATCAAATTCCCTGTTTTCTTTCCGCGAACCAAAATTCCTATATCACTCGGTCTGATTTTACGATTTTTGTCTGATTTTTTATCATAAATCGAGTGTTTCTCAGAAGTCAGTAAATCCAAAACCTGTTGGGCTACACCAACAAAAACCTCATCTTTATTTGGAAAATTGGTAATACTAATGGGCAAACATTCCTGATTATCAATCAATAAACTTCCTTTATCACTTTTGGAAGGCGCATCTACTTTTATATAATTTATCTTATCTTTTTCATCAATAAATCGAAAAGTATCAAAATCTTCATTTGGCAAAAAGAATTGATTCATCGCCTGAATCAACGGTGCCGTAGAACGATAGTTGGTATTCATTTCAAAGATATTTTCCACCGAATTTCTGGCTTTGAAATAAGTGGCAATATCCGCTTTTCGCCAGGCGTAAATCGACTGTTTGGGGTCACCGATATAAAATATAACAGCATCCTGATGATTTTGAAAAGCAGTTTTAAAAATCTCGTATTGTTCCCGGTCGGTATCCTGAAATTCATCTATAAAAACAGCTTTGTATTTTCGGCGCAACTCATTTTCAAGCTTCGGATTGGGCTGATTTGTCAAAGCTTTGTGTAAGTTCAAAATTAAATCATCATAAGAAAGTAAATTATGGCTGAGTTTATAAGAAGTAACCGCCGTTGAGATTTCCTGAATGGCAAAAGCGTAAAGTTCATTGATTAATTCCTCAATAATCAATGCTATTTGGTCATTTGCTCCATTGATTTCATTCAAAAAATCACAAATTTCGGGATATGTTTTTTTGACATTCTGTAAATTAGATTTTCCTGAAATCTTCTCTAAAAGTGAATTTGCAGTTTGCGGTTCATTGAGAAAATTTTTATTTATATAACTATTTTTTTGTCCGACTTCAATTAATTGATCAAAATTTGTTTTGACATATTCATTCAAACTTTCATCGATTTTCTTTACACTTTTTGAAAGTTCAGAAATTGTTTTCAAATCCTCCTCAAACTCCTTTTCATCCAAAGAATATTCTTTATTTTCATCATAAAAAATATAGTTTTTTCCACTGAGATGGTTTTTTACAATAGATTGAATATCATATAAATTCAATTTTTGTCCTATCAGAAAGGATAATAATTCTTTATTGATTCCGGTGATGTTTTTTCGCCAAAACTTCTGGGTTTCTGCTTCTAACATCTGCGAATCGTCGGCGACCAATTCTGAACTGAACAGCTGTCCGGTTTCAAAGGCAAATTCGGTCAAAGTCTGTTGACAAAACCCGTGGATAGTCATCACAGAAGTTTCATCGAGATTCAAAACCGCTAATTTCAGTCTGGATTTTGCTTCTTCTCTGTCAATTCTGTCAACGATTTTTTTAATGGTTTCATCTCCACATTCTCCACCCTCCGCATAGCGATAAGCTTGGCGGACGAACTTGCGAATTCTTTCTTCGAGCTCTGCAACGGCGGCATTGGTAAAAGTCACCATCAGGATGTCCTGAATCAGAATATTCTTTTCCAAAATCAATCGTAAAACCATAATCGCAATGGAATAGGTCTTTCCGGTTCCGGCACTGGCTTCAATAAGATTGCTGCCGCTCAATTCAACATCTTCTGCTATAAATTTTTTGAAGTTTTGGTTCATTTTCTTTCTGTTTTCAACCGTTAAAGGGGTTTAGAACCCTTTAACGGTTAATTAAATCGTTATCTTGCAAATTATTCTTTTCGAATATGAAAGGATTATTAAAATTCTGACACAATATCTTAAAATTCAAATAATTTTTTAAAATCCTTAATTCGGTGGACAGTGTCCACCGAATTCCATAATTGAATTTTATTGGATAATTCATTGGTTTAAATCTTTAATTTCATTAATAATACTGCTTACCGAATCTTTATCCAATTTCGTAAATCCAAACCATTTCCTGCCTAAATCTTTTAAGGATGCGCCGATATGATACACCTTCGAATTATCAATAATAAGAAACCTGTCATGGCTTTTATCAAAGTTCTTTATTTCGAAATTTCCGTATTGTGCATTAGCTTTTTGCACATCCAATTGCAATTGTTTAGAAGGTTTTTTACATAGGAAAAGTACAGTTACATGCTTTTCCTTTTTGGTCAAATGAGTGATGGTGCTTTCATCAATATAATTATCGATTAGCACAATATTTTTCTTTGCTGAGCGGATTATTTTTGAAACCAGTTCATAGGCATCGAAAATCTGACCGTCAAAGAAAATACCCTGAGCAGGAAGTTCTTGTGTTCTTAATTGTAAAGAAATCTTTTGTACTTCAGTTGTCAAATCTTCTACATTATTTTCAATTCTGTTCATTCTTTGGTTTAACGCATACCCTTTTAAAAGATAATCTCTAAGTACATTCGTTGCCCAAATTCTGAATTGTGTTCCCTGTTTGGATTTTACTCTATAACCTACAGAAATTATAACATCAAGGTTGTAATATTCGACTTTTTTAGTTTGAGTTTTCCCTTTAATTGCACCGTGTTGAGTGGTTGTCGCAAAATTTGCGACAACCACTTCTTTTTCCAATTCTCCTTCTGAAAAAACATTATTGATATGTTTTCCTATTGTTTTAACATCTCTGCCAAATAAAGAAGCAAGTTGATGACGATTCAACCAAACTGTCTTTTCATCCAGTCTGACCTCAATCCGTTCAGACAATTCATCCGATTGATATAAAATAATTTCGTTTTTCATAATACAGTCATAATTTTATTAATTCTACTGCGTATTTGCTCTTTAACAACTCCCTTTTTTCGAGCTGTCAAGGATTCCTTGACAGTTGAAGGCTATTCTAATTCACCTTCTTTAAAGCAATTATTAATATCTTTCACTTCTATTTCATTCAATTATCCAAATATCTCTTCCACCGGCATTACTAACAATTCTGCGCATCTTAAATATTCTTCAAAAACACCATCCTTTTCAAAATAACCGGTGTTGTATT
>CAYFWH010000014.1:3457-9687 GCA_964346785.1 uncultured Weeksellaceae bacterium | reverse complement strand
CATCTTAAATATTCTTCAAAAACACCATCCTTTTCAAAATAACCGGTGTTGTATTCTTTGATTAAATAAGCATCTGTGCAAGGAATTTTAAAATTGTTAAAGAAATCTTCTATTCTCGCTTTAAAAACTTTCAATTCATCCAGATTTTTATTCTTCTTAAAATCAGGATGAAATGCAATTATCCGCTCGTGTCCTTCTTTAAATATTTTTAATAATTCACTGAGCCTTTCTATGGCTTCTTCTCTTTCTATTTGTTTGAATTCATAGATTTTTTCTTCATTTTTTGATATGAATTTTAATCCAACTTCACCTCCCGAAGCTGCCATTAACAGGTATTCCAAATAAGCACTTAATCTGTATTTATTTTCGTTACCTGAAATCGAATATCTGACCATTTGTTGATTGTAAATCTCATTGATATTTCCTGAAAACACAGTTCCCTCCAACTCAAATTCAATGTATTTTGATTCAGATTCTAATCCCGAAGTTAAACTTTGATACAACTCTTTCATCGTTTCAATTTCTTCCGCTACTCCTTCCAATACTACGACCGCCATGTTTTTCAGTGGCAGACTTCCGGTCTTTTTCTTTTCATTTATAAAACTATCCGAATCTAATTCTTCAGTTTTTAACAAAGTATTTTTCAAGCCCCACCTTTCAAGATGATTCAAATCAAACACTTCCGTTTCGGGTAAACTTAACTCGTCATCGTCATAATAAATTCCTAAAACCTTGTTATAAAAGTATTTGAACGGATTATTGAAAAAAGAGATAAATCTATGAAAATCAACATCTTTGAAATCAAACATTTCTTCTGTCTCTCTGTCTGAAATTAAATTCAATTCGGATTTTTCGTTTTTTAATAAATAAGAATACAAACCGGAATTTCCCGAATTGTATTTCCGGCTGAAACCATGCAACGGATGTTTTTGCACAAAATCCTCTCTCGTCTTTTCGGGATTTTCAGTTCTTGAAGAAATAAAATCCAACAACTCGTCCACCATCGCCGAAGGCGGCAATTCCGAATTATCTTTGATGCTCTGACCTATATAACTGATGTACAAATAATCTCCGGCCGAAAGCAAAGTTTCAAGAAATAAGTGTTTGTCATTTTCACGGATATTCCGGTCGCCTTTTCTTTTTTCCAATTCCATTAAATCAAAACTCAACCGACGGTCTTTTCTTGGAAAATCATTCAGATTCATTCCCAATAATGCCACTACTTTAAATGGAATACTTCGCATCGGAATCAGCGAACAGAAAGTAATTCCGCCTTTAGCAAAAGAACTGCTTCTCTTCACTCTCGACAACATCGGCAGGAAGTTGTGGATAAAAACTTCGTAACCCACTTCTTCATCAAATAATTCATTGATCAGATTATATTGCTCCAGTTGTCTGTGAATCAATTGATAATCATCGTCATCTATTTCTTCTTTTTCACCAATAAACCGAATTAAATTTTGATTTAGAAATTCCACCCACCCCGAAATACTTTTCTTATTTCTTCTTTCTTCAAGAGATTCAATCAATATTTCCACAAAATACACAAACCGGCTAGCTTCCATGATATCAAAACCTTCAATCAGATCCAGCGGAAAGAAACTTTCCTCTCCTTCTCCAAATTCTTCTCCGCCACTGATGCAAAGTCCGTACATCATCCTTTTCAATCCGTTTCTCCAACTGACCAAATCGGTGTCATCTTCTCTGCTTCCGTCGATTCCAAAACGGATATTGGCGGCTTTTACCCAGTTTCTGATTTTATCGGTTTCGGTAATTCCAAACCTTTTTCTGATGGCTGAAAAATCCAATAAACTCATCAGATTTTCGGAAGTCATTTGCTGTTCACTCAAAGACAGAATTTCGACCAGCGCATTCGCAATATTATCAGTTTCCAAAAAACTTTCGTCCGCAATCGTATATTTAATTTTCACAGGCGCATTGTCAAAAACCGCACGGATATAGGAAGCATACAGGTCGATATCGCTCACCATCACCACAATATCTCGAGCGGATAATTCCTGGTGTTTTTCATCCGCCAAATGAAGTAAATAATTGTACAAAACTTCCACTTCCCGAACCGGACTGTAACAGGAATTGACGACAATACTGCCGTCCTTAATTTCTTCAGTTGTAAAAGAAATATCGTCTTTTTGGTTCTCAAAAATCGTTTTTTGAATATGATGCAGGAGGCTGTCGGAATTCGGTTCTTCTAATTCAATTTCATCATAAGAATTCAGGGCTTCATCATTTTGAAAAAGCATCAAAAAAGTCTCACTGATAATCTTTCCCCAGGCAGGCAAAAGCGGATTCGCTTCAGAAATTTCATCCTGAGAAATATAAGCTTTGGATTTGAGAAATTCAATCACTTTTTCAGATTTCTCTTCAAACCAATAATCTCCGGGAGCCGGGTTTTGAACCATAAAATGAAGTTCGATTTGCTTCGCTAATTTTTCAAAAATCTGTAAATGGTATTCGGTTATTAAACTTAATCCAAAGAAATAGATTTTTGGAATTTTTGTATGAAGCCATTCCATTTTTTCGCTATCATCAGAAAATTGAATAATAAAATCTCCGATTTCCGTTTTATTCGGAAAACTTTCCCCTGCAAGTTCCCGGGTTTTTTGCCATAATACTTTTTGCCATTTTTCAGAATTTTGAAGACTTCTTAAATCATATTTTCTTTCTCTGATTCTCTGCCATTCTTCGGTATAAAAATCCTGATCATCCGACCATTTTTTCATTACATCGGTTCGATAAATCTGATATTGGTCAAATAAATCCGCTACTTTTTCGGCCAAAGCCATTCTTTTTAAATCCTCATTTCCTTCGGTGTCTTTGTAATAGGCGGCTATTTCCGGAAATTTTTCTTTGAAATTTTTGTCCTGAAAAATTCCATACAATAACCAATTCAGGTTATGCGCCGACAATGAATCCCTGTAATTCCCACCCAATGTCTGATAAATCTTGTGAATCATATCATTTGGTCTGACAAATTCGATATTCGCAGCAATTCCGATCGTTTCTGCGATTTTATGTTTTAGCCAGTTGTTCATTCCTTCGGTCTGGGTCACTATATAAACCGGTCGAAAAACATTGTTTTCGGTTTGAATCTGTCGGCAGAGTTCGTTGGCTAGGCTATTTAAGGAATTCGATACTTTGAGTTGGATGGACATATTCTTTTTTATTTTAAGCTCTCAAAGAGATACAGTCGTAAATATAATCAGTTATTTATTTCCTCAAAAGTAAAAAGAGATAACGACAAAGTAAGTCGTTCTAAAAATTTATTCAGGTACTAAACCATTCCCCTCTCTTTTTTAATTTTTTCGTAAGCCTGTTGAATTTTCTGAAATTGTTCTTTTGCGTTCTTCTGATGTTCTTCACCCATATGAGCTACCCGATCGGGATGATAGCGCAGTGCCAGTTCACGATATGCTTTTTTGACTTCCTCGTTGGTTGCCAATTTTTCAATTCCAAGAATTTTATAATCTGAAGTCTCAATTCTGACAAACATATTCATCACTGTCTGAAAATCATCCTCTCTCAGTCCGAGTAAATTGCTGATTTCATAAATTATATTGACTTCTGACTGAGTAATTTTATCATCGGCGGCAGCTATTCCAAACAAGTAATGTAAGATCAGTATTCTCTCTTCGGTTACAGTATGTGAACGGATATCCGCACAAATTTTAGCCAGCGGGATACCCGGAGTTTGCAAAAAATGCTTGAGCATCTGAAGGTGTTCAACCCGAAAACTTTCTCCAAGATTTCTTCTGAAAAAATCTTTAACATATTCGAGTTCAATTTTCCTGGCCTTTCCGTCAGCTCGCATTACAGCTGCTGTCATTACCATCAGCATTCGGGTGAAATCATCAACACTGACTCTTTTCTTATAGTATTCATAGGATGCTTTAGGGCTTTCTCGGGCAGGAGAAAACAAATAAATTAGTGTATCAATCAAAAGTCCGAATAAATATCCGGTCAGCAATCCGAGGAGCTTGAAACCCGTCAGAACGAAAAACAAAACCAGGAATATGTATTTGAACAAACTAAATTATTATGAATAAGCACAAAAATAAACAATAAAATCTACCGTTTAAGATTTATTCAATAGATTAAGCTCGTTTTTGTTTTTAAAAAAATCATGATTAAAAGAGAATTGTTTTGCACTTTGTTTTGTTTGTTTTTTTGTTTTGGATTTGCACAAAAAACAGCTAATAAACAAATTGAAATCATTGACAAACCTATTGTTTTTGATTCAAACAGAACTGCACTTAGTCTGGAATATCTCAGAAACCGGCATGGATTGAATCAGAGCAGCCCTGTCATCGATCCGAAAATAATTGTTCTGCATTATACTTCCGGCGGGACGCTGAACAGCAATTTCAATTATTTCAACAATTCTGAAATTGAAAATGCGAGAACCTTAAACAAAAAGCAGAGCAAACTCAATGTCTCTTCTCATTTTCTGGTGGACAGAGACGGTAAAATCTATCGTTTGATGGACGAAACTCTTTTTGCCCGCCATACAATTGGTTTAAATTATTGTGCCATCGGAATTGAAAATATCGGCAGCAAAAAGAATCCGCTGACTCCGGAGCAGGTGCAGGCCAATATAGAACTCGTCAGATATTTGTCAGACAAATATGAAATTGAATATCTGATTGGTCATTCTGAATACGGAAAGTTCAGAAATTCAAAACTTTGGAAAGAAACCAATCCCGATTATTTCACCTATAAAGATGATCCGGGAGATGATTTTATGAAAAAAGTAAGAGACGGCGTCAAAGATTTAAATCTTAAAAAAAAGCCGTAGTTTGGAAATAATTCCTAGCTATTTTCAGAATTGACGATTCAATTTAACCCTGATTTTAAATTTATATAATAGTAAAACCAATACTTTTTAAATAATTAAATGTTGGATCATAAAATTCGGGTAATCTACTATAATCCTCAGGATTTCCTTCTGGAATCACTATTACCATACCTTGTCTTGCTCGAGTCAGTAAAACTCGATAAGCATTGATTAAATATTTTTCACGAATCTCTTTTCTAATGTTTTGCCATTTCTTTCCTTTAAAAGAGAATGGTTTCCAACCTTTTTCGGAAAATCTTAAATCTCCATCCCAAGTAACACAAGCCCAATCCAACTCTAATCCCTGAACTTGAAATTCGGTCGCGACGTCTTCTAAGAAATAAGAGGAACGAACATCGTCTTTTCCTTCTAAGAACCATTTTACATGGTCAACGTTTGGTCTAACATCAATGGCCAATGGTTTTAATCTATAGGCCTGTGATGAAACAACAATTCCATATCTTTCACTTCCTCTTGCTTTTTCTTTCAACCATGTTTTTGCTTTTGATAAATCTCTTGTTATAACAATGGGGTATTTATCTTTTAATTCTTTCAATGTATTTTGGGCATTAGAATCAATATCTAAAATTTCCTTTATCAATTTAGATAAATATTCAGCCCTGTATGATCTCATTGAAACAGCAAGGTGTAAATCTTCGTTGTAAGTGACTTTGCTTTTTTCTTCCAATTCCTTTATCGATTCTACAGCAGCGTATTCAGAATCGAATAAATTTGGAGATATTCTTGTTTCCCAATCTGGAAAATGGTTTTTAATAGCTTCTAACCATTCGGAAATTCCAGCTTCTCCCGTATTTATTTCTTGACCACCACCGACCAAGCACACAATCACTGCCCAATCTTTATGACGATTTAAACAAGAAATCAAAAATTCCGGCTCAGAATGTTGAAAGTCGGGAATTCCTTTTTTTCTTCTCATAAAATTAACCGTTTGCTCTTTTGTCCATGCTCTTTGTGCCTCATCAAAAATAGCCACATGGTCATAAGGTGCTTTTGGATCGCGTAAATATTCATCACGGTAATGATGGATAATTTGAATAAAAGCTTTTACACTTTCTCTTGCCGATTTCTTAGTTAACCTATTTCCTTTTTCTCTTTCTTGATTGACCTTATCTCTTGCAATGGCTTCTTGTAAAATATCTACCAAAGGTTTATTTCCTGAAAGAAAAACACTGGTGCTGCCCCCTTCCTTATCTAAATGTTCTGTGGCAACTTTTAATCCTACCAGAGTTTTTCCTGCTCCCGGAACTCCCGTAACAAAACAAATGATTTTCTTCTTCTTAGTCTTGGCATATTCTATTGTTTCAGAAATATATTTTGTTGTTACATTCAAATTGATTGCATCTGCGTCATTTCTTGT
>CAYFWH010000014.1:1078-3447 GCA_964346785.1 uncultured Weeksellaceae bacterium | reverse complement strand
AATTCCAGAATATTTTTATTTTTTTTTTTTATTTCATCAATATTTGTCTTTAGTGGGTTTATTAAATTATCATCATGACTTGTTGTTATGATTTCAAAAGCAGTGGATTTTGAATGAGTTTCCACCAAAACAGGAACTAATAAAAGATGATGGCTCGGCTTATGGAAATTTCTCAAATCCAAAGCATAATCCCACACTTGCTCTATGTCATTATTCAAATATTCATTTTCTCCAACCTTAAATTCTATTACAAAAACGATATTGTCGATTATTAATAGGCAATCCACTCGTCTTCCCATTCTTGGAATAGAGAATTCAAAAAATAAATTTCCTTGGAAATCTTTTAAAATCTCTTTCAGTAATTTGATTTGGAATTCCCATGCGTATAGTTCAGTATTAATATGTCCTAATCTATTATTGACAGAAATCTCACCTATTATGGTTTCGTCGGACTTTTTCAGGAAATCTGAATAATAGTAATTAAGCATATAATTGAAATTTATTTAATCTTTGAGTAAATATTCGTTTACTATTGGAACGTCAGCTTCTGCCCAATCTAACACCTTCAATTCCTCTTTACTCAACCAAAGGTAACTTTTATGTTCAATAAGTTTTAAATCTCCAGAAATATAATTTGATAAATAAGGAATTAATTCAATAGAAATATTTGGATAATGAAAAATAGATGGAGTTAATCTATTAATAGGTTCAATAATGATATTTAGTTCCTCTTTAATTTCTCGAATTAAACAATCTTTTTCTGATTCCCCAGGTTCGATTTTTCCACCTGGAAATTCCCATTTCGTGGGTAAGCTCATTTCCTCGCCTCTTTGAACAGCAAGAGTTTTATTTTGATATTGAATAATTGCGCAGGTTACTTTGATCATTTTGAAACTTTCAGTTATAATTGTTAAAACAGATATAAGATGGTATTTCCTCTATAAATTAAAAAGCTCAATCTCTTGATGATTAATAAGTTTGTAGAAATTCATCAAGCTTTCTAAATCCAATCGATCTTCAGTACATTTTATCTGTTCATTTATTTCATCTAAGGTCATTCTTCCAAATTGTCTTTCAAATTTAGAGTTTACAAAACCATCATGAATATCCTCAACCCATTTATACAAATCATTTAAATAACTAACAGTTTTACTGGTGGAATAATTAGGAAGAAACCAAATCCAAAAACTCTCTTTATCTTTTTCAAAATCAGGTAAAGATTGAATTGAGGTATCTCTGAATAAATCTCCTGGATGATTTTTGTATTTAAAAAACATAATAAATATTTTTTAATATTATATGATTCTTTTAGTAAATAAAACTTCTTGTACTTCCCATATAATCCTATATATTTTATCGCCGAGTTCTTCCCCAGTTAAAAATTTATTCATAAAATTATTTTTCTTTCAACATCTCCCAAAAATAACAAAATCCCTCAATTAAATCAATTTGAACAACATTCACTTTTTTATTTCAAATACAATTTTAGCCATTCAAGAAGACAAAACATGTCGTTAAAAAATTTATTTCAGACACTTAGAAAATACTTTGGTGATTTATTTGATAGAAAAATTTAAAATATTTTAATAAATTATTTTACACATAATTCTGTGTAATAATATTTTACCAACTTACAAACATTTACATTCGTTTCTAACCGAATCCAAATGTTTAACTACCGACTATATTTTGGTGGCCGCCCAATCTTTGCATCAGAGATTTGAGAAATAAAACAAAGTCTCTTATCTAATGTTTAATTTTTAAAATTTAATGTCATGTCACTAAGAAACAAAGTAAGCCTAATCGGCAGAACAGGAAAGGAAGTAGAAATCGTGAATTTCGAAAACGGGAAACTCGCAAAAGTAAGTCTGGCAACTTCAGACTTTTACACCAACGCCAAAGGTGAAAGGGTTGAAGAAACCCAATGGCACAATTTAGTCGCTTATGGACGCACAGCCGAAATTCTTGAAAAATATGTGCAAAAAGGTGATGAAATTGCTGTAACCGGCAAACTGACCTACAGAACCTATGACGGAAGCGATGGCCAGAAACGATACTTTACAGAAGTCCGTATGGATGAGCTGGTACTGCTCGGAGCCAAAAAAGCTTCGTGATAAAGGTAATCGTATCAGCCAAATGCGTGTAGTATTATGCTAACTGAGATTGAAAACTTGTATCGGATGTCCTGAAGTTCAGGAAACCGGTACAAGTTTTCTATTTTGTCTTTGGTTTAAAATCAGTGTGCTATCGTTCTATTTGAGATTCTTCTGCAACCGGCTTTTCCTTGAATTCCAAATCAAACGCAGAAATCATAATCATATAGATTCCAACCAGTAACAAGAAACTGAAAAAAAAAAAAAAATAAGCAT
>CAYFWH010000014.1:0-1068 GCA_964346785.1 uncultured Weeksellaceae bacterium | reverse complement strand
TATAGACGGAAAGTAATAACTCAGTCCCTGATAAAGCAATATAAATTCAGTTAGTGCAATACCGGCAAGAAAGAACCAAATTCCGAAACTCATCAGTCTTCTGGCGGTTTTATCCTGTTGCTGAATCCTTAAATTATAAAATAAATAAGCACTGATAATTCCCAGCATCATCAAATGTATAAAACCTATCACCGCCTGACGGTTGTCAAAAATATGTTTGGCAATATCAGGAATCAGTGAAAAAGATTGGAACAAAACTTTGAGTACAAAGCTCACCGCAGCAAATAAAAGTAAGGTCTTTGAAAGCCTGTCCTGTTTACTGATGAATTCACCGCCGTATTGTCTGACCAGTTTAAATCCGTAATAAAGCGAAATCAATTGAAAAATCACACCCAAACCGTTGAGTAATCTGAAAATCGCAAAATCATAATACCAATTTACCGGTAGAAAAAAAGTCAAAACCAGAGAAACTGCAAAGGTTGAATGAAATATCCTGAAATCCTTTGTGTCAGGGATTTTCAAAAAATTAAAGAATAAGGCAACTATCGCAAACAAAAACCAGCCATTCAATTGAAAATGAAGAAAATACTGTATAGAAAGTAATGCGGGTTTTGATGATGAGCCCATACTGCCAATAAAAGGGCCAAGTGCCCAAAGGCTAACCGTAGAAAGACAAAGCCAAATCAGTGCACTTCTCATCATCGTGTATGCAGCAGATTTTTTTTGTTTTGTCTTTTTGAACATTACTGTCGAAAAAACATAACTGAATATAATGTACAGCGATGATGCAGCAATCGATATACCGCCGTAACCCTGAATCGGAAAACCGATAATCATGCCGATAACCGCTATTTGTGTCAACCAGAAAAGTCTTTTGAAACTTTTGCCGAATTCTCCTACAAAATACTGAGTCAGCAATAAAGATAAAATCATATAAACCCAACCGAGTATGGCTACATGCGAGTGGGCGTGTGTCAGATTTTTAAAATTAAAAGGCATATGACGAACAACCATTGTGCGGAGTAAAAGTCCGTACAAAGCAGCTATCAGAAAATTAAACAGCGGAAT
>CAYFWH010000013.1:13725-29262 GCA_964346785.1 uncultured Weeksellaceae bacterium | reverse complement strand
CGCATAGGAAGCACTTCGACACCATAATTGCGCATTATTTGCTCAGTCCGGATATGAGACATGGTATCGATGCGTTGGCTGAGAATTATTTGAATTACAAAGCTTTGCCGATTGAAAATCTGATTGGAAAAAAAGGAAAAAATCAATTAACTTTTGATCAGATAGAATTAGAAAAACAAAAGGAATATGCGGTTGAAGATGCTGATATTACACTTCAGTTGAAACACTTTTTTGAACCACAACTATCAGAGGCAAAAGTTCAGAAGCTGTTTGAAGAAATTGAAATGCCTTTGATGGAAGTACTGGCTGAAATGGAAATAGAAGGCATAAAACTCGATGTCGGTATTTTGGCAGAACAATCCAAACTAATTTCTGCAGATATTGAAAAACTGGAACAAAAAATTTATGCCGATGCCGGAGAAGAGTTTAATCTGAATTCACCCAAACAACTCGGCGATATTTTATTTGATAAACTAAAACTGGATTCAAAAGCCAAGAAAACAAAAACCGGACAATATGCAACCGGCGAAGAAATTTTGGTAAAATTAAAGGATAAACATCCTATTATCACAGATATATTGAATTACAGACAGCTTCAGAAATTGCAGTCAACTTATGTAGATGCACTGCCAAAAGAAGTAAGAGAAGATACCGGAAGAATACACACTACATTTATACAAACGACTGCTGCAACCGGTCGTTTGGCTTCTGTAAATCCAAATCTTCAGAATATTCCAGTCCGGTCAGAAGAAGGAAGAAAAATCCGAAAAGCATTTGTGGCGAAGGATGACAATTCAGTTTTGGTTTCAGCGGATTACTCACAAATTGAATTGAGGATTATAGCACATTTGAGCGGTGATCCTGTGATGGTAGATGCTTTTAATCAGGGTGAGGATATTCATAAATCCACTGCAGCCCGTGTTTTCAAAGTGAACTCAGAAGAGGTTACAAGAGAGCAAAGAAGTCAGGCAAAAACAGTGAATTTTGGAATTATTTATGGCGTTTCAGCCTTTGGACTGGCTGATCAAACCGGTCTGAGCCGTTCTGAGGCCAAAGACTTGATTGACGCCTATTACAATACATATCCGGTGTTGAAAGATTTTATTGACAAAAGTATTTACAAAGCCAGAGAGAATGGATTTGTAGAAACGATTTTGGGCAGAAGAAGATATTTGCGTGACATCAATTCCAGAAATGCAATTGTCCGAGGTCATGCCGAAAGAAATGCGGTCAATGCACCGATTCAGGGCAGTGCTGCAGATGTGATAAAGATAGCAATGATTAATTTGCAAAAAGAACTCAAACAAAATTTCAAAACCAGAATGCTGTTGCAGGTTCATGATGAATTGATTTTTGATGTTCCGAAATCTGAGCTTGAAATCATAAAGCCAATTATTAAAGACACAATGGAGTCGGCGGTAAAATTGAGTATTCCGTTGATTGTGGATGTAGGTGTCGGAAATAACTGGCTCGAAGCACATTAATTTTCTTTGTTCGGAATAAATATTCTGAATACAATGCCGGATATTAATCAGCTCAAAGGATTGGTAAATTCTTTAGGTTAATGCTAATTTTGTCAATTCAAAACCATTTCATGTCTATACAATATATATTTGAAATTTTTGGAACCATTGTTTTTGCAATTTCGGGTGTGTTGGCGGCGAACAGGAGCGCAGGTCAAAACTGGTTCGGAGTTGTTTTTGTTGGTATAGTCACTGCCATTGGCGGAGGTAGTGTCAGAGATGTGCTACTCGACAGTTATCCTTTGGTGTGGATTGAAGATGTTAACTTTATTTATGCCGCTTTTTTTGGAATTGTACTGATGCATTTCTTTTACAGACCAATTATGAAATATCGTGATGAATTTTCATTGTTCGACACTTTAGGAATTGCGCTTTTTACAGTAGTCGGAACAGAAAAAGCACTCGAATTCAATGTTCACTGGCTGATTGCTGCCATCATGGGAATGTTTACAGCTGTTATGGGTGGCGTAATCCGGGATACACTTTCTCAGGAAATGCCGATTATTTTCAAAAAAGAAGTTTATGCTACCGCCTGTCTGGCAGGTGCTTTCCTGTATCTGCTATTAAATTATTTAGAAATTGAAAGGACATTCAATTTTATTATTGCCGCATTATTCATAATTTTAATAAGAATTTTAGCGATAAAGTATCACTGGAGTATTCCAAAATATAAATAATTATGATAAAATTAACAGATAAGAAAATTTGGACAGGTCGTTTTGATGACGAAGACGGAGAACTGGGTTCAAGATGGCATCAAATGGTTGAACAAAAAAACTTTGCAGGTCTTGAGGCAACCAATAAACCAAATATTGCTTTGCTTGGATTTTGTTCTGATGAAGGAGTTCGCAGAAACAAAGGACGAACCGGTGCCAAAGATGCACCTGACTATATCAGGAAATCGCTTGCAAATCTTCCTTATAACTTTAATTCAAAAAAGAAAATATATGATTTTGGAAGTATTGTTTTGGATGGACAAAATTTGGAAGAAGCCAGAAAACAACAGTCTGAATGTGTGGCTGAACTGATTGAGAAAAATTATTTTCCAATCGTAATCGGTGGCGGACATGAAACTGCTTTGGGCGATTTTTTGGGAATGGCAAAAAATTCAGATGACATAGGAATCATCAATATAGATGCTCATTTTGATGTGAGAATTCCGGTGGAGCACAGCACTTCGGGGACACCTTTTTTTGAAATGTCTCAGTATTGTCAGCAAAATGATATGAAGTTCAATTATTTGGCAGTTGGCATACAACCAACCGGAAATACACAAGCTTTATTTACCAGAGCAAAAATGCTTGGAACGCAATATGTAACTGCCGATGAAGTACATACAGATTTGAATTATGCATTGAGAAGAGTTGGTGATTTTATGTTGAAACACGAAATGATTTATCTGAGTCTGGATCTTGATGTGCTGGATGCTGCTTATGCACCCGGTGTGAGTGCGCCCTGTGCAAACGGGCTGACTCCTTTTCAGGTGAAATCAATTATTAAAAAAGTAATTGATTTTGGAAAGATTGAATTATTTGATGTGGTTGAATGCAATCCACAGTATGATATTGATAACAAAACAGCAAAACTGGCTGCACAATTTATAAATGAATTTCTTTGATTTATGAGATTACTTTTGACAAACATTTTTATTTTCCTTTGTTATCTGTCATTTGGTCAGGAAGTTTATCAATTGGATAGTATCGATTGGGTTTATCAGAAACCTGAAGGTTTTGAATATAATAAAAATGAGCAGAATAATTACCTTTTTGCGAACAATGAATTATTTTCAATCTCAAAAAATGACGATTTGAATTTTGGTGCGTTAGAAGCCGCTTATTCATCAGACCAAAACCTGAAGAATCTGACTCCTGAAGTGTATGTTTATGTTTTGAAGGATAATTTTGAAAAATCATTTAATACTGACAAATTCAAGGCAAATGTGAGTGTAGCCACGCAATTTATAGACAACCGGAAGTTTTATTTAGTTAGAAATTTTGTAACCGAAGCTGACTCGGGAATGAGCTTTTATGTGGATTTTTATTTTATAGATATTGCTGAAAAAGAACTCAACATCACGATTGTTTATAACAATGATGAAGACAAAATTGCTCTGGAACAATCGTTTTTCAATTCCAAATTCAAGTAAAATTTATTCTAAAAGCCAGTCATAAATTTGGACAATAGGGATGCCTGCGATTTCTGATTTTTCTTCAAACCGTTGGGTAATGATCATTTTCTTATGGTTATCAGGTATTTTCAGCAAATTTTCAGTTTCCCGATTGTTTTCCGGCAATTCCAATGCTACCTGTATATAAATCAATTCATCCATTCGCTTCGCAATGAAATCGATTTCTTTGTCATCATATCTTGCCACATCTATGGTATAACCTCTGCGAATCAGTTCGATATAAACTAAATTTTCTAATTCATGACCATAGTTGCCGGTCTTTTTGCGTAATATCTGATGGATAAGTCCCAAATCAACCATAAAATATTTGGATTGTCCGCGCAAATACTCTTTTCCTCTCAGGTCATATCGTTTGGCTTCATAAAACAAAAAGGCATCCATAAACAGTTGGATATATTTGCTGACGGTTGGCTGGGTGATGTTGAATCCATTCGCTTTCAGGGTGTTGGCAATATTGGTTGCGCTAATAACATTTCCAACATTATCCGCCATGAAGTTAACAACCATTTCTACCAATTCAGGTTCACGCAAGGCGCCACGATAGCCGATATCATTCAATATGATTGTATCAATTATTCCTGATAATATGCTGTCTTTCAACTTTTTGTCGGCTAACACTACTGCGGGAAAACCACCATAACGCAAATATTCCTGGTAGAGAGTGGGAAGTTTTTTGTAATCACTTTTATCGATGCCTTTTACCGCGATAAACTCTTTGAACGAAAAAGGGTAACAATTGATCTCAACATATCTTCCGGATATCAAGGTAGATAGTTGACCGGACAACATTTGTGCATTGCTTCCTGTCAGCGTAATGTCCACATCAAAATTGATACGAAAACTGTTTATCACCTTTTCCCAATCATTCGCTAACTGGATTTCGTCAAATAAAAAGTACATTTTTTTATCTGCAATCACTTTATTTTTAACATAATCATAAAATTTGTCCGGATTTAAAAGCGCTCTTATGCCATAATCTTCAAAAGAAAGATAAATGATTTGCTCATCGGAAATTCCCTGTTTTTGCAAATATTCTTTGTAAATCATCAGCAAAGTGCTTTTCCCGCATCTTCTGACTCCGGTGATTACCTTGATAAATTCAGTATCCTTAAAATCAATTAAGGATTGAAGCAAAGTTTCCCGTTGAAGGATTTTCAAAACCATGATTTGCGAATTTAATATATACAACAAAAATACAAATTATATTTTGGATAATTAGAAAAAACTACAAAAACGCAAATTATGATTTGCATAATTACTGTTCTACCTAAAAACACAAACTGTGATTTGCGTTTTTTAAAACAAACTTTATATCAAACCCAATTCAATAATTAGTAATTTAGCGAAAATTTACGCAACCAACATTTTCGCAATTCAAATGAAACTCTATCCTTTAAAATTTAAACCGATTACTCAATACAGAATTTGGGGAGGAAACAAACTAAATTCGGCTGTCCCGGAAAGTTTGAGAATGTCGAACTTGGGTGAAATATGGAGTATTTCGGGTGTGGACGGAAATGTAAGTGTAGTTGAAAATGGGATATTGAAAGGGAAAAATCTAAAAGAAATAATTTCTGAATACAAAGAAAGATTGGTTGGAGCGAATGTTTGGGAAAAATCCGGGAATGATTTTCCGGTGTTGATTAAATTTATTGATGCAGACCAAAATCTTTCAGTTCAGGTTCATCCCGGAGATGAGCAGGCAAAAGAGTTGCACGATTCCTTTGGCAAGTCTGAAATGTGGTATATCATGGATGCCGAGCCGGATTCTGAACTGATAATCGGATTCAAAGAAGGTGTAAATTCTGAAGTTTACAAAAAACACCTGAATTCAGAAACGCTTGATGAAATTCTGAACAAAGTACCTGTCAAAAAAGGAGAAGCACTTTATATTCCGGCCGGAAGAGTTCATGCCATCGGAACAGGAATTCTACTTGCAGAAATTCAGCAAACTTCAGATATCACCTACAGGATTTATGATTACAACCGAATTGACAAAGACGGAAAAAAAAGAGAATTACATACCGAATTGGCTGAAACCGCAATTGATTTTAATCCGATATCTGAAATGAAAACTCAATACAATCAAATTGATAATCAATTCAGTACATTAGTTGATTCTCCTTATTTTAAAACTGAAATTTACAAAGGAAACAGTGAAATCCAAATACATAATAATGATTTTATGCGGATATACATTTGTGCCGAATCGGGTGCTGAATTTATCACAGAAGAAAGCACAACGAAATTAAATAAATACGAAACTTTACTTATACCTGCTGAGATTTCCGAATTCCTAATCAGACCCAAAAACAGTACAACGATGATTGAAGTAACGATTCCGTGAGGAATTATAAAAAATAAATCTTACATTTGCACAGTAATTACAACCGATGAGAAACCCTTTGTTCTACGCAAAAATTCTGCTTTTTGGAGAATATGGAATCATAGAAGATTCCAAGGGACTAACCATTCCCTATAATTCTTATAAGGGTTCACTCAATTTTAGCAAAGGCTCAAAAGCAAAAATTTCAAACGAAAGTATCCAAAAGTTTGCAGCGTATCTGTCTGATAACCTGTCAGATGAATTCGATTTTGAAAAATTAAATTCTGATATTGAAAAAGGAATGCACTTCGATTCAGACATTCCTCAGGGATATGGTGTCGGAAGTTCAGGAGCTTTGGTTGCTGCGATTTACGAAGGCTATTCTATCAACAGAATCGATACTTCGAAAGAGCTGTCAAAAGAGAAAATCAGTCAGCTGAAAGAAGTTTTTTCTAAAATGGAATCATTCTTTCACGGCAAAAGTTCAGGAATAGACCCGTTGATTTGTTATCTCAATCTTCCGTTGCTGATCAATTCAAAAACCGATATTTCAACAATCGGAATTCCGGAACAGAAAGAAAATGGCGGTGCAATTTTCCTTGTTAACTCGGGTAGTCCGGGTGAAACTGCACCGATGGTTCAGATATTTTTTGAAAAACTTAAACAGGAAGGTTTCAGAAAAACGCTGAAAGAAGAATTTATCAAATACAACAACGCTTGTATTGACGCCTTTGTTCGAGGTGATGTCAATCCGCTTTTTGCAAACCTCAAAGAATTGTCAACCTGGGCATTTCTTAATTTTAAACCGATGATTCCGCAAAGATTGCTGGATGTGTGGCAATACGGAATTCAAACCAATTCTTATTACCTGAAACTTTGTGGTTCGGGTGGCGGTGGCTATATCCTTGGATTTACACGGGATTTTGAAAAGGCTAAAATACATCTGAAAGATTTCGATACCGAGGTAATCTATAAGTTTTAAATTATGGAACATTTCGAATTCATAGAAGGTGAGACCAAAGAAGGGTTTTATCTGATTATTGATGGCGTTACAGTAGGTGAAATTACATTCAGATGGCGGAAAGAAGATTCAATTTCAGTTAATCATACTTTAGTTTATCCCGAATTTAGAGAAAAAGGATATGGCAAAAAAATGGTCGATAAAGTTATCGAATTTGCTAAAGAAAAAAAGCTGAGTTTAAGTGCAAGCTGTTGGTTTGCGGATAAAATCATCCAATCAAAAATTCAATGAAAAGGGGAAGGTTGCGAAAATTATTCGTCCGGCTACTTGCTCTTTTTACAGTAGTTCGCGGATACAACATCGCTATGCTTGCTTTGGCACAATACATGGCGAGTCTTTTTATTTTCAATTCCGGAAAAAGTCACCTTGAAATTCTTTTTGATAAAAACCTGAATTTCATCATTCTTGCATCTTTGTTCAGCGTTGCTGCCGGCTATATCATCAACAATTTCTATGATTTGGAAAAAGATGCGATACAACGACCACTCAGAAATTATATCGAAAGATTTGTCAGTCAGAGTTTTAAACTCAAAACCTATCTTGTACTCAATGCCATCGGTTTGTTGATGGCTTTTCTGGTGTCATGGCGTGTGCTTCTTTTCTTTGGTATTTATCAGTTTTTGGTTTGGTTTTATTCACACAAAGTAAATAAAATGGTGTTTATCAATAATTTGTATTCTGTTGTGCTCACCGTTTTTCCGTTTTTCGCACTATTTCTGTATTACGAAAATTATTCGCCAATCATCTTTTTCCATGCTGCATTTTTGTTTTTACTGCTGCTCATCATGGATATTATTAAGGATTTAACCACTTCCACTGCCGATGCCATTTATAATTATCGCACGATTCCGGTGATTTACGGAGAAAAGAAAACCAAACAAATCTTGATTCCCTTGCTGATTGCAACCGCTGCTCTTTCACTTTATATGTGGAACAACAGCGCTACCGGCTACATGCGTTACTTCTTTCTTTTAACTTCAGTTACTTTACTAATCATTATGCCGGTTGTCTGGAAAATTAAAACCCGGACAGCTTACAAGATTTTGTATCTGATTTTTAAATTATTAATTGGATTTGGTATCTTCAATATGATCTTCATTGATTTAAATCCCTTAGATTTGCAAAATATTATTTGACGGGGCGTATGATTTATTAAAATCTTAACGCATCTCAAAAAAATCATAAAATAAAAATTAAATGAAAAAACAGGAAAGGCGTGATGCTTCCCTCGGTAAACCTGACGGAAGATCAAAATCCGGAAGCGGTAAAAGTAATTCCGGGAAATCTTATGGCAAAACCGGTGACAAATCAAAACCCGGTTTCAAAAAATTTGATAAACCATTCAGACCAAGAATTAAAAAAGCACCTGTCGATGATGGTACGATTCGATTGAATAAGTACATAGCCAATGCAGGAATCTGTTCCAGAAGAGAGGCGGATGAATTCATCAAAACAGGATTGGCAGAGGTGAATGGAAAGGTTGTTACCGAAATGGGTTATAAAGTTCAACCCGGAGATGTTGTGAAATTTGATGGCCGTGAAATCAAAGCCGAAAAAAATGTATACATACTTTTGAATAAACCCAAAGGATTTATTACTACAACCAAAGATGAAAAGAACAGAAAAACGGTAATGGATTTGGTTGCAAATTCAACAACTGCAAGAATTTTTCCGGTTGGCAGACTTGACCGTGCAACTACCGGTTTACTACTTTTCACAAATGACGGTTATCTTGCTAAAAAACTGACACATCCAAGCCACGAAGTGCATAAAGTTTATCATGTTACGCTCGACAAAAAACTGTCACATGATGATTTGGAAGAAATTAAAAAAGGAGTCAGATTGATTCCCGAAGGAATTGCACATGTCGACAATATCTCATACATAGAAGGAAAACCAAAAAACGAAGTTGGAATTGAAATTCATATTGGTTGGAATCGTGTGGTTAGACGAATTTTTGAAAAACAAGGCTACGAAGTCGAAAAACTTGACAGAGTAATTTTTGGTGGTCTGACCAAGAAAAATCTGAAAAGAGGTGACTGGAGAAAACTGACCGATAAGGAAGTTGGCTTTCTGAAAATGCTGTAAATACAACATTCCGGTTTTCATTCTTAACCTATATCAATGCACAAATAGGTGTTATTCACCAACTTTGCATAAAATTAGTTATGAATATGAAAACAATTTTTCACAGCGCAGAATCCAGAGGTCATGCCAACCATGGCTGGCTTGATACTTGGCATACATTCAGTTTTGCAAATTACATGAATCAGGACAGAGTGAATTTTGGAGTTCTCAGGGTTTTGAATGATGATACAATTCAACCGGGAATGGGATTTGGAACGCATCCTCACAGAGATATGGAAATTATTACAATTCCACTCGAAGGAGATTTGGAACACAAAGATTCGACCGGAACTACCGGTGTTATCAAAAAGGGTGAAATCCAGGTGATGAGTGCCGGAACGGGTGTTATGCACAGTGAGTACAATCACAACCACGACAAAGAAGTGAAACTTTTGCAAATCTGGGTTTTCCCAAGAGCACTGAATCTCGAACCGAGAGGCGAACAGATGAGCATCAGAGAACATGCGGTAAAAAATGATTTCCAGCAAATTGTATCACCCGAAAAAAATGATAAAGGTTTGTGGATCAATCAGGATGCCTGGTTTAGTTTGGCTGAATTTGAAAAAGGATTTTCAAAAGAATACAAAATCAAAAAAGAAGGAAACGGAGTTTATGTTTTTGTGATTAAAGGAGAAGTCGAAACAGAAGGCCAGAAACTTGGTCTCAGAGATGGTTTTGGAATTTGGGATACGGATAGCTTTACATTAAAAGCAACAGAAGATGCTGAAATTCTTTTGATGGATATTCCGATGGAACTTCCTTCGTTTTTGAGAAATTAATACAATAAAACTTTTCCAAAGTTCAAACTTTGGAAAAGTTTTTATTTTACTCAAAAGCCTCAGCTCTTACCGCTTCCACTTCGTCTGCAGTTTTAATCAGGCCCTTACCGAGTCTTCTGTAACCATCCGAAGTAATCAGAAAATTATCTTCAATTCTGATACCTCCAAAATTTCTGAATTCATTGACTTTGTCATAATTGATAAATTCTGAAAGTTTATTTTCTTTTTGCCACATATCAATTAACTCAGGAATCATATAAATTCCGGGCTCAACCGTTACCACAAAACCTTCTTCCAGCGGACGGCCAAGTCTAAGCGATTTCCAGCCAAAAGTTTTGGTGTCTTTTGGATCATCTTCGGTATAACCGACATACTGCTCACCCAGATTTTCCATATCGTGTACATCCAGTCCCATCATGTGACCGACTCCGCACTGAAAGAAAAGCGTATGCACATTGGCAGCAACCGCTTCTTCAGGATTTCCTTTTAATAATCCCATGTCGGTCAGACCTTCAACCAGTCTCAGTGCAGCAGTTCTGTGAACTTCCCTGAAATTTAGTCCGGGTTTCATAATCAAATAAGCATCTTCAAAAGACCTGAGAACAATATTGTACATATCCCGCTGAATCGGAGTGAATTTCCTGCCGGCAGGAAAAGTTCTTGTCAGATCACCGGCATAACCCATTGCGGTTTCAACACCCGAATCATTCAAAACCATGTCACCGTCTTTGAGCGTATTCATTCTGAAATGATTGTGAAGGATTTCACCGCGGATGGTCATAATTGCAGGATACGAAAACCGACATTCATTATCAACAGCAAATTTTTCAATCGCAGCGACTAATTCATATTCTTTCATTCCCGGTTTCGCCATTCGCATTGCCAGCAAATGCATTTCATTGGATACATTTACTGCTTTTTCAATTTCTTCGATTTCTTCAGTTTGTTTGACTGCTCTTTGTGAAACGATGGCTTTGATAAATTCAACCGAAGGTTTTAATTCAGCAATACTGCATCCGCAAAGCTGGCTAAGTTTGATTTTCTGAGCCGCGGTATAAGGAGGCAGATAATTAATCTTTCTTCCCTTTTGTTGTGCATTTTTCAGGTAATCCGCCAGCGAATCAAAAGACCGGGTATCGCTTACACCCGATTTTTCGGCTTTTGAATGAAGCGTTTCCTGACGGCCCATCCAGACAATTTCATCAATACTCAGTTCATCGCCAAAGACGATGGTTTTGTTTTCGTCAGCGTCAATGACAGCAGCAATTCCGGGTTCGGCGATTCCAAAATAATACAGAAAACTGCTGTCTTGTCGAAAAGGAAAAGTGTTGTCTGCAAAGTTCATAGGCATATCCACATTTCCCAAAAACAGCATAACACCGTTTTTGATTTTATTTTGTAATTCATTTCTTCTATTCAGATATATCTCTTTTGAAAACATTTGATTGATTTTTAATTGGAATGTAAATTTAGGATTTATTGAAAGAAAAAATTCATGAATTATTCGGATTTTTTGGAAGGTGGGGAAATCATTATATTTGAATAAGGAATTTATATAGAATTAAATGACTCTCTACAAAAATAAATATCGGGTTGAATCGAATCGGAATCAATATTGGGATTATTCCAGACCGGGACGGTATTTTATTACGGTTGTGATTGAAGGAAGAGAATTAATTCCGGGTAAAATCATTGATGAAAAAATTGAATTATCAGAATTCGGAAAAATCGTACGGGCAGAAATATTAAAAATACCTAATTACCATCCACGCATCATCCTTGACAAATGGGTAATAATGCCGGATCATATTCATCTGTTAATAGAATTAGGAAAATATGATTTTCATAATGGGATTGCACCGGTAATTCCTGACGATAAAATTCCAATAATTCCGGAAGATAAAATTCAATAATTATGGTATATAAGGATTGGAGATGAAGTTGTATCATGAAAAAAAGAGTTTGAACAGGGTGAAACAGTTTTAAGTTTTCCTTTGTATTCCCTATTTTTACCAAAATTTATATCAAATGAGTTCAATTGACTGGGAAATTATCAAGGAATACGAAGATATTACATTCAAAAAGTGCGATGGTGTAGCAAGAATTGCTTTTAACCGTCCGGAAATCAGAAATGCTTTTCGTCCGAAAACTGTTTTTGAACTTTTGGATGCTTTTACGATTGCTGAAGAAGACCGTTCGGTTGGTGTCATTTTGCTGACAGGAGAAGGTCCTTCACCCAAAGACGGTGGTCATGCTTTCTGTTCAGGTGGCGACCAACGCGTACGCGGTAAGAAAGGTTATGAAGGCGACGACAGAGTCGGAAGGTTGAATATACTTGAAGTTCAGCGATTGATTCGTTTTTCCACAAAAGTTGTAATTGCGGTAGTCAACGGCTGGGCTGTTGGTGGCGGACATTCGTTGCATGTGGTTTGCGACATGACGATTGCATCAAAAGAACATGCAATTTTCAAACAAACCGATGCCGATGTAGCAAGTTTTGACGGTGGTTTTGGCTCGGCATATCTTGCAAGACAAGTCGGTCAGAAAAGAGCAAGAGAAATTTTCTTTTTGGGATATAATTATTCTGCGCAGGAAGCTTTTGAAATGGGAATGGTCAACAAAGTTGTTCCTCATGATGAATTGGAGCAAACCGCTTTTGACTGGGCTCAGGAAATTCTGACCAAATCTCCGACAGCTATTAAAATGCTCAAATTTGCATTCAATCTGATTGACGATGGTTTGGTAGGTCAGCAGGTTTTTGCCGGTGAAGCAACTCGTCTTGCCTACGGAACCGATGAAGCCGAAGAAGGAAGAAATGCATTTCTCGAAAAAAGAAAAAGGGATTTTGACAAATTCAGATAAATAATAAAGCTGAATCATTCATAATAAACAGGTCTCAGATATCTGACATCAGGAAGTTTATTGGTAATTTCAATTTTGTTTGAAGTGACGGTTGGTTTGACCAGAATAACTTTTGTTTCATTGTCAATCATTAATTTATGACTGCTTCTGAACATAAACATATCTCTGTGTTCGAGTTCAAATTCATGTTCGCCGGGTTCAATTTCCAACATGAAAAATTCACCGTAATCGATTTGTCCCAGATGAACGCCGTCCATTTTTATATTCACCTTATTTGGTCCTAATGCACTGAAATAATCAAAAATATAATTTGAATTGTGAAAAAGGACTATACCGTTTCCAAGCGTGTCCATACTGATGTCCGGTTTTGGCCAATAAATATAAGGTTGTTCTGTAACCACTCTGTTTAGTGAGCAGGAATTGAATGTTAATACAATCAATAAAAATAATAACAAATTGGCTCGGTTCATTTGATTGATAAATTTCAAAAATCAAAAGTATTGATAATAACTGAAAACAGATTTTTTTAAATCTGATAAAAATAGGCGTCAGCCTCAACAAATTCCATAAATTTGCCAGCTATGAAAAAATGGATTCACGCAGCGAGATTAAGAACACTGCCATTGTCGGTCAGTGGGATTATTCTTGGTTCACTGATTGCACTTTCAGAAGGAAAATGGAATTGGTGGATTTTTATTCTTGCATTTATGACTACATTATTTCTGCAGATTCTTTCGAATTATGCAAACGACTACGGTGACGGAATCAAAGGTACAGACACTCATCGTGTGGGTGAGCGACGAATTGTTGCGTCGGGAGAGGTAACGACGCAACAGATGAAAAACGCAGTGATTATTTTCAGCGTACTATCTGCTTTGACTGCATTGTTATTAATTTATATTTCGTTCAGAGAAAATTTTATTTATGCTGCACTTTTTGTCTTTTTGACTTTTGCATGTGTTTGGGCTGCCATAAAATATACGGTTGGAAAAAAAGCTTACGGATATGCAGCCATGGGTCATATTTTCGTGTTTATTTTCTTTGGAATAATTTCGGTTTGGGGAAGTTATACACTTTATGAACATGAAAATTTCAATACAATGATTTTGCTGCCTGCGGCTGCCATCGGTTTGCTAAGTAGTGCAGTTTTGAATTTGAACAATATGAGAGATATGGAGTCTGATAAGAAATCAAAAAAATTGACGATTCCGTTGATTATCGGTTTTCAAAAATCAAAAATCTATCAAACGGTACTGATTGTACTTCCTTTTATACTGGTATCGGTTTATCTCAGGCTGACCGAAAAAAATGAATGGCATCATTTGCTTTATCTTTTGCTAATGATTCCTGCTTTTCTTTTTCTCAGAACTCTGTTTGCAACGAATGAACAAAGATTACTTGACAAAGAATTAAAGAAAGTTGCTTTGCTGACTTTGGCTTTTTCACTAATTTTAGGCTTCAGTTTAAATTTTTAAAAAATAAAAAAATGAAAATCACTTATTTGGGTCATGCTTGTCTTCAGATTGAAGTCAATGACAAATTCATTATTGTTGATCCTTTTATTTCCGGCAATCCGCTGGCAAAGGACATTGATGTCAATTCGCTGAAGCCGGATTATATTTTACTCACTCATGCACACGGAGATCATATTGCAGATGTCGATTCAATTGCACAGAGAACCGGAGCAATAATTATTTGTAATGCAGAGATGTCATATCATTACGACGCCAAAGGTTTCAAAACCGTGGGTATGAATACGGGTGGTAAATTTTCTTTTGACGGAATTTCTGTCAAATCCACGATAGCTTTCCATTCAAGTTCTTTTCCGGACGGCAGTTATGGCGGAAACCCAAACGGTTATGTACTGGAAGCCGGCGACAAAAGAATTTATATAGCCGGAGATACTTCGCTGACTATGGAAATGAAACTGATTCCGGAAATTTCCGGAAGACCTGATTTGGCTGTGTTGCCGGTTGGAGATCACTTCACAATGGGATACGAAGATGCCTGTATTGCAAGTAATTTCATTCAGTGCAACAGAATTATGGGTTATCATTTCGATACATTTCCACCGATAAAAATCGATCATCAAAAAGCAAAAGATCATTTTTCGGCTCAGGGCAAAGTTCTGATTTTACCAAAGATTGGTGAAACAATTGAAGTTTGATTTTAACCTGCTTAATTCAAGAAACCAATTTTAAAAATTGAATTTAATTTCCTGAATTAAACAAGTTTGATTAATGCTTGAAAAAAACCTGAGTTTATTTCTTCATCACCTTAAAGGTTTCAATCCGACCGCCCTCCAATTCCACTCTTACGAAGTAAACGCCCGGTAATAATTGACTTAAATCAATTCTTCCGGTTGTAAGATTTGACTGTTTTAAAACTTTTTGTCCGGTTGAATTATGAATCTCTATTTTTTTGATTTCCAAACTTGAATCAATCTTTAAAAAGTCCGTAACCGGATTGGGATATGTCCTGAAAGAATAATCGTGCTGATCATTTACACCGAGTGCGGCACAAAACGCTTCTATTCTCATAAACCCATCATAATGATCCCCATTTCCAAAATTGGTTACTTTTTCCCAGGTTTGCCCGTCATCTGATGAAGTATAAGCGGGCTGGGTTTCCCACCCTTCGGTATAGGGATAAAGCACACAAGATATATCAAACTTATTCAGAGAATGTGACTGGAAGACTATCCAAAATCT
>CAYFWH010000013.1:0-13715 GCA_964346785.1 uncultured Weeksellaceae bacterium | reverse complement strand
AAATCCCATATCCTCTTCCGGCGGGATGTCAGGCCATACGTGCAGCCAAGCCGACTCTAAAGTCACCCAATAAGTCAAATAGCCCATATAAATTTCATTGCTCTGATAATAAGATAAAGGAGTTAAATCCGTTTTTGAAAACAATTCTGTACCCGGTTTCCCATCGTTGTCATCAAAGATTTTGACGTCAAAAGTAGCAAAATCCAAGTCTGAACCTGCCATGGAATACATCAGCACTTTCACCTGATTAATATACATCCCCACAGAATCTTCGAACACAAAAAAATCGTTAGCGGTCCAACCGTAATTGGGTTCTATGGAACTTGAATAAGCAACGGTTCCGGCTTCATATTCCTGAGAGCAACCGTAATAAGGTTCCGATGAAGTACTACCACATTTTATGATTCGCGAGCGAACTTCCTGGTCATCGCCACATTCGTCATCCACATGGATATAAAATCGTACGAACATATCTGATTCCGGCGTAAATACCAAAGGCGTGATTCCGGAAAGAATAACCTCCGTCCCGTCGGCATCACTGATGGTGATAAAATCAGTAGAAACGGAACTCGAAAAAGCGTATTCTGTTCCTGCTGTCAACCTAACTTTTGAATATTCACCCGACCACCCAGCGGTAGTAATATACTCGGGGATTCCATTACATGTAGGAGTGTAAGTTTTTGTAGGATATTGCCCGTTAACAGCTGTCAAACAGCCATCTTGTTGTGCAGCAGTATGGCTGACAGTTAAAAACAGAGCTACTATAGTAAATAAATTTTTTAGCATTGTGTATTGTTTTTTTGTTGTAACAAATTGTTGTTAAAGGTAATAAAGAATTTAAATAAAAATAGCTGCCTCAGGGTATTGAGACAGCTACTCTTTATTGTTATTGAAAAACAGATTATTTCAAACCTTTGCTTTCAAGTATTGCATTCACATTCGGATCGCTTCCTCTGAAATCCTTGTAGGCATCTTTGTATTCGATTGTATTTCCTTTCGACAAGATCATATCTCTGTACCGCTGACCATTTGCTCTTTTCAAACCACCATTTTCATCAAACCATTTTCCGGTGTCTAATGCAAGCATATCTGTCCACAAATAAGCATAATAACCTGCGCCATAACCACCTGCGAAAATATGGTTAAAATAAGTTGCTCTGTATCTCGGTGGTACATTGTCCATCCAAAGTCCAAGTTTTGTTAACGACTCTTTTTCGAAATTGTCTGCATTGAAATCTCCCGGAACGCTTTCAATCGTATGGAAATTAAAGTCAAGGTTGGCAGCTGCCAAAAGTTCACCAAATGAAAAGCCCTGGTTAAAAGTCGAAGCTTTTTTTATCTTGTCAATCAGGCTTTGAGGAATTTGCTCTCCGGTTTCATAATGTTTTGCATAGTTCTTCAAAACCTCAGGATACAAAGCCCAGTGCTCATTTGCCTGAGAAGGGAATTCTACAAAATCTCTTGCCACAGAAGTTCCTGAAATTGACGGATATTTCTGGTTGGCAAAGAATCCGTGTAGGGCATGACCAAATTCGTGGAATAGGGTTTCAACTTCATCATAAGTCAGTAATGCAGGCTCTCCGTCTGCCGGTTTGCTATAATTACAAACATTATAAATCACCGGTTTTTTGTTGAATAAATGAGATTGAGTCACAAAATTACTCATCCATGCGCCACCTCTCTTACTTGGTCTTTTGAAGAAATCACCATAAAACAAACCGAGTTCAGTGCCATCTTCTTCAAATAATTCATAAACCAAAACATCAGGATGATAAGTAGGAATATCTGTTCTTTCCTTAAAAGTAATTCCGTACAATTTGGTTGCAGCGAAGAAAACACCGTCTTCCAAAACGGTTTTCAAAGTGAAATAAGGTTTGATTTGATTTTCGTCCAAATCATATTTAGCAGCTCTCACTTTTTCAGCATAATAAGTCCAGTCCCAAGGTTTTAATTCAAAATCACCGCCCTCGCTGTCAATCATTTTTTGTAGTTCTTCGGCCTCCGATTTGGCGGCTGCCACAGTTGATGGAACGAGTTCTGCGAAGAAATCATCAACAGTTTCTGTTGTTTTAACCATCGTGTCCTGAAGGTTCCAGGCGGCATAATTAGGATAACCGAGCAATTTTGCTTTTTCGCTTCTCAATTCCACGATTTCCTTAATCATTTCAATGGTTGAAAATTCACCACTGTCAGCTCTGTGCCAGCTTCTGTTGAAAAGCTCTTCTCTTACAGAACGGTCATTCAGCGACTGGGTAAATGGTTGTTGGGTCGTGTTTTGAATCGGAATCACCCATTCGTCTTTTCCATCGGTTTTAATCGCATTCATTTCGCCTTGTGTCAAACCATCAAGTTTTGCCTGATCGGTTATTGTCAGTGCATTTGCATTTCCTGATTCAAGCAAGGTCTGTCCGAATTTATTGGTCAGAGTAGCTAATTTTGAATTGATTTCTTTCAGTTTTTGTTTGTTTTCTTCAGACAGATTGGCGCCTGCTTTTACAAAATTATCATAAGTGACATTGAGTAAAACCAAATCTTCTCCTTCCAATCCTAACTCATCCTTTTTATCGTATAAAGTTTTGATTCTTTGAAAAAGCTTTTCGTTTAGCAAAATATTATCTCTGTGTTCTGCAAATCTCGGAGACATTTCCTCTTCGATTTTTTTGAGTACATCGTTTGTATTTGCACCGGTTAATGAATAAAAGACATTGCTCACACGGTCGATGACTTCGCTTGCTTTTTCCATTTCGACCAAAGTATTTTCAAAAGTTGGTTCGTCAGGATTTTCAGCTATTTTTTTAATTGCTTCATCTTCGAGCTGCAATGCATATTCCAATGCTGGTTTAAAATGCTCGTCTTTAATTTTCGAAAAATCAGGTGTTGAATACGGAAGTGTACTCTCCTGAATCAATGGATTGTCTTTCATTTCTTCTGCGGTATATGTTTTAACTTCAATTGTTTTGTTGTCTTTGCACGCAAAAGAAAACAGCAAAACAAACGCTGCAATACTTAGTGTTTTTAATTTCATTTCTAATTAGTTTTCGTCAAAAATACAAGAATGATTTATAAATTCAAAAAATCCCGCTTTTAACTGATTTAGCGCAGTTTAAAATCGGTTAAAATTTCTTATTTTTGCAACCTTAAAATTCTTAACGAGAGAATTAATAGATAAGATAATAGTTAGTTAATTTAAAAAATCAAAGCATGTCAAAATCAAAAATTCATTACACCCTGACCGATGAAGCGCCAATGCTGGCAACTCATTCATTTCTGCCTATTGTCAAGGCGTTTACAAAATCTGCCGGAATTGAAATTGAAGTTTCTGATATTTCTCTTGCAGGTCGTATTCTTGCCAATTTTCCGGAATTTCTGAAAGAAGATCAGAGAGTGCCGGATGCACTTGCCGAATTGGGTGAACTGACTTTGGATGCTGACGCAAATATCATTAAACTTCCTAATATTTCAGCTTCTGTACCACAGCTTGTGGCCGCAATTGCTGAGTTGCAAAGCAAAGGTTTTGCAGTACCGGATTATCCTGCTGAACCTAAAAATGAAGAAGAATCAAAAATTAAATCGAATTATTCAAAAGTGCTGGGTAGTGCTGTAAATCCGGTTTTGAGACAAGGAAACTCTGACCGTCGTGCACCAAAAGCTGTGAAAGATTACGCAAAATCTCATCCGCACAGAATGGGCGAATGGGCCAAAGACAGCCAAACTACAGTGGCACATATGAGTAACAATGATTATTACGCAACCGAAAATTCAATGACGCTCGACCATGCCACTGAATACAAAATTGTTTTTTATGGCAATGACGGTTCGGTAAAAGTTTTGAAAGATGCTGCAAAACTTCAAAAAGATGAAGTAATCGATACTGCATTGATGAGCATCAATTCATTGAAATCTTTTGTAAACGAAGCAATTCAGGAAGCAAAAGACAAAAATATTTTACTTTCGGCACACCTCAAAGCGACCATGATGAAGGTTTCAGACCCGATTATGTTTGGAGCGATTGTAGAAACTTATTTCAAAGATGTTTTCAGTAAATATGCTGAGCTTTTTGATTCACTTGACATTAACCCAAACGATGGTCTGGCAAACTTGTACAAGAAAATCGAAGGCAATTCTCAGGAAGAAGAAATTAAAAAAGATATCGCAACCGCAATTGAAAACGGACCGAGAATCGCAATGGTGAATTCCGACAAAGGAATTACCAACTTCCATGTTCCGTCTGATATTATCGTTGACGCATCGATGGCGGCACTGATTAGAAACGGTGGAAAAATGTGGAACAAAGACGGCAATGAAGAAGATACAGTTTGTATTGTTCCTGACCGTTCTTACGCATTGCTTTATGATGCTGTAATCGAGGATATGAAAGACAACGGAACACTTGACCCGAAAACGATGGGAACAGTTCCAAATGTCGGATTGATGGCTCAAAAAGCCGAAGAATACGGCTCTCACGACAAAACTTTTCAAATTGCAGCTGATGGTGTAGTAAAAGTTGAAGAGACAAACGGAAATGTACTGCTTGAACAAAAAGTAGAAAAAGACGATATTTTCAGAATGTGTCAGGTGAAAGATGCACCGATCAAAGATTGGGTGAAACTTGCAGTTAACCGTGCCAGACTTTCAAATACACCGGCTATTTTCTGGTTGGACAAATCGAGAGCACACGACAGAGAATTAATCAAAAAAGTCGAAACTTATCTGAAAGATTTTGATACAACCGGTCTGGACATCAGAATTATGGATGTAAAAGATGCGGCAGCCGAAACCATGAAGAGAATCAGAGCCGGAAAAGACACAATCTCTGTTACCGGAAATGTTTTGAGAGACTATCTGACCGACCTTTTCCCGATTTTGGAATTGGGTACTTCGGCCAAAATGCTTTCAATCGTTCCGCTGATGGCAGGTGGCGGATTGTTCGAAACCGGTGCGGGCGGGTCTGCACCAAAACACATCGAACAATTTGTAGAAGAAGGTTACTTGAGATGGGATTCTTTGGGGGAATTCCTGGCACTTCAGGCATCACTCGAACATTTGGCTCAGACACAGGGCAATCAGCAATCACAGATTTTGGCCGACACACTTGATGAAGCAAATGCCAAATTCCTTGAAAATGATAAATCACCGGGCAGAAAACTCGGAACCATTGACAACAGAGGTTCACATTTTTATCTGGCAATGTACTGGGCAGAGGCTTTGGCCAATCAAACCAAAGACGCCGGTCTTTCGGAAAAATTTGCACCGGTGGCAAAAGCAATGAAAGAAAATGAGGATAAAATCAATCAGGAATTGATTGGTGCTCAGAACCACCCTCAGAATATAGGTGGTTATTACAAACAGGATGAGGCAATGACCTACGCGGCAATGCGTCCATCAGCAACACTGAACACAATTGTTGATGGCATCTAATATTTCAGTTTGACAAAAAAATTATAGATGAGGATTTTGGTCAACCAAAATCCTCACTGTTTTTTTTCTTTTTCACTCAATTTAAATTTTAGTACTTTTAAACCTTTAAATTTTTAATGATGAACTATAAAAATCTGATTGTAGAAACCGAAAATAAAGTAGCAGTTGTTACCCTTAACCGTCCTAATGCACTGAATGCGCTGAACAGAGAACTCTTATCTGAATTGAGCTCATTTTTTGATGAAGCAGCAACCGACAACGATATCAGAGTGGTTATTCTGACCGGAAGTGGTGAAAAATCTTTTGTAGCAGGTGCTGACATCAAGGAATTCAGTGATTTTAGCGGAAGCGAAGGTGAAGCACTTTCCAGAATCGGGCAGCAGGAGGTTTTTGATAAAGTTGAAAATTTCAAAAAACCTGTGATTGCAGCAGTCAACGGATTTGCATTGGGTGGCGGACTTGAATTGGCGATGGCCTCTCATTTCAGAATCGCATCTGACAATGCACGACTTGGATTGCCCGAAGTTACGCTTGGCTTGATTCCGGGTTATGGTGGTACCCAGCGATTGCCAAAATTGGTAGGGAAGGGAAGAGCGGCACAAATGATTTTTACGGCCGAAATGATCAATGCACAGAGAGCCTATGAAATCGGATTGGTCAACGAGGTTCTGTCACAGGGAGAATTACTTGACAGAGCAAAAACGATTGCTTCCAAAATTGCACAGAATTCATCGGTTGCCATTTCAAAAGCAATTGAAGCTGTCAATGCAAGCGATTCAAAACAAGGTTTTGGAATTGAAATTCAAAGTTTCGGACAACTCTTTGAAGAAGAGGATTTCAAAGAAGGAGTTTCAGCTTTTCTTGAAAAAAGGAAGCCGAATTTCAATTAAAAAAGATTAAAAATTGCTATTATTGTATTTCCAAAACTTCAATCTTGATTACTTTTAGGTTGAGTATCAGTTGATTTAACCGAGAAACCAAATTATATGACCGAATTTTTCGATAAGCTTAGACACGAATTCATACTTCCTCTGGATAATCCGGTATTGTTTTTTTCGGTAATACTGTTGATTATTTTACTTGCACCAATTATTCTGAAAAGACTTAATATTCCTGGGATTATTGGATTGATTATTTCGGGTGTGATTATAGGTCCGCATGGTTTCAATGTGCTTGAAAATAATTTTGCAATGAAACTGTTCTCGACCATTGGGTTGCTTTACATCATGTTTATTGCAGGTTTGGAACTTGATTTAAATGAATTCAAGGCAAATAAAAACAAGAGTCTGGTCTTTGGCTTTTTTACATTTATTATACCACTTGCCATCGGGTTTCCGGCGATGTATTATTTACTCGGTTACTGGTACGACTTTGATTTCAATGCCAGTTTCCTGACTGCCAGTATGTTTGCGACCCATACCTTAGTTGCCTATCCGATTGTCAGTCGGCTGGGCGTGTCCAAAAATCAGGCAGTTGCAATTACGGTCGGTGGAACGATTCTTACGGATACAGCGGTACTGATTGTGCTGGCTATTATAGTTGGAAACCACAAGGGAACTCTCGATCAGGCGTTTTGGATTCAGCTCGGAATATCTTTACTGATTTTCTCAGCAATTATGTTCTTATTGATTCCGAGAATTGCAAAATGGTTTTTCAAAAAATTGGAAAGCGAGAAACATGCACATTATATTTTTGTACTTGCAGTTGTGTTTTTTGCTGCATTTTTGGCTGAAGTAGCCGGAATCGAAGCTATTATCGGCGCTTTTGTTGCAGGTCTTGCGTTAAATCCTCTCATTCCGAATTCATCTGCACTGATGAATCGGGTTGAATTTATCGGTAACTCTCTTTTCATTCCGTTCTTTTTGGTTTCTGTGGGTATGCTGGTAGATGTCAGCGTGATACTTCAGGGTTGGGAAGGGATAGTTGTTGCATTGGTACTCAGTATTGTGGCTTTGTTTGGAAAGTGGATTGCAGCATGGATTACTCAAATAATTTATAAATACACCGGTGCACAGCGACAACTGATTTTTGGTCTGAGTGGTGGTCACGCAGCTGCAACTCTGGCTGTTATTCTGGTTGGATACCGTGAAGGAATTCTCGATGACGGAATTCTGAACGGAACGATTATCCTGATATTAATTACCTGTGTGGTTGCTTCTTTCGCAGCAGAAAAATCTGCCAAGAAAATTGCACTTACCGAAGAAAATGATACCAATGTTGAGAGTTTAAAGACAAGTACTGAATTGAGTGAACAAATTATTTTGCCGGTTTCAGATATGTCAGCTGTTGAGAGTTTACTTGATTTTGCATTGATTATCAAAGAAAAAAAAAAAAAAAACCCAATTTCACTTCTTTCGGTTGTACCCAACAACAGCGAGGCTGAAGTTAATTTAATAAAAAAAAAAAAAGATCTTGAAAAATATGTAGATCAGGGGGCAGCTGCCGAAACTGATGTCAATATCATATCGACCATTGATTTCAACCATTCGAGTGGAATTGCCAGAATTACAAAAGAAACCAGTGCTGATATAGTAATTATGAAATGGCCTGAAAAAGGAGGAATATTTGACTATATTTTTGGCGATAAAATGGGAAATATCATTAACAGGGTAGATCGGGTTTTGATGTTTTGCAATATTATAAAACCACAAATAAAAAAGAAAAGACTGATTTATGTTTGTCCACCGTTTGCAGAAAGAGAAAACGGATTCAAATTAATCGTTCAGAAAGTTCTGAGAATTGCACAGGAATACAGTACTTCAGTTATGGTGTATGCAGAAGAAAGCACATTTAATGCAATTCAGCATATTATGAAAGAAGGTAAAATGGTCGGAAAATTGAATTTCACTCCATTTTCTGATTGGGATGATTTTCTGATTATTTCTAAAGATATACAACCCAGTGATTTGATAATTCTTAACTCAGCAAGAAGAGGTTCGATTTCTTTTGAGAATGCACTTGATAAAGCACCCGGGAAATTCGAAAAATATTTTCCGAAAAATAGTCTGATTGTAATGTACCCTGAAGCCAATCAGGGAATGCCAAATATGGAAAGTTATGAGGATTTCTCAACTGCGACTATGAATAAAGGTGTTGAAACCATTGAAAATATCAGTAAAGGAATTGGCAGTATTTTCAAAAAAGGTAAAAAGAAATAATAATTTCTGAACTAAATAAATTAAAATATAATGGATTTGAATGAGAAAGTTGCTTACATAACGGGCGGCAGCAAGGGGATTGGCTATGGAACTGCGGCAGTATTACTCAAAGCAGGTATGAAAGTTGCCATTAGCGGACGAAATTTGAAAGAAACACAAAAAGCGGCTGAATCACTTGGAAGTAGCGACAAGATTATAGGTTTGCAATCAGATGTTTGTAATCCTGAAGATGAGAAAGCGGCAATTCTAGAGGTAATCAATCGGTTTGGCCGGCTCGATTTAGTTTTGGCAAATGCAGGTGTAGGAATTTTTGAACCGGTTGATCAACTTTCAGTTGAAGAATGGAATAGAATGATACAAACCAATCTTTCGGGTGTTTTTCATACTCTGAAAGCAAGCGTTGAAGAGTTGAAAAAATCAGAAGGTTATTATATAACTCTGGCAAGTCTTGCCGGAACGAATTTTTTTGAAAATGGTGCAGGTTACAATGCATCAAAATTTGGTGTAGTAGGTTTTACACAAGCGGCGATGCTCGATTTGAGAAAATACAACATCAAAGTTTCTACGATTATGCCGGGTTCTGTTGCAACTTATTTCAATAACCATGTTCCAAATGACAAAGACGGATGGAAAATTCAGCCCGAGGATATTGGTCAGTTGGTGCTTGATTTACTGAAAATGAATCCGAGGACACTGCCAAGTAAAATTGAAGTCAGACCCAGCAGACCGGATTTAAAAAATAAAAGAGTTAAGAATCATTAAAAACTACAAAAAAAGCTTCTTTATTTTGTGGATTTTAATCAAGTTCAGAATAGTTTTGCAGGTATTAATTAACGGACATTTATTCAGAAATGAATCAAACACAAAATTCTATAAAACCGGAAGAAAATAAAAAACCGCAAATTTTAAGAAAACCGGCATGGTTAAGAGCGAAATTTCCATCCGGTGAAAAATTTAAGGAAGTAAGAGATGTTGTGAATGACAATCATCTCCACACAATATGTCAGAGCGGTGGTTGCCCCAATATAGGTGAATGCTGGAATGCGGGAACTGCAAGTTTTATGATTCTCGGAGATATTTGCACAAGAGCCTGTAAATTCTGTAAAGTCAAAACCGGAAAACCTTTGCCAATAGATTTGGGTGAAGCGAGAAGAGTTGCAGAAGCAATTCAAAAAATGGGTATTAAACATGCGGTTATCACTTCGGTTGACAGAGACGAACTGGAAGACTGTGGCTCGATTGCGTGGGCAAATACCATAAGAATGGTCAAAGAAATGAATCCTGAGCTGACGCTTGAAACTTTAATTCCTGATTTCAAAGGAGTCGAAGAAAATATTCAGCGGATTGTGGATGAAGCGCCCGATGTGGTCTCTCACAACCAGGAAACCGTCAGAAGACTTTGCAGAAAGGTCAGACCACAATCTCAATACGACCGTAGTCTGTCGGTTTTGAAGTATCTGAAAGACAAAGGAATGAGAACCAAGTGCGGTATTATGCTCGGTTTGGGCGAAGAATACGATGAAATTATTGAAACCATGCAAGATTTGAGAAATGTTGGTGTCGATATCATCACAATTGGTCAGTATCTGAGACCCACCGAAATGCACCTGCCGGTCGAAAGATTTGTTACGCCTGATGAATTTAAAAAACTCAAAGACGAAGGTTACAAAATGGGATTTGACTATGTAGAAAGCGGTCCGATGATTCGCTCGTCCTATCATAGTGAGAAACAGGCAATACCGGGTTATGGAATTGAAAAATGGAAAAAAGTTCAAGAACTGAAATCAAAAAAACAAAATTCGGTTAAAAACTAAAATAATATGAACCACATAAAACTCATAGACTTAGGAGTAATTGGATATAAAAAAGCTTGGGATTTTCAGGAAAATCTGATGAAAGAAAAAGTGGCAAAAAAGATTGACACAGCCAATAATGAGGTTATCCAAAATCATTTGCTTGTGTGCAGACACCCGCATGTTTACACATTGGGTATGCACGGCAATCAGGAAAATCTTTTGTTAAACTCAGTTGATTTACAAGAAAAAGGAATTGAGTTTTATAAAACCAACCGTGGTGGTGACATCACTTACCATGGCCCCGGACAATTGGTTGCTTATCCGATTCTCGATTTGGAACAGTTTGGCTCAAGTATTAAAATTTATTTGAGATTACTCGAAGAAGTCGTTATCAGAACGATAGCCGAATTTGGTATTGAATCCGGAAGAATTGAGGGAATAACCGGTGTATGGATTGATCCCGAAAGTAAGAATGCAAGAAAAATCTGTGCAATGGGTGTCAGATGTAGTCACTGGATCAGCCTCCATGGACTGGCACTGAATATCAATACCGATTTAAATTACTTCAAAAATATTGTACCCTGCGGAATTACCGACAAAGGTGTGACCAGCATGAAACAAGAGCTGAACTCTGAAGTAGATGAAGATGCAGTAACCGAGGTTCTAATCCAAAAGTTTGCAGAGGTCTTCAAATCTGAAATATATGAAAATCAGGAAATGTCAAATCTGAGCTAAAATAGTTACTGAAATGATAATTATTTAAAACTCAATCATTGGCGGGAATGATTATTTAACTTTAACTTTGTCAAAAAATTTAGCAAAATGTTAGTCGTATCTGCGATTCTGGAAAATAAAGAAAGAGTTATTGAAGGACTCAAAAAGAGAAATTTCAAACAAATTGAACTGGTTGATGAGGTTATTAACACAGATGAACTTCGTCGTAAGACCCAATTTGAACTGGATAATTTACTGGCTGAATCCAATAAAATATCAAAAGAAATCGGTCAGTTTTTTAAGGAAGGAAAAACTGATGAAGCCAATCAGTTAAAAGAAAAAACTGCTGAATACAAATCTGAAATCAAAGAACTTCAGGATTTGCTGAATTCGTATGAAGAAAGCCTGAAAGAAATGTTGTATTTGATTCCAAATATTCCGCACAGCAGTGTTGTTCATGGTTTTGGAGCAGAGGATAATGAGGTTGTATTCAAAGAAGGTGATGATTCACCCAAAACAAATATGCTGCCTCACTGGGAGCTTGCCAAAAATTTAAATCTGATTGATTTTGAACTTGGTGTGAAAGTTACAGGCGCAGGTTTTCCGGTTTATCTCGGTAAGGGTGCAAGACTTCAGAGAGCTTTGATACAGTATTTTTTGGATAGAAATACAGCGGCGGGCTATACCGAAGTGATTCCTCCTTTTGTGGTTAATGAAGCATCCGGCTACGGAACAGGTCAGTTGCCCGACAAAGAAGGTCAGATGTATTATGTGAACGAAGATGATTTGTATCTGATACCGACTTCAGAGGTTCCGGTAACCAATCTTTACAGAGATGAACTTCTGAATGAGTCAGAACTTCCGATTAAAATGACTGCATATTCACCATGCTTCAGAAGAGAGGCAGGAAGTTACGGTAAAGATGTTCGGGGACTGAACAGACTGCACCAGTTTGAAAAAGTTGAAATTGTGAGAATTGAAAAACCTGAAAATTCTTATGCTGCACTCAATGACATGGTTAGTCATGTTAAAGTGTTGCTCAGAGAGCTTGAACTGCCTTTTAGAGTACTCAGACTTTGTGGTGGCGATATGGGTTTTACTTCTGCATTGACCTATGATTTTGAGGTTTTTTCGGCGGCTCAGGAAAAGTGGCTCGAAGTAAGTTCGGTATCGAATTTCGAAACTTTCCAGGCCAATCGCCTTAAATTAAGATATAAGAAGGACGGAAAAAATGAACTTTGCCATACACTCAACGGCAGTTCACTTGCATTGCCGAGAATACTTGCTGCATTTTTAGAGAATCATCAGCAATCTGACGGAAGTGTTAGAATTCCTGAAAAGTTGAGACCTTTTACAGGCTTTGATGAAATAAAATAAAACACAGATTTTTATAAAATTCAAAAGGGAGTTCAATTTTAAATTGAGCTCCCTTTATCTTTTAGATTGAATATTATCAACCTAACAAAAGTTGTTGGTTAGGGTAACAGCCGAAAAAATGCTGAGGTTGGTTTCTCTGATTTTCCGACTGTCTATTCTTTTGACACAAAAAGATTGATTAAGTCACATGTTTTTCGAAAAAAAAGAGAATCAAATAAACAAATGTGTTAATCAGCATATAATCAAGGTATTGCATTGTGATGAAAAGCTATTTTTTTTGAAAAATTAATTTGTGAATGTAAATTATATATATTTACCTGATATAAATTAAGAAACTATGAAAACAAAAACTATTTTACTTACATTTTTAATGATTGTCTCTGTTGCAATTAACGCTCAGGAAGCTGAATCTAATGATTTTTATTTAAAATCAGACACTAAAGAAACATTGAGCTATATTGAGTCAACTGAAGATTTTGATGTATTGTCAAAGGTTAGCGGTAACTTTTCATTTAAAATTTCAAAGGACTTTGATTACTTCTATGTAACCACAAGTACGAATAGCAAAAATGAAATTTATGAAATCTATGATTTTGAATTTGCTGAAGATCAGGAGGAATTGACGCTTTATGTAACTGATGAAAACGAACAGGAAGAAGTAATTGTAGTTAATGAACAGACAATGAAGTTAGTTATTACACATACAAATGAAGACGGCGGATTTCTGTTAAGTCGGTATTCTCTAACTTATTTAGGATTTGAAAATTAAAAAACTATGAAAAATATTATTTTTTAACTCTATTGCTGGCAACCTTCTCGGTTGTAAATGCACAGATGCTGTTTATTGAGACAGACTATCATGATTATATGTATTATGATGAGCAAAATGATAAAGCGATTGCTATCGAATCATTTAAAGAAACTTATTTTTTTTTTTTAGATTTTGACATTACAACTGTTTTCCGTATGAACGCAGCAAATCAAGATTTGATTGATGTATTTATGGTAGATGATTGGAATTCAAAAGAAAACGGTGCATTATATATTAATGCAAAAGATATTGACAAATTAGAATATATGATTTTATTTGACCCCGATACATTATTTGTTATTTTTAGTTATATCAACGAATCTGATGATGTAGTTTATATGAATAGATATTCAATAAAAAATATAGAAAGTCTGGATGGTGATGGTAATGTTATTGATTAAAATAAAAATTATGTTTAAATCTGTGACTAAATATATTTTT
>CAYFWH010000012.1:0-29569 GCA_964346785.1 uncultured Weeksellaceae bacterium | reverse complement strand
GTGAGGGAGAAGCTATAGCCTGGCATTTGTATAATGTACTTGGGCTTTCAAAAAAAGAAACCCATAGAATTTCATTCAATGAAATCACAAAAAAAGCGATTGAAAAAGCAATTGACAATCCCAGAAAAATTGATGAAAATCTTGTAGATGCCCAGCAGGCAAGACGAATTTTGGACAGATTGGTTGGTTTTGAAGTATCACCGATTTTATGGAAAAAAGTAAAACCGGGTCTTTCTGCCGGAAGGGTTCAATCTGTTGCAGTCCGGTTGATTGTTGAAAGAGAAAGAGAAATTCTGAATTTTATACCTCAGTCATCTTTCAGATTTACAGCTCAGTTTATAACTGTTGACGGTAAATCGATGAAGGCGGTTTTGACCAGGGAATTCAAAACTTACGAAGACGCCAAAACATTTATAGCGTCTTGTGTCGGTGCTGAATTTACTGTAAGCGATTTGCAGAAAAAACCTGCGAAAAGATCACCGTCTGCTCCTTTTACGACTTCAACGCTACAGCAGGAAGCGTCGCTAAAACTAGGATTTCCGGTTTCCAGAACCATGCGTGTTGCCCAGCAATTGTATGAGTCAGGACTGATTACCTATATGAGAACAGATAGTGTGAATCTATCTCAGGATGCAATCGCAGCTGCCGAAAAAACAATTAAATCTGACTATGGTGAAAAATACAGCTCACCAAAAAATTATACCACTAAAAATAAGAGTGCTCAGGAAGCTCACGAGGCAATCCGACCGACAGATTTTGGTTTGAAATCAGCTGGAGGAGATGCCGGTCAGAGAAGATTATATGAGCTGATCTGGAAAAGAGCAATTGCCAGTCAGATGGCACAGGCCGACCTGGAAAGAACCGTAGTGGACATTAAAAACTCAAATAACAAAGAAATTTTTCAGTCAAAAGGTGAAATTATTGTCTTTGATGGTTTTTTGAAAGTCTATCAGGATTCGGTACATGATGAAGATACAGAAGATGAAAAATCAATTCTGCCGGATGTCCATAAGGGTGACCTGTTAACTGCAGAAGAAATATTCGGGACTCAGAAATTCACCAAATCACCACCGAGATATACCGAAGCATCTTTGGTTAAGAAACTAGAAGAACTTGGAATAGGTCGTCCGTCAACTTATGCACCTACAATTTCAACCATTCAGCAGAGAGAATATGTAGTACTCGGAAATTTGGATGGCGAAAAAAGAAGTCTGAAGACTTTGAAATTAAATGCAGATAAAATTACTGAAAAAACAGAAACCGAAACTTTTGGTGCAGACCGCCGAAAATTGATGCCTACTGATATAGGAATGGTGGTCAATGATTTTCTGGTCGATCATTTTTCATATATTATGGATTATGACTTCACTGCAAAAGTTGAGGAAAGTTTTGATGACATAGCCGAAGGAAAGGAGAAATGGACTGAAATGATAGGCGGTTTCTATGGTAAATTTCATCAGAATGTTGAAAAAGTTGAAGAAACAGCAAAAAGAGCGACCGGCGAAAGATTGCTTGGAGAAGATCCTAAAACCAAAAAACCTGTCTTCGCCAAAATCGGTCGTTTTGGACCAATGATTCAAATCGGAAATACAGAAGATGAAGAAAAACCCAGATTTGCAAGTTTGCTGAGAACCCAGTCAATTCAAAGCATAACGCTTGATGAAGCTATGTCTTTGTTTGAATTGCCAAGAAAACTGGGCAGCCACAAGGACGGCGAAATCGAAGTAAATGTAGGCAGATTCGGGCCTTATGTGAAATTCAATGACCTCTTTGTTTCAATACCCAAAGATGAGGATATGATGGAAATTTCTTTTGAAAGAGCTGTTGAATTAATCGAAGAAAAACTTAAGGCAAATGCACCGATCGCGGTTTATAAAAACATTGAAGTGACCAAAGGCAAAGGCCGTTTTGGGCCGTTTATCAAATACGGTGATTTGTATATCAATGTAAATAAGAAATACGATTTCGATAACCTGTCTCAATCCGATATTGAAGAACTCATTGAGGACAAATTGAGAAAAGAAGCTGAAAAAGTTGTTCAGAACTGGGAAGAAGAAGGAATCCGTATTGAGAAAGCGAGATGGGGCAGACACAATATAATTAAAGGTAAAGTCAAAATTGAGCTTGCCAAAGAGGTAGATGTTAAAAAACTGAAACTCGATGAAGTAAAGAAAATTCTGGAACAGCATAAACCAACTTCAAAGAAGAAATGATTGATGAGTTCTTGAGACCCGTAAAACCGGATTTGATAAATTTTGCAAATGAACTGGATGTTTTCAGTATTGGCCGTCAGCTTGAATTTAATTCAGCCGTAGATGAAGGTTCATTGGTTATGATAACTGTTCACACCGATGACAATGAAAACGATTTTGACCAGCTGAGAAGAGAATTTTACAGATTGAAGTCCGGAAACTGGCATTTGAAAATTTATGATTTGGGTGAATTGCCGCATGGTGCAACAATAGAAGATACTTTTTTTGCATTTTTAAAAATTCAGGAAGAATTATTGAAGAAAAACTGTAAGCTGATAATACTCGGTGATAATCCAATGTTGGCTTACTGGCAGTACAGAGCGCTTGATTCAGTTTGTCATCAGGTTAACCTGAGTTGTATCGACAACCGTTTCAGACTTGGCGATGACTCAAATGAGCTTTCGGCGTATAATTATCTCAGTAAAATCATTACAACAGAACCACATTCACTTTTTGACTACCATCATTTTGGACACCAAACCTATTTTGTGGCTCAGGAAGAGCTTGATTTGATGGAAGAATTGAATTTTGATGTGAAAAGACTGGGTGTTTTGACTGAATCAATTGAAGAATCTGAACCCGAACTCAGAAATTCTGATTTGGTTGTTTTGAATTTAGAGTCGATTCAATCATCAGATTTTCAATCTTCTCCGGAATTATCGCCTAATGGTTTTAATTCAAGAGAAATTTGTGCTTTGTCAAGATATTCGGGTATAAACAATAAAACAAGATCATTTGGCGTTTATAACTTCAAAACGAAAAATATTCTGACAGATAATTTATTGTTGTCAGAAATTCTTTGGTATTTTATAGAGGGCAAAAATAATTCATCCGTTGAAATTGATTTTGAAGATGAGAATGGTTATGAATCTTTTCATGTTCAGATTCCGGAACAGGAATTACTGTTTTACAGGGATATAAAATCTGATCAATGGTGGCTGGAGCTGAACAATCCGATGGAGGCGGAGTCGTCAGGCAGGCAGATTATCCCTTGCTCACATAAAGATTACAAAGACTCGCTCAAAGGCAAAATACCACAGAGATGGTGGAAAGCTTATAAAAAATTATATTGAGTGCAATAAAAAAGTATTTTATGCGTTAGGCATAATGCCTTTAAAATTATTTTTGGGAAATTGTAAAATTATTATAGATTTACACGCTTAAAAAAATTAGAATGAAGAAAGCATTGGCAGCAGTAATCATTTTGTCTTTATCCTTATCTTCCTGTAAGACGTTAAAAAAAGGAAGAAACGGAGGAAGAGACGATGGTCAGATTGTAGGAAAAAAATCAGTTAGCTGGACACCTCAGCGTCCAAAGGGGATGGTACCTGTTCCCAGCGGATCATTTGTATTGGGACAAACCGACTATGATTTCACCTTTGACAATTCGGCTCCGGTAAGAACCGTGTCGGTTTCCGGTTTTTTTATGGATGACACAGAAACCACCAATTCCAAATACCATGTTTTTGTTGATTATGTCCGTGATTCAATTGCCCGTACCATGCTGGCTGAAAAGGCAGCAGACTTAGGCTTTGATCCGACTGTTGCAAGTTCCGGAAATGAAGAAGGAATAGCAGCCTACAAATATATTTCGGGCAGTGATGATGGTGAGCCTACTCCATGGGATGAGTATGTAGCATCACAATCTACCGGTCGTGACGGAGATTACAGCATCGATCAAAGAAAGCTGAATTGGAATATTGATCTGGCATGGAATAAATACGAGTACCCGGATGTGGATTATGCAGAAGCAATTGATGCATTGTATTATCCGCCCGAAGAAAGATTCAATGATGAAAGATTAATTGATGTCAGAAAACTGAAATTCAAATATTTTTGGATTGATCAGGAAAGCGCTGCCAGAGAAGGGAATAATCCGGATTCTTTCAGATCTGATTTTGGCTATATGGCTGAAGTTCCTGTTTACCCGGATACAACTGTTTGGGTAAGAGACTTCAACTATGCACACAATGACCCGATGCACGAAAATTATTTCTGGCATGAAGCCTATTCAGATTACCCGGTAGTGGGTGTTAGCTGGGATCAGGCAATGGCTTATTGTGCATTTAAAACAAAAAAACAAAACGATTATCTGGCAAGTAAAAGAAAGAAAAAGGGTGTCGCACAAAAGATTATCGACTATCGTTTGCCAACTGAAATCGAATGGGAATACGCAGCCCGTGGAGGACTACAGGATGCTCCTTATCCGTGGGGAGGACCTTACCTGACAGATGACAGAGGTTGCTATCTTGCAAACTTCAAACCTAAGAGAGGTGATTATATCGAAGAGCAAGGAAAAGGATATATGTACAGTGCACCTGTAAAAACTTTCCATGCAAACGGTTACGGTCTGTATGATATGGCAGGGAATGTAGCTGAATGGACAAGTTCACCATACGACAAGGCATTCTATCAAATGACTTCAACGCTAAACCCGACAATGGGTCGTGACAGAAGTGACAAGAAAGCAGTCAGAGGAGGATCATGGAAAGATATAGGCTATCTGCTGATGGTTAGCGCAAGAGACTGGGAACACAAAGATTCCGCAAGAAGTTACATCGGTTTCAGAACTGTTCAGTCTTTCCCTGAAAACTCAAAAATTAAATTCAGAAAAAAACGAAATAAATAATAAAAGGACAATTAACACAATTTTTTAATTAACACAAATTTATATTAGACTATGGCACTAAAAGCATCAAGAAAAGAAGTTGGTTTGAACTTCTTCTACAGTTTCGGAGCAGCAATCGTAATTTTGGGAGCTCTTTTTAAAATTAATCACTATTCACTTTTTGGATTGGACGGATCTGCCGTACTTGCAATCGGAATGATTTGTGAGGTGATTGTATTCCTTGTATTTGCATTGGACAAACCGGCGGCAGGCTATGATTGGGAGAAAGTTTATCCGGAATTGGCTGATTCAAGTACACCTGTAGCAAAAAAATCAAAATTGGTTGCAACAGCCGATGAATCTGACAATGTATCGTTGTCTCAAAAATTAGATAAAATGCTGAGCGATGCCAAATTGGATGTTTCATTGATGGAAAGACTGAGAACGGGTATTGAGAGTTTCGGTTCATCAGTATCTGAAATTAATAAAACCACCAGTGCAGCTGCTGCAACACAGCAATACGGTGATCAGCTTGCTTTGGCGGCTAACCACATGGAATCATTGAATGCACTTTATCAGGTACAGCTTGAAAGTGGTCAGAAACAAGTAGAATTAAATAAGCAATTCATCAGCGAAATGGAAAATAACGCAAGCGGTTCTAAAAGATTCCAAGAGGAAATGACAGCACTGTCTGAAAGCGTTAGCAATCTGAATAAGATTTATGGTGGAATGTTGTCTGCTATGAAAGGAAATTAATCCCTAAGGGATAATTTCTAATACTCACACTATTGTTTAATTTCTACATTATTAAAAATGGCACAAGGAGGAGGTAAAGCAGCAAGACAGAAGATGATTAACCTGATGTATATCGTCTTCATCGCTATGATGGCGATGAATGTTGACCGTCAGGTTCTGAGATCTTTTGAAGACATTACCGTCTCTCTGGATGACTCATCCAGACTGACGAGTGACAACAACGGTACATTCTATAACAGTATTAACCTAAAAGCGGTTGATAATCCTGATTATGCAGCTATTTCAACCAAAGCAGATCAGGTAAAGGCAGAAGCAGATAAAGCTTTTAATTTTATTGAAAATTTGAAGCAGGAAATATCTGCTGAGAAAGAATATACATTACCGGGATACGGTGTTGAGGTAGGTGATTCAGAAACAAACTATTCTGCACTTTCAAATGTGGACTTGTTTACAAAATTTATGTTTGTTAAACAGGATACACCTAGCGAGAAAGGAAATCAGTTACTGGCAACAATTGACGGTTTTAAAAACTTCATGATTGGCAGCTATACAACTGAAGCTGACAAAAAAAGAATTGAGCATGTTTTCAGCACTGAATCCAGTGGGAAAAAATCATGGCTGAATACTAAATTCTATGATCAGCCGATGATTGCAGGTCTTGCCAACTTAACCAAAATTCAGTCTGATATCAGAACTGAAGAAGGTAACCTGGTGAGAGCATTGCTTTCAAATAAACTGGAAGAAGAAATCGAACTGAAAGCATTTGAGCCTATCGTGATAGCTCCGCCTTTTGTTCGTTCAGACAAACCTGCTGATGCAAGCATTGCATTTGGTGCATTCGACAACACACTTCAGGGTAAAGTTGTCGTGAACGGTCAGGAAATTCCATTGGTGAACGGTAAAGCTAACTTTACTTTGAATACTTCAGGGTCAGGTAAGAAAAGCATTTCAGGAACCATGACTTATAAAGGTTCAGATGGAGAATTTATCGAGCCAATTCCGTTTACTCATGAGTATGAAGTAGTATCTGAAACCATTATGCAGCCACCAAGTGGTGCAGTGATTTCTGCAGATAAGATGAATGTGGTTTACCGTAATCTGGACAACCCTATTTCTGCAACAGTTAACGGTGCCGACGGTCCTGTTCAATTGACTGCAAATGTGGGTGGTTTGAGACCAAACGGTGCAGGTAAATGGATGTTCAAACCGGCAGCTGGAAGCGGTACAGTTAAATTTACTGCATCTGCGAGAACTTCAACCGGTAAGACAGTTTCTGGTTCTATGGATTTCAGAATCAAACCTGTTCCACCTGCAAGAGCGCATATTGCAAACAAAACAAATATCCAAGTTCCGGCTAACGGACTGGCAGCTCAAACCATCCGTCTGGACTGGCCTGACTTCCTGTTCGATGTTAGCGGTGAAGTAACTTCTTTCAAAGTGAAAGTACCGGGACAGCCAACAGCACTGGTTAACGGTAATAAGATGAGTGGTGCTTCAGGTGCACTGTCTAAAGCCAAGAGCGGTGATATCGTCGGAATTTTCGATATTAAATATAGCTCATCAGCTGGCCCGGGAGAGGCTTCGCCGGTGACAATAGAAGTAAGATAAAATTATTAAATAACAACAATTATGAAGTGTCTTTTTTTCGGATTAATGAGTTTGATCGCCTCGGCAACTATGGCTCAGAATGTTTTGAACGCAATGTCTCCTCAGGAACTGAGAGAGCAGCGGGCAAACAAAACCATGGTCACCGAAGCCGGAGATACAGTTAGCACTCTGCAGCAACCTTTGGAGTACGGATATATCGAAGACAAGGATGTAATTTGGTCAAAAGTAGTTTGGGAAGTTATTGACTTCAACGAAAGACTTAATCAGCCTTACTATCGTTCATCAGACGGACTGCTTACAGAGTCAGCTTCGTTGTATGATGCTCTGGTAGACGGCGTTAGATCAGGTGCTATCAAAGAAGTCTATGATGATGAGTATTTCACAACCCGTATGACTTATGAGCAAATCGTTTCTCGTACGGCTAAAAAGGACACTCAACAGTTTTATTTCGACATGATTGATGCCGGAGAAGAGCCGGATGATGCACTTATCTTTAATTTTGAAGTAAATTCAAACGACATCAAAATGGTGAAAACCAAAGGGATGTGGTATATCGACAGAAGATTGGGTGAAATGAAATACCGTTTGCTCGGATTGTGTATCATGGGACCTGATGCTCAGGCACTCGGAACTCAGTTTGATGACGGAACTTTTGTGGACTTGTTCTGGATATGGTATCCCGATGCAAGAGAAGTACTGAATAATTATACAGTATTCAACCCGAACAACTCATCATCGAGCGTAACTTATGATGATATGCTCAATGCGAGAAGGTATTCATCTGTCATTTATAAAGCACAGACTATATATGGTATTACACCGGTTGAGGATTACATTCCAAAAGACTCAAAAGGTCAGCTGGAAGAGAGTGAAAGAATCAGAACCAGCATACTTCAGTCTGAAGCTGATATGTGGAGTTATTAATAATCTAATATACAAAAGCCCCTGTTCGCAGGGGCTTTTTAATTGGTAATGAATTTATTAAACTTAAAAAACATCAGTTCACTGAATTAAACCCAAAAACAAATTTATCACTGAATGTTTTACAGTATATTTGTTCAATAGCTCTAATTAAAAACTTATGAAAGAGAATAAGGTCTGGCTTTCTTCACCTCACATGAGCGGTGAAGAAATGAAGTATATACAGCAGGCTTTTGATGAGAATTGGATTGCCCCGCTTGGACCAAATGTTGAAGGATTTGAAAAAGAACTCGAGAATTTTCTCCAAAATAAATCACGGGTTGCAGCACTGAGTTCAGGTACTGCAGCACTTCACCTGGCACTAATTATGGCTGGTGTGAAAGCAGGTGATGAAGTTCTCTGTCAAAGCATGACTTTTTCTGCTTCTGTAAATCCGGTTGTTTATCTGGGCGCAAAACCAGTCTTTGTGGACAGTGAACGAAAAACCTGGAACATGTGTCCCGAATTACTTGAGCAGGCAATCATAGATCGGATTTCAAAAGGAAAAAAACCGAAAGCAATTATTGCTGTTCATTTGTATGGTATGCCTTTTCAGTTCGACGAGATAAGCAGCATTTCAAAACACTATGAAATACCCTTAATTGAAGATGCTGCGGAAGCACTGGGAAGTGAATACAAGGATTTAAAATGCGGAACACTCGGAGATTTTTCAGTATTGTCTTTTAACGGCAATAAAATTATCACCACTTCAGGCGGTGGTGCTTTGGTTGTCAAGGACATTGAACATAAAAAGAAAACAGTATTTCTGGCAACACAGGCAAGGGACGATGCACCGCACTATCAGCATTCAGAAGTCGGGTACAATTACAGAATGTCTAATATAGTCGCCGGTATAGGCCGCGGACAACTGGAAGTGCTGTCAGACAGAGTTGCTGCAAGACGAAGAAATTTTGAATATTACAAAGAACATATTTCTGATTGTTGTGGTATTGAATACCAGGATGAATCCGAAGGATTTTTTTCAAACCGCTGGCTGAGCTGTATTCTTACAGATTCTTATGAAACCCGAGAAAAGATCAGATTAGAACTTGGCAAATCAGATATTGAAAGCAGACCTTTGTGGAAACCAATGCATTTGCAACCGGTTTTTGAAAAATATGAAAGATATACCAATGGTATAAGTGAAGACTTATTTGAAAGAGGTTTATGCTTGCCCAGTGGCTCAAACCTCGAGTTGACAACTTTAGACAGAATAATTGAAAAAATTAAGTTTTAAATACCTGAGTTATGAAATTCGGAAAAATCTGAAAAGAGAAGTGCCGCGCTGGTTGGTGCTTGCAATTGATATGTACATAACTGTCAATACTTTTCTTCTGACTTTTATACTCCTGAAATATTTGGATATCGGGCCACAAACAAAGTTGTTTATGGTCTTTCAGTACCAGTTGCCGATTGTAATTGTCTGTGCATTTCTTGCTTTTCTTGCAACTTCTTCTTACAAAGGAGTAATCAGACACACTGGTTCGAGAGATTTCATCAATGTGCTTAATGCAAATTTATTTTATCTCTTGCTAATCAGTCTGGTTTACTGGTTGTTGTTAAACTTCGCAGAGCATGAATATTTCATCTTTGGTAAGAATGTAATCATTGTTCACTTTCTTTTCAATGTTCTGGCAATGGTCTTTCTCAGGATTTTGTACAAAGGAATTTATGACAATTATGTCATAGGTACGAACAGAGAAAAAAATGTAATGATTTTTGGCGCCGGAAAATCAGGCGTACTTACCTATAATCTGCTGACCGATGACAAAAGCACAAAAATAAGAGTAGCCGGATTTGTGGATGACAACCCCAAAAAATACAGGAAGAAGATTAATGGCGTACGGATTTATAGCTTTCAGCAGGTAACCGACGATTTTATCAATAAAAACAAGATATCTGAAATCATTATTTCAATTCAGAAAATCAGCCCGACACGAATCAATGCAATCTATGACAGATTTGCAGATTCAGGTGTTGAATTAAAGATTGTGCCTGAAGTCAGTAAATGGCAGAAAGGAGACTTGACCATCAGACAGATTAAACCTTTGAATATTGATGACTTTCTGGGCAGGGAACCGATTCAACTCGATAATCAGGAAATAAAAAATGCAGTGGCCGGCAAAAAAATTCTGGTGACCGGAGCTGCGGGCTCAATCGGAAGTGAAATTTCAAACCAGTTGATGGGATATTCAACCACAAAATTAATCATGGTTGACCAGGCAGAAACCGCTCTTTTTCAATTACAGCAAAACACCAAAGACAAGTGCAAAGACAATTGTGCGTTTTTAATCGCAGATGTAAGAGATGCCGAAAGAATGGAAGTGATTTTCAATAAATACAAACCCGATATTGTTTTTCACGCAGCAGCTTATAAACATGTACCGATGATGGAGGATAATCCTATGGAGGCAGTGATAACCAATGTGAAAGGAACAAAAGTTATCGCCGACCTGTCAGCTCATCATCAGGTTGAGAAATTTGTAATGGTGTCAACCGATAAAGCCGTAAATCCAAGCAGTGTGATGGGTGCGACCAAAAGAATAGCTGAACTTTATGTGACAAGACTCAATTCGATTAGCCGAACAAAATATATTGTTACCAGATTTGGAAATGTACTCGGTTCAAACGGATCAGTGATTCCGATTTTCAAAAAACAAATTGAAAAAGGAGGGCCGCTTACTGTGACCCATCCCGATATCAGCCGTTATTTTATGACGATTCCTGAAGCCTGTCAGCTCGTTCTTGAAGCTGCTTCTTTTGGTAAAGGAGGCGAAGTATTTGTCTTTGATATGGGTAAGCCGATGAAAATTTTTGACCTGGCAAAACGAATCATAAGACTGAGCGGACTGAGGTATCCGGAAGATATTGATATTGAAATAACCGGACTTAGAAAAGGTGAAAAACTTTTTGAAGAATTATTGATTCCCGGAGAAATGGCTGTCAAAACCCATCACCCGAAAATTATGATTGCAAAAGTTGAACAGCACAATCCGGATTTGGTTCAAAAAATTGAAGAACTTCTTATGTGTTCACGGCTTAATGCGGATAGTCAGCAACTGAAGTCAGAACTCAGATTAAAAATTAAAGAAATTGTAGCTGAATACAAACCACTTGACTGAATTTTTAAATACTTAATACTTACAAAAATTTAAATTTTATATTTGCATTGTTAGCAATTAGCCTGATGAAAAATAAATTACTCAAACCGCTCTGTAAAACAGTATTTGCATTCGTGTTGGCGTCACTTGTGTTTTCATGTGTGTCCAGAGAGAAAGTTGTTTACTTTCAGGGTGACTTGGAGTCGATGCAAATTTTGAATGACAGATATTCGGCTGTTATACAAACCGACGATTTGCTCGATATTACTGTGTTCGGAAGAAATGTTGATGCAACCAGAATCTTTAATCAGGAAAGTAACAAAGGTGGTGAAAGAACTTATCTCGTTGATGAAGACGGGAATATTGAATTTCCGGTTCTTGGGAAAATCAAACTCGCCGGACTGACCAGAAATGAAGCAATACAGTATTTAAAGGGAAGGCTGAGTGATGAGATCATCGATCCGGGTGTTTCAATTAAAATTACAAATTACAAAATTACAGTTCTGGGTGAAGTTAGCAGTCCCGGTTCCTACACCCTCGATAATGAAAAAGTAAGTCTTATAGACATGCTCGGAATGGCAGGTGATCTGACGATAAACGGGACGAGAGATAATATACTCGTTATTCGTGAAGAAGGAGACCAAAGGAATTTCTACAGGGTTGATTTGACCTCTCCCGATATTTTTAATTCACCGGTCTTTTATCTTGCTCAGAATGATGTGATTTATGTAGAACCTGATAAGCATAAAATTAATTCAAAATCAACAACTTACAGAGATGTCAGTTTCGTGATATCTGTTGCCGGTTTTTTGCTCACAATTATTACTTTGTTAACCCGATAAAAAATTTCAAAAATGGATTACAAAGAATTGGATGAATCGCTCGAAATTGAAATTGAAAACAGTTCTCAAACCTTCAGGATTATCTGGGAGCAACTGTTGAGAAACTGGTACTGGTTTGTACTCGGACTGAGTATAGCCTGGACGCTCGCCTATTTCCAGCTCAGATATTCAGAACGGTTCTATAATTCAGAGGCAAAAGTACTTATCAAAGAAGATGTGAATCAACACAGCTCTGAACTGAGCGCACTTACCGGTAAAGGGCTTGGTCGTTTTGATGTCAAACCCAATATTGCCGACCAGATTGAGGTGATGAGCTCGAGAAGATTAATCAGCAAAGTAGTCAGAAAACTCCAGCTCAATGTAAGTTATTATGTAGAAGGAAGAGTGAAAAGACAGGAGTTGTACTGGGAAACTTCTCCGGTTCAACTCAGGTTAATCACCGAAGATCCGACTCCTTTCAGTATAGAAGTTACCGCTGGTCCTAAATCAGGTTTAAAAATTCTGCATGGAGGTAAAACCATTAATACAGATTTTGGAAAGACGGTCAAAATTGGCTCAAATGAAATTATGCTGTTACCGAGAAGCAGCGATGACATCAAGTCTGAACTCAATGTCCAGATTTCGGTCTCTTCAATAGAATCCGCCACAGGTCGTTATAAGTCGAGGTTGAAAATCAGACCTGTTGAGGAAGGTTCGGTTGTCAGCGTCGGACTGGTGGACAATCTGCCGGACAGAGCAAAAATTGTTATTGATGAATTAATCGAACAGTACAACAGCGATGCAATCAATGATAAGAAACTGGTCGGTGAAAAAACCACTAAGTTTATTGAAGACCGTCTGGCTAAAGTTTCAGAAGATCTGATGTCAAAAGACAGAGATGTAGAACAATTCAAAAAGGATAATCATGTCATTGACCTGGCAGCAGAAGGGAGTTCAAGTCTGAGTGAATCTACATCCAATCACGCACAAATGCTCAATCAGAGTACTCAGTTGAGCCTGGTCAATTATATGGAAGACTACCTGAAAAATAACCCAAATGATCTGATACCCACAAATATAGGTCTGTCAGATGGTTCGGTCAATTCAAATGCTCAAAAATACAATGAACTGATTCTCGCCAGAAACGATATGCTGAAACATTCAACCGAAAATAGTCAGATTGTACGGAATATTGATGAGCAGATTACCGAAATTGAAAACAATTTATTTGCAGGTCTGAACAATTATAAAAGAACAATTCAGATTTCTCTTGGCAGTATCAAAAATGAAGGTGGTAGAATTGATGGTAAAATATCCAAATTTCCAACTCAGGCAAAAGAATTTAAGGATTTGTCCAGACAGCAGCAAATTGTGGAAGCACTCTACCTGTTTTTGCTTCAGAAAAGAGAGGAAAATGAGATTACCAATTCTGCGACTCCGTCGGCAATTAAAGTGGTGGATTATGCCTACAGCAATCGCTCACCGATTTCGCCAAACAGTAAAAGAGCCTACATCGCAGCCAGTGCCTTTGGTTTTTTGATACCTTTTGGTGCCCTGTATATTCTTTACCTGCTGAATAATAAGGTTAAAAGCAGAAAAGATGTAGAAAAAACAGGCGTTTCAATTATTGGCGAAGTTCCGGTATCCAGGTCAGGCGGAAGAATTATTGATAAAAATGACCGAAGCCTACTGGCAGAATCTTTCAGAATCCTGAGAACCAATATCGGTTATTATATACCGAACAAGAAAAATGAACCCAAAAGTATTTTTGTAACCTCAACAATTAGTGGCGAAGGTAAAACATTCATTGCGAGCAACCTGGCTGCAACACTGGCTGCAAGTGGTAAGTTTAAGGTTGTACTTATGGGAGCTGATATCCGCAATCCAAAAATACTTCAGTATTTTGACTTGGATACACACCGAAAAAAACCGGGAATCACACAGTATTTATCAGATACCGAAATTAAACTCGAAGATTTAATAATTCGAGACGATAAAAGAAATCTGGATTTGATTCATTCGGGTGTTCTGGCACCAAATCCTTCTGAACTCCTGATGAACAACCGGTTCAGAGAAATGATGAAAGAGGCACTTGACAAATATGATTATGTGGTGGTAGATACCGCACCGATAAATCTGGTCACCGATACTCAACTGATTGCAGACAATGCAGATTTATTCCTGTATGTTGTCAGAATTGATTTTTCAGATAAAAGACTGCTCGAAATTCCGAGAGATTTGTACCGTGCAAAAAGACTGCCCAATATGGCAATGATTCTTAATGATGTGGGAGCAGGAAAAGGGTTTGGTTACGGCTACGGTTATGGCTACGGCTATGGTTACGGCTATGGCTATGGTTATGGAAGCAATTATTATCAGGAAAGTAAGAGACAGAAATTAAGCAAGAAACTGAACCCGAAAAACTGGTTTAACAATAAGAATAAATGGGATTCTTCCGGTTCTGAATAATTGAATTTCTGATTTTTCACAAGACTTCAGCCACTACAAAACTGCTGCCGCCGATATAGATTAAATCTTCGTTTGCAGCCTGTTTCCGGGCTGACTCAAGTGCTGAATTTACAGTCTCATAAAACGAAGCATTCAGTTTGTCTGAATACATTTCCTTTAATTTTTCGACCGGAAATTTTCTGCTGACAGCCGGCTGACAAAAATAATAGGCAGCATCTTTTGGAAAGAATTTCAGAATAGATGCTACATCCTTATCACTCACAAAACCGAGAACGAGATGAAGTTTATCAAAACCGGTTGAGTCGATTTGTTTTTTGATTTCAGCCAGTCCATGCGGATTATGTGCAGAATCAGCAACGATTAACGGTTTTTGATTCAACACATCCCAGCGGCCTCTCAACCCGGTATTTGCAACTACATTTCTCAATCCTCTCACAACCGATTCCTCAGAAATCTCAAAACCTGATTTTCTCAATTCACCGATTGCAGTCAAAACCGTTCTTTTATTTTTTTGCTGATAAATCCCTTTCAGATCTGATTCATATTCAGGGTAAATTTTTTCTTCTGCGAAAATTATATCAGAATGACATGCTTTTGCTTTTTTTAAAAACACCTGCCGGGTTTCATCAACAGATTCACCGATTACAACCGGGGTTTCGTTCTTGATAATTCCCGCCTTTTCAAAACCAATTTCAGCAAGCGTATTACCGAGAATCGCAGTATGATCCATCCCGATATTTGTAATCACAGACAAAACCGGATGAATAATATTTGTCGAATCAAGTCTGCCGCCCAAACCTGTTTCAATTACCGCAACATCAACTTTCTCTTGTCTGAAATACTCAAAAGCCATTGCAGTAGTTACTTCAAAAAATGAGGCATTCAAAGACTGAATCAATTCAAAATAATCGTTCACATAACCGGTTACAAATTTTTTGCTACACATCTTTCCGTTCACCCTGATTCGTTCTCTGAAATCTTTCATATGAGGCGAACTGAACAAGCCGGTTTTGTATCCCGATTCCTGCAAAACCGAAGCCAGCATATGACAGGTGCTCCCTTTTCCGTTGGTGCCTGCCACATGAATGGACTTGTATTCGTTCTGTGGATTACCTGCTTTTTGGGTCAGCTCAACGATATTTCCAATATCAGGCCTGTAAGCATTACTTCCGGTATGCTGAAATACCGGTAACTGAACAAAAAGCCATTCGACCGCTTCTTTGTAATTCATAATTGAGATTTACTTTGTCAAAGTTATAGAAAATGAAATGCCAATCCCGAATCTATTTTCTAATTTTGAAAATTAATTGATTAAACAATGAAAAAACTGGTTTATATTCTTTTAGCTTTAATGCTTATGTCTTGTTATTCAAAGGAATCGGTTGATTTACTGGTCAAAAATGCAGTGGTTTATACCGTTGACAAAGATTTTTCAACTGTAAATGCATTTGTGGTCAGATATGGAAAAATCATTGAAACCGGAGATGGCGCAGAACTCGAATCCAAATACAGGGTACAGGAAATTTATGATGCAGCCGGAAAGACAATTGTTCCGGGACTGATAGATGCCCACGCCCATTTGTATGGATTAGGACTTTATATGCAAACGGTTGATCTGACAGGAACGATGTCTTATGATGAAGTTTTGGAAAGAGTGGCTGAATTCCAAAAAGACCATCCGTCAGAATTTATTCAGGGAAGAGGCTGGGACCAGAACAACTGGGTTGACAAGGAATTTCCGACCAAGGACAGACTTGATGAACTGTTTCCTGACAAAGCAGTGGCACTGAGAAGAGTTGACGGACACGCATTGCTGGTCAATTCAAAAGCACTTGAACTGGCAGGTATTACAGCCGACACCAAAATTCAGGGCGGTGAAGTAATCCAAAAAAACGGTCAGCCAACCGGTGTGTTGATTGACAATGCAATGGAACCGGTTAATTCAATTATTCCGAAACCTTCAAAAGAATTTTCAGAGCGGGCATTGCTCGAAGCCGAAAAATATGCACTTTCATTTGGTCTGACAACCGTTGACGATGCAGGACTTGATCCTGAGATTATAGATTTAATCGATGATTTGCAAAAAGAAGGAAAAATGAAACTTAGAATCTATGCAATGGTCAGCAACACACCTGAGAATCTGGAATACTATCTTAAAAAAGGAATTTATAAAACTGACCGGCTCAATGTCAGGTCTTTCAAAGTCTTCGTGGACGGAGCGCTCGGTTCAAGAGGAGCGGCAATGAGACAGGAATACAGCGACCGCCACGGACATTTTGGAATCATGATTACACCTGCTGACAGTCTTGAAGCTTTGGCGAACACACTTGCAGCAAGCGGTTTTCAGATGAACAGTCATGCGATTGGCGATTCAGCAACAATTTCGGTTTTGAGAAATTACAAAAAGGCACTCGAAGGACAGGTCGAAAGAAGATGGCGGGTAGAGCATGCTCAAATTATTTCAGCCGATGGTTTTGATTATTTTTCAAACAATATCTTGCCGTCCGTTCAGCCAACCCATGCTACCAGCGATATGTACTGGGCAGAAGACAGGGTGGGAGCTGAGAGAATGAAAGGTGCCTATGCCAACAAAACGCTGCTTGACCAAACCGGGATTATTGCTTTGGGAACTGATTTTCCGGTAGAACATGTCAGCCCGTACTATACTTTTTATGCTGCGGTGGTCAGAAAAGATTTAAAATTTTGGCCCGAAACAGGTTTTCAGATGAAAGATGCACTTAGCCGTGAAGAAGCACTGAGAGGAATGACGATCTGGGCTGCCTATGCCAATTTTGAAGAAAACGAAAAAGGAAGCATCGAAGTTGGGAAATATGCTGATTTTACGGTTTTGGACAGAGATATTATGAAAGTTGATGAAAAAGAACTGCCTGAAACCAAAGCAGTAGCAACTTTTATCGGTGGTGAAAAGGTTTATGCCTCGGAAAGATAATACCGGCTCTAAGTTTTTAAATTGATTATTATAAGTCAATTAATCGAATGATGACGGTTTAAGTTTCTATTAATCTGAATGATTTTCAGAATAATTTGTAATCACGGTGTCACATTTAGACAAATGCTTTCGTCTTATAAATAGAGAGTCGAATTTTGAAAATTATTTCTATCCATAAAAACAAAAGAACCGAAGAGTTGCTTTCACTGTTGATTAAACAGGACAGAAGTGCTCAAAAAGAGCTTTATGAAGTATATTCTTCAAAAATGCTGGGGCTTTGCCGTTCATATATCAGTGATTTGCAGAATGCTGAAGACTGTATGCTAAGAGCTTTTATGAAGGTTTTTAAAAACATTGACTCTTACAGTGCTATTGGTAGTCTTGAGGGATGGATCAGACGAATAATGGTGAACGAATGTTTAGATTACCTAAGGTCAAACAAGAATTTTATTTACATTGATGAAGAAAATTTTCCGGAAGAATTAGAAGCCGAAAACGATTTGACAGGTATAGATGCACAGGAATTACTCGACCGTTTGCCTGAAAACTACAGAATGATTTTTAATTTATTTGTGATGGAAGAATATTCGCACAAAGAAATTTCAGAAATGCTCGGAATAGATGAAATGACTTCAAGAACTCAGTTGTCGAGAGCCAAAAAGAAGTTGAGAAGTTTTATTGTAGAAATGAAAAACATTGGAGATGAAAACAGAGCTTGAAAAAGAAATAAAAAATCAGTTGAGTCAAAAAAAGATTCAGCCGTCTTTGGCAGCCTGGGGGAAGCTTGAAAAAATGCTGGATCAGGAGAAAAACACTGAAAATAAAACAAAAAAAACATGGATACCATGGTCTGTTGCGGCTTCGGTTGTTATGATTTTGACTGTGGTTTTAGTTTTTAACAATAAGCCGAAATCATCTGTTCAACAAGAGATTCAGCCGGTTGTGGTAAATCATGAAACTGTAAATACAGAAATCAGTGATTCTCAAAATTCAATCACCCGCAATCAGGAAGTTAATGAAGAAGCTAAAACGATAATCACACAAAACATAGCAAACAATGAAACAGTTGTTGAGGCAATCGAACAGCCGAAAAACCGGGTAACTGAGATTGTGGCTGAAAACGAGTTGATTGAATCTGATAAAACTGAAAACAATGAAATACAACAAGAAATTCTGATTGGTTATCAGAAAGACAGTGTAAAAATAATTAAGAAAAGACCTGATTTTGTTGACCCCGAAATGTTACTGTATTCGGTTGAACACAATCAGTCGATTCAAAAACAGGAGTCAAACTCAAAACTTGTCATTATAGACTTCAACAAATAGAAATAATCGAATTAACTTTAAAATTAAAAAACTATGATAAAACAACTTATTGTAACGGGATTGTTATTTCTAATGATGACAAATACAACTGCTCAAAAGATCAAAATTGATTTCAATGAAGACACCAAAACCGACGAGATAGTCAGTCCGTTGGTTAGAGAAAAAATTGATGAATACGCCATTCAGGTCAGAGAAATTGTGATTCGGGAAAAACTTGAGATGGAAAAAGAAATCAAAGAAGTCGAACTCAGTTTGAGCTCGGCTGAAATTACTGAAGAAGAAGCTGACAATCAGAAAGCCGAAATTTCTCTGAAATATGCCAACCGAATCAATGACAAAATTGCAATGTTGAATTTCGATTTGGATGAACTGACAAAACAACAGGTTAGTTATTCAATTATGAACACTGATTTGGAGGATCTGAAAGAAAATCAATCAAAACCAAGAAAATTCAAAAAAATGAATCAAATTAATGGATATTTTGGTTATGGTATGATTCATTTACCAAATGACGATAACCAAAAATTGAATGACCATCTCGGCTATTCAAGCGGTATTGATTTTGGTTTAATTTACCACAGACAACTTAGTGCTACAAGTCCTTTTGAATTTATCTCCGGCTTGTATTTGTCTTACCGAACCATGCGTTTTGAGGATAATTATTTCATGTATCGAAATCAGGAAGGAGTAGTTGATTTGATAAAAAATGAGGGGAATTTGAAAAAAAGTAAGGTCAGGGCCGGCTATTTGATGATTCCGTTAGGAATTACTTATCACACATCTAAACTGAGAATTGATGAAAACGGTGAATCATACAGAAATCTCGGTAGTCATTTTTCAATTGGAGTAAATCTATATGGAGGTTTCAAAATTGGTCAAAATAACATAGTCAAGGGCGAGGGAATCAACTGGAGACACAGAAAAACTGATTTGAACAACAGTAATTTTGCTTATGGCGCTCAATTGAACATAGGAATTTACAACTGGGATTTATTTTTGAGACAAGAATTAAGCCCGTATTTTAAGAATAGCACATTCGACAACCGAAAAATGTTGCAGTTTGGTATAAACTTTGGTTTCTGATGTAATAGCTTTAGCATTATCAGAAAATCCGTTTATTGTTTTTTTACAGTAAACGGATTTTTTATAGGAAATATAGCAGGTACTTACAATCGGTTTAATTGTTTATAATCTTTATATTTGACAATCAAATAATAACGAATGATTAAAAAACTAACACTCATCGGCACTTTGTTACTGTCTGTTATAATGACAGCACAATACAAAACAGTACAAAAAAAGGATAAGAACGGTTACAATTATGAAATTGTGGAAAATGACCCTTCCGGAACACGAATCTATACACTTGATAATGGTCTGAAGGTTTATCTCGCACAAAATAAGGATGAACCGAGAATTCAAACTTACATTCCGGTCAGAACGGGTTCAAACAATGACCCGGAAGACAATACCGGTCTGGCACATTACCTTGAGCACATGCTTTTCAAAGGAACTTCAAAAATTGGTTCTTATGATTGGGAGAATGAAAAAGTTCTGTTGAAACAGATTTCTGATTTATATGAAGCACACAAAGCAGAAAAGGACCCGGACAAAAAAAGAGCGATTTACAAAGAGATTGACTCGGTTTCATACATCGCATCTCAATATGCTGTGGCGAACGAGTATGACAAAATGATTTCATCGCTCGGAGCGACCGGAACCAACGCGCATACCTGGTTTGATGAAACGGTTTATAAAAACAATATCCCGTCAAACGAACTCGAAAAATGGATGCACATTGAATCCGAGCGATTCTCAGAATTGGTTTTGAGATTGTTTCACACTGAGCTGGAAGCGGTTTACGAAGAATTTAACCGTTCTCAGGACAATGATTTCAGGCTGATTCATTATGCACTGATGGAAAATCTTTTTCCGGAAAGTCATTACGGAACCCAAACGACAATCGGTACATCTGAACACCTGAAAAATCCGTCGCTGATTGCCATCAACGATTATTTCGATGAATACTACATCCCCAATAATATGGCGATTGTCCTGGTAGGTGATTTTGAGTTTGACCCAACGATTAAAATGGTTGACAAGTATTTTGGTTCTTACAAAAAAGGAGCTGAGCCAAATCGTTATGTCGCTAAAGAAAAACCAATCAGAGGCGTTAAAAAAGTTACGGTGGCAAGTCCTTCTGCAGAAAGATTTCAGTTTGCTTACCGTCTCGGTGGCGGCGGTATCATTAAAACGAAGCTGACAGAAATTATGGATATGATTTTGATCAACAGCACTGCCGGTCTGATAGATTTGAACATCAACCAGAAACAACTTGCTCAGTACGCAGGTTCAAGTACGATGGTTATGAAGGATTATACAGCCCATATTTTTACGGGTTCACCCAAACAGGGACAGTCAATGGACGAAGTAAAAGATTTGATTTTGAATGACATCGAAAAAGTCAAAAAAGGTGAATTTGACGAATGGCTGATTACCGCAGTTGTGAATGACCTGAAAAAAGACAGACAAATGGTGCTTGAAAATTCTGACTGGCTCGCTTCGATGATGTATAATTCATTTATTCAGGAAGTTAGCTGGCAGGAAATAGTTTCGGAACTCGACGATATGTCCAAAATAACAAAGTCAGATATTGTAAAATTTGCAAATGAAAATTATGGTGACAATTATGTGATTGTCTATAAAAATCAGGGAGAAAACAAGGATTTGGTCAGAGTTGAAAATCCGGGAATTACACCAATTCAGCTCAACCGCGAAAATGAATCTCAGTTCTACACTGATTTCCAAAAAATGACCGAAGAACCGATTGAGCCGGTATTTGTTGACTTTGACAAATCAATTAAAACCGAAAAATTAAAAGGAAGTGATTTTTCATCGATTCAAAATACAACCAATGATTTGTCGAGTCTTTATTACATCACCGAAATTGGTTCAGACCATGATAAAAAACTTTCACTGGCGATGAACTATCTCGATTATATCGGAACGACCAAATACAGTCCTGAAGATTTGAAAAAAGAGTTTTATAAAATCGGAATTGATTATGGTGTAAGTGCCGGTTCTGAACGCTCTTTCGTTTACATCAGAGGTTTGCAGGAAAATCTTTCAGAAGGAATTCAGTTGTTTGAACACCTGATGTCAGACGCAAAAGCCGACAAAGAAGCTTATCAGAGCTATGTCGATAAAATCATTAAAAGCAGAAATGACGCGAAAATTCAGAAAGGAAGTATCCAAAGCGCATTGAACCAATATGCAATGTTTGGTCCTGAAAGCAGATTCAGAGACCAGCTCAGCGAAGAAGAACTCAGAGCAATTGACCCCGAAGAACTTGTTGGGTTAATCAATGATTTTCTGAACTATCCGCACCGTATTTTCTATTATGGAAACGATCTGAAATCAAGCAGAGCAGCACTTGAGAAATACCATAATTTTGGAAATGGAAAGAAAATTCCGGCTGCAAAGGAATATCCGCAACCGGCTTCAACCGGCAAACTTTATTTTACGCCTCACGACATGGTTCAGGCAGAAATTTCGATGAGTTCAAGAGAAGATAAATTTGACAAAAATCTTTTGAGTGCATCCGGAATTTTCACCGAATATTTTGGCTCCGGACTTTCATCCATCGTTTTTCAGGAAATCAGAGAATCCAAATCGCTGGCATATTCTGCTTATTCTTTTTATTCGAATTCTTCAAAAGCAGACAAATACAATTTCGTAATAGCGTATATAGGAACTCAGTCAAACAAGCTGCCACAGGCTGTTGATGCATTGGATGACCTGATGAACAATATGCCGAAAGCAGAAAATCAGTTTGAAAATTCAAGAAATGCAGCACTTAAGAAAATTGCAACAAAGCGATACAACCGAACCAATATCTTTTTCTATAAACTCGGTCTTGAAGACAGAGGAATTGATTATGACATTAACAGGGATATCTATGCGCAAACTCAGAAAATGACCATGAAAGACCTCGAAGATTTCTTCAACAAACACATCAAAGGAAAGAAATTCAATGTTGGACTGATTGGAAAAAAAGAAAATCTGGATTGGGAAGCGGTTCAGAAAATGGGTGATGTTCAGGAATTGACGCTCGAAGAATTATTTGGCTACTAAAAACTATTTGGCCATGAAATATAAATCATTTTTTTTACTGACATCCTTTTTACTGACTCTGTCCTGCAATATGGGTGGTGTAAAAACGGTTAAAGACCCTAATAAAAGGTTTTCAGTCGATGCTCCGTTCGATATGATCAGAGCAGATGATTTGAACGATGATGCATCCTTGCAGCTCAAAAATGAATTGACCGAACTCTATTTGATTGTAATCGAATATGACAAAGATGAAGTCAATGAAATAATGGGAGAGGAAGAAATTGGTTATTCTCCTGACATTTTAGGTTATGCAGAAATGATATTTGATGAATGGGACGATTATATAGAAGTTATGAAATCATCAGGAATAGAAAAGACTACAATCAATGGTATGCCGGCATTAGAAAGAAAGATGTCTGCAAAAGTTTATGATTTGAATTTTGTAATTTATTACCATCAGGTCTTCGTTGAAGGCAAGAATGACTATTACCAAATACTTGCATGGACACTGGACGATCAGAAAGAAAAATTTTTGGAGAGCATTGAAAAAATGGTTAATTCCTTCAAAGAACTTGATTGATTTGAAATTATGACTTGAGCAACATAACAAAGGGCAGGTAAAGTCCCCATATTTAAATGAAGGTATTAAAAATCACATTCAGTATTATTTTATTCCTATCGTTTTTGATTACTGTTCTAAGAATAGGAAGGATTGAAATTGATAGTATTAAAAATTTTATTGGCGAGTATTGGTACACAAGAATATACTTGATTTATATAGTTGGTAATTTTATTTTACTTCCATTTATTTTACTCAGTCCTAAGTTTAAGAAAAAAGAAAAAGAACACCATGCTTTTATGATTTTTTCAATACCATTATATAATGTTTATTTAATATTAAAAAAACTTTAGGTAGTGGGTAGTTTGCCAAAGATTATGGTGATGTACAACAACGGCAGTGTTCCGGAAGTGTGGGTGGTGAAAAAACAGTTGATATTATATTAATTGAAAAATGGATTGGATTGGGAAAGAAAACAAGTAGAAGACTTTAAGACAACTCACGGAGCAAAACCTCCAATGCAAATAAGATCATAAAAATATGCTAAGAGAAATAAGTTTATCATGTTATAAGAAAGAAAAATTCACATTACAGTTTAATAGTGAAACTTGGTGTGTATCGGAATTGTATTGGAGCTATTTAAAAAAGTATAATACAAATAAAATTCAAAAGTGTATAGTTTCTTTAAATTTTGATTGGAAAGAACATCTCTTAAAATATGATGATATTGCAAATGTTGCCAAGATTAACTTAAATTTTGACTTTGACCATTATTTTTCAATAAAGAATAAATTAGAAAAGAAGAAGATATTATTAGACACACTCCATGAAGGAATGATGATTATTGCTGAAAATGAGGGTTGGGAGGCTGACTCATTATTGGATGCTTATAATAATTGCCTTAAGATAAATGTTGAATATCAATTTTTTATAGGTAAGATCAAAGCCTCACCCAATCGTAAGCGCAAAGTAAACTTTTGGTGTAATTGGGATATAGACGCTTTTGAAGTGTTCTTGGTTCTTTATGATAAAAATAATGAGGAAATAGAAAGAACAAAAATCATTGAAGATGAAAACACTTATAATGGTGAATTTATTTACTATGTTACTTATAAGTGGATTGATGATAAAACTGTTTTACTAAAAGATAATTACATGTCAGAGAAAAAAAATTGGATGATTAAAATTTGAATGTCCGCAATTATTAAAAATGAATCTATATTATATAAACTTAGAGGCAGTGCTTTAGTAATGTTTCAGATTTGGTGTTATAACAAATTATAGCACCTAAAAGATTGCCGGAAAAGTGTTTGGGATAAGGTTGTTTATAATAAATTTCTCAACTGAATAAAATTTATTGTTTTTGTCTAAGGTATGAATATAGAGGCCACAAAATCAGAGTTAATGCAACTTTTGCTCAATACGAGAAAAGAAAGCATCCTGAAAAAGATAAAACAAATTTTTCAGGAAGAATCTTCGGACTGGTGGACGGAAATGAGTGCGGAAGAACAAGCAGAAATCGAAGAAGGCATACAACAGGCGGAAAACGGAGAAGTAGTCAGTCACGAAAGCCTAATGAAGCGTTTTGACGCATGGAAATAGAAATCATTTGGACCAAACGGGCTGAGAACGGATTGGATAAAACACTTGATTATCTAAAAAAAGAATGGACTGAAAAAGAAATTCGTCGTTTGGGACAGAACATCCAAGAATTTATTGAACGAATCCAACTACAGCCGAAACATTTTCCAACAACTACAAAAAATATCACTATTACCGTTTGCTTTAGCAGACGGGCAGCAGATGAATTTCATACAAGCTTTAGCTGCATAACAGATTGAATGCAGCTAAAGCCGGTTTTTGATTTTTAATTCACACACTTCGTGGGATAGTGTCTTTTTTCAGATACAGAAATCTAGTCGTTCAATTCGTCCTCTATGTCTTTTGAAAGATTCTTTGCCTCTTCTTCTGCTTTTTGCTTTAGCATATCTTCGGTCTCTTCGACTTTGTCAGCAATTTCCTCCACTTTATCCTCAGCCCGGTCTTTTATTTCAGCAGCCTTATCAGCAAAATTTGACGCTTCATCTTTTACTTTTTCTTCAGCACCTTTGGCAGCATCTTTTGCTTTGTCAACCAAATCTCCTGCTTTTTCTTTTGCACTTTCAGCTAAATTCGCAGCTTTTTCTTTCGCATTTTCAACTGCGTCTTTTCCTTTTTCAGCGAAATCCGCAGCCTTATCTTTAACCGATTCGACTGCATCGGCTGCACTTTCTTTTGCTTTTCCTGCCAAATCCGCAGCTTTTTCTTTCGCATTTTCAACTGCGTCTTTTCCTTTTTCAGCGAAATCCGCAGCCTTATCTTTAACCGATTCCACCGCCCCTGCAGCACTTTCTTTTACCTTTTCAATTGTTTCAGCTGCTTTTTCCTTTAAGTCTCCGGCTTTGTCAGCAGCCTTTTCAGCAACTTCTGCAGTACTTTCTTTCAGATTCTCAACTGCGTCTTCTGCAGCATCCTTCACATCTTTGAAAATGTCTTTAGCTTTTTCCTGTACGCTTCCGGTTGTTTCGGAAACATTCTCTTTGGCACCACCAAAAAGTTTTTTAAAAAATGAACCTAGTCCCATGTTTTTCTTTGTTTAATTGATTGATTAATCAGCTACTAAGTTAATGATTCTATAAATATTATGCAAATATGATTTCAATAGAAGTTTTGAATTCTAATTTGTAAATTTGCACACACAGTTTTTATTTTAATCTAACCGGCTTTTGAAAAATCCATTATCTGTTCATTGGAATTCACACCAATACTCAAAATTCAACTCACTGATTTTTGATTACCTCAATCAGCAATCCGGTGCGGTTGATTTGTATCACCGGTTTCCGGACGAAAATTCAATCTTGGATCAGTCAGCTGAAAAAATTGAGAAATATAAACACAGACAGTTATTGCATGCCGCACTGGAACAGCAACTTTCATCATTTGATTTAACTGCAAAACAAAAAGAGAATCTTCATAAACTGAGTTTACCGGAAACTGTGACCATCACAACCGGTCACCAGCTGAACCTTTTTACAGGTCCTTTGTTTTTTTTCAATAAAATCCTCCAGCTCATTAAATGCTGTGATGAAATGAATCAAAAACACAAAACCTATAATTTTGTACCGGTTTTTTGGATGGCAACCGAAGACCACGATTTTGAGGAAATCAATCACTTCTTTTTCAGAGATAAAAAAATCAGCTGGAACAGACAATCCGGAGGTGCTGTCGGCAGAATGGATTTGAACGGAATTGATGAAGTATTTGATGAATTCTTTGATGAAATTGAAGATTCTGACCGAAAAGATGAATTGAAAAAAATTGTAAACGATACTTATCTGAATTCAAAAAATCTGACCGAAGCAACTCAGAAATTAGTTCAGTTGATTTTTGCAGACAGAGGTCTTTTGATGATTGACGGAGACGACAGAGAATTAAAAAAATTAATGATTCCGGTTTTTGAATCTGATTTATTTGAGCAAACTGCTTTTCGAAAAATATCTGAAACCAATCAGAAAATGATTGAAAAAGGATATCCGGTTCAGGTCAATCCGAGAGAAATCAATCTTTTTTACCTCGGTGACGGCTCAATCCGTGAAAGAATAGTTTTTGAAGACGGGAAATTCAAAGTTCTGAATTCAGATTATGAATTTTCAAAAGAAGAAATCAGAAAGGAATTGTATGATTATCCCGAGAAATTCAGTCCAAATGTTATTCTCAGACCGATTTATCAGGAAACTGTTCTGCCCAATATTGCTTACATAGGCGGCGCCGGAGAGTCTGCTTACTGGTTGCAGCTCAGAAGTTTTTTTGACGAAATGAAAATTCCTTTTCCGCTGGTCATCGTCAGAAATACGGTATTGTTGCTCAGCTCTAAACAACATCAGAAACTTGAAAAACTTGGAATAAGTTACAAGGAATTGATGGAACCATTGAACGAAATCATCAATCAAAACATCACCCAAAACTCAACTGTCGAAATTGATTTTGAAGCTTATGAAAAATCAATTCAGATAATTTTTGATGAATTAACCGAAAAAGCAGTTCAGACTGACATTACTTTTTCGAAAATGGTCGATGCTCAACGCACCAAACAACTCAAGGGACTTGACAAACTGAAAAAAAGATTGCTCAGGGCAGAAAAAAGAAAATATGCAGAAAGAGTCGGTTCGGTTAAAAAAATATATAACGAGTTGTTTCCCCAGAATAATCTTCAGGAAAGGGTTGTTAACTTCTCTGAATTGTATCTCGAATATGGCTTTGATTTTATGGATGAAATCATTGGTGAAATAAAACCAATAGAATTTTGTTTTAGTATAAAAACAGTCAATAAATAAAAGTATTGTATTTTTGACTTTTAAATCTTTAAGTAAGATGAAAAAAACACTTGGTGTACTGATTATATTTTTACTGTCTTTCGGATTTCTGAATGCACAGCAAAAGACGCATAAAGTTGAGGCTAAAGAAACGATTTACGGAATTTCAAAAAAGTATGGCATCTCTCAGGATGAACTGATGGACGCAAATCCTTTTCTGAGACAAAGAGTTTTGCAAATTGGCGATGAACTCGTGATTCCGGGTAAATCAAACACAAAAGAAGACGGAAGTATAAAACCTGTCGTAACTCAAACCGATCCGCCTGAAACAACCGATTTTCGTGAGATTGAAGAAGATGATAATTATATCTATCTGAAAATTAAACCGAAACAAACTATTTATTCAATCACTAAAGATTACAATGTAACCGAAGAAGTGCTCAGAAGCCTTAATCCGCAGTTAAAAAACGGGTTGAAAACAGAAGATATCATCAGAATACCGAAAAAGAAAACGACAGAAAAGGCTGAAGAGGAAATCGTACCTGAAGGAATGTACAAAGTCAAAAAAGGTGACACTGTATTCTCGCTTTCAAAGGATTTCAATGTCAGTCAGGATGATTTCTATATTGCAAATCCAGCTGTACAAACCGGCGGCTTGGTAGTGGGTTCTTATGTGAAAATTCCTAAAAAAGGAAAAAACACAGCAGTCATTCAGGATGGATTTATAGAACATAAAGTCAAAAAAGGCGAAACGATTTATTCGATTACTAAATTATACAATGTCAGTTTTGCGGATTTGCTGAAACACAATCCTCAGCTGTCAGAAGGTTTGAAAGAGGGAATGATTCTCAAAGTTCCGCTTCCCGACAATGCAGACATCATCAAAAAAAAAGAAAAAATCAAAAGAATCAATGACAACGAAATCAACATTGCGCTTTTACTGCCTTTCCATCTTGACAATATAGCCGGCAGAGCACAGGAAAAACAAATTTCTGCTGACTTGTTAATCGGTGCAAGGATTGCTCTTGATTCACTGGCGAGAAGCGGTAAAGTCATTAATCTGAGAGTTTTTGACAGCCAGGGAAGTACAGAGACTGTTGAAAAATTACTTGCCACAGAAAATTTCTCAAAATTCGATGCAGTTATCGGTCCGTTGTTTGGCTCAAACTTCAAGTCAATGGCAACCATGCTGGCCGGTTCGGGGATTGCTGTGGTTTCGCCACTGAGTAATTCGGATGACCTGACCGGTTATGAAAATGTGATTGTATCCACACCAACTGACGAATTTATTGCAGATGCAATTGTTCAGGAAATAGTGAATGATTATACCAATCAGCAAATCAGAATACTGACCGATGAGAGATACCTCGGGTTGTCAGAATATTTTACAGCTAAACTCAAAAAGAAAATCCCGACAGTTGATATTCAAACTGTTACTGATGCAAAAAAATTAATTCAGGATTTTAATTTAAAAACTGAAAAACTCAGCGACGGCACCGAAGTTGAGTCAAAAGAATTCGTTCCGTTGATGACGGTTTTAATTTCTGACAACAACGATCTCGGCCGAAGTTATGTGACACGACTCAAGGAAATGGATGCTGAGACATTGCGTGCTTATGGTGTGAAGTTCGTAACCGCTTATGATATATATGATTCTGCAAACAAAGAAAATATAGCAGTGCTGAAAAATATCG
>CAYFWH010000011.1:2225-30252 GCA_964346785.1 uncultured Weeksellaceae bacterium | reverse complement strand
ATCGGAAGAGCGTCGTGTAGGGAAAGAGTGTAGATCTCGGTGGTCGCCGTATCAGTAAAAAAAAAACTGATAATTCACCGGTATATCTCAAAACTTTACCACTACCTAAATTCTCTTTGACCAGTCCGAAATAATAATCCAATCCCTCCAGTTTTTCTAAAAATTCAGCCGCCCTGATTTTTTGCAATTCCTGTGGTATTAAATTTTGTATTTTTATTTCATCCGGTTCATTCATCAAATCCAACTCTCTCGCAAGTACAAGCAATTTCCGACCTACATCATTTCCTGACAAATCCTCTCTTGGATCAGGTTCAGTAAAACCAAGTTCAATTGCATCACTCAGTATTTCGCTGAATTTTTTATCCTCAGACGAAAAACGATTGAAAATATAGCTGAGACTACCCGAAAAAACACCTCTGATCCTGGTGATATTCTCACCCGATAAATGAAGCAGTTTAATGGTGTCAATCAATGGAAGTCCTGCACCTACATTGGTTTCATACAAATATTTTTTATGGTTCTTTTTCAGCACCTGTCTCAAATCCTGATAAAATTCAAAAGATAAAGTGTTTGCAATTTTGTTTGACGAAACCAAATCAAACCCACTTTCAATCAATGATATATACTTTCCGGTAATTGCTTTCGAGGCAGTATTATCAACCGCAATCAGGTTTTCAAGATGATGTGCTTCTGCAAAATCAGTTACATCACTAATTTTATATGTACTGCCTTCTTTTTCAATCCTTTCCTGCCAGTCAGACCCGATTCCGTTTTCATCGAGTAAAATCTTTTTTGAATTCGCAATTCCAAAAATGTTCAAACGGATATTTTTCTTTTTTTCGATATTCTCAACCGATTCCAGTAACTGAGCTATCAACTCTTTTCCCACACTTCCGTGACCAAACAATACGAGATTGATGTTTTTTGAAATCCCGAAAATCTGACCGTGGATAACATTCAACGCTTTTTTTGATTGTTCTTTCAATACGATAAGGCTGACATTCTTTCCGGTTACCGAATTACTGAATAAAACCGGCACAATTTTATTCTTAACCAAAGCCGAATATGCTTTGTCAAAGTTACTCAAATCCTGACCCGTTATTGAAATTACCGCAACATCTCTTCGAATCGAAATCCGGTCAACATTCTTTTCACCTATATCTTTTTTGAATTCTCTGTTAAGCGCTTCAGAAGCAACTTCGGCATCTTTCTCTTCGACCAGAAAGCCAATTCCCCGTTCCGAAGTACCCTGAGCAATCAACCCTACACTAACACCGGCATCAGCCAACGCACCAAAAATCCTTCCGTCCACACCCGATTTCCCGGACAAATTCTGACCATACAATTGAATCAATGCAACTTCGGCTTGTAAAGTCACCGATTTTATACCTTTTTGAGTTGGCTCAGAAGAAATCAAAGTCCCCTTTCCTTCCGGATTCAGTGTGTTGAGCACTCTGACAGGGATTCCGCTTTCTGCCAGTGGCTGTATTGTTTTTGAATGCAATATCGATGCACCGAAATTCGCGAGTTCGTTTGCATCCTCATAATTGAGTGCATCAATTTTACGGGAATTTTTCACCCAATCCGGATTGGCTGTATATATACCATCTACATGGGTGTAATTTCTCAGCTCTTCCGCATTCATAAATTTTGCCAGCAAAGCAGCTGAATAGTTACTGCCATTCCTGCCAAGAGTCGTTGTTTCGCCCTTAGTCGAAGATGCAATAAAACCGGTTACAACCGGAATAACATCTGAACCGGTTTTTTTGAAAAAATTCACTGTCTTGGTTTTTGATTTTTTCTCATCTACCACCGCATTTCCAAAATCCTGGTTTGTGACAAAGATTTTTCTGCTGTCAACCGGTACAACTTTGAGTTTTCTCTTCGACAGTTCGTTCGATAAAACTTTAACCGAAATCAATTCTCCCTGCGCCAAAATTAAATCCCTGATTTTCGGGCTGTAATCACCGGTCAGTGAAATTCCTTCGAAAAGTTTCTGAAGAAGTCCAAATTCATCATTTAAATCCGTCGATTTATGGTATTCCCTTTTTTTGAATTTCTCAAACTCTGCAAGGTATCCATTTTGTTTTTTTGACTTTTCAAGAATTCTTTCAAGGGTATCTGTTGTATCTCCAATCGCTGAAACCACAAGTGCAAGTTTATTTGTCTTTGACTGATTTCGTACGATTTCAACTACATTCTCAAAACCTTCAGCCGACTCAAGCGACCTGCCTCCAAATTTGATTATTTTCATTTTTTTATTTTTAATTTTTTATTAATTCTGTCCGGCTATGCCACCGTAACCCTCAAATTTCTGAGTGCCGGATGCCCGGATTTTTTAACAAATATTTTTTTCAACAAATCATTAAGCTGCTCATATTCAATCAAAAAAGCATCATGTCCGTGAACCGACTGAATCTCACTATATGAAACATCATATTTGTTTCTTCTGATCAATCTGTAAATTTGTTTTTGCTCTTCATTTGTGAACATATAGTCAGAATCAACTGAAATCAGAAATATCTTTGCTGTCGTTTCTGACGAGAATTTCAATAAATCCCGGTCTGTTAATTCAACGCCTGTCGTTTTCAATAAATGATTCATCAACCGGTAAGCGTCAGCCGAAAATCTATTTTTCAATGCATTTCCGTGATAATTCAGCCAACTTTCAACCGCATATTTATTTTCTTCTTTATTAAATTGATTTTTAAATTTTAATTCAAAAGATTTTGGCGTTCTGTATAACAGCATCGCATGCTTTCTGGCTGTTTCAATCGGATTTACAGAATAATTCAAAATTTCTTCCTGAACCTGAACATTCGCTATCAGCCAGTCAGAAGATTTCAGACCGGCAGCAATTGGCACCAGATTTTCAATTGATTCAGGTCTCAGAAAAGCCATTTCCCATCCGATGCACCCGCCAATGCTGCCACCGATTACACCAAAAAGTCTATCGACAGCCAGTTTATCAAGTGCCAGCCAAAATAGTTCTGCAATAATTTTGGTGGTTAATAAACGGTAATTCACAGGAAGTAAAACCGGATTTTCTCCAAAACCATTTCCGGGAACATCAAAGGCAATCACCGTAAATTCATTCAAATCGATTAGTTTTTCTTCACCGATTATTTCATTCCACCAGCCGCCCGGACCGGCCACTTCACTGTTTCCGGTCAGTGCATGGTTAACAAGCACAACCGGAGCAGTATGAAGCGGCTGTCCGAAGAGCTGGTAAGACAGTTCAAAATCGTATAATTCGTGATTAGACAGTCTGTAATTCCTGACCGTCACTGTTTTCAACTGACTCATTTAGGCTTAAGTTATTAAGGTTTTCCAATGCAATTTGTAAATCATCAATCAAATCCTCAACATCCTCCAAACCGACCGACAATCTGATTAAATCAGGACTAACACCCGTCGATTGCTGACTTTCTTCTGTTAATTGCTGATGGGTAGTGGATGCAGGATGGATAATCAGCGATTTGGAATCGCCGAAATTGGCAAGTAATGAAAACAGCTTTGTGCTGTCAACTATTTTTTTGGCGGCTTCATAACCTCCTTTTAAACCAAAGGTTACAATTCCGCTCTGACCTTCGGGTAAAAAATGTTGGGCTGCTTCATAATATTGACTTGATTTCAGTCCCGGATAATTAACCCACCGGACTTCATCTCTGGTTTCGAGCCATTCAGCAATCTTCAACGCATTTTCACTGTGTTTTTTAATTCTGATTGGCAATGTTTCAAGTCCCTGAATAATCTGAAAAGAGTTAAAAGGGCTCAGTGCTCCCCCGAAATCTCTCAATCCTTCGATTCGGATTTTTGCAATAAAAGCAGCATTTCCAAGCGCTTCATGATAAATTAAACCATGATAACCGGGAGATGGCTCTGTAAATTCAGGGAATTTTCCGTTGCTCCAGTCAAATTTCCCGGCATCGATAATGATTCCGCCCAAAGCAGTTCCGTTACCTGAAATATACTTGGTCAGCGAATGAAGAACTATATCCGCTCCGTGTTCTAGCGGTCTGAAAAGGTATGGTGAAAGCGCGGTATTATCCACAATCAACGGTATTCTGAATTCGTGTGCAATCTGAGCAACTGCCCTCACATTCAATAAGTCGAGTTTAGGATTACCCAGCGTTTCAGCAAAAATCGCACGGGTATTTTCACGAATAGAATCTCTCAATTCCTTCAGATTTGAAACATCCGAAAATGTTGTTTCAATCCCCAATCTGGGTAGTGTAACACTCAAAAGATTGTAAGTTCCACCATATAGGCTGTTCGAAGATACGATGTGGTCACCCGATCTCAAAAGTGTTAATAACGCTGTTGACACCGCCGATGCTCCAGATGCGGTTGCTACTGCTCCGACTCCACCCTCAAGCGCAGCCAGGCGTTGCTCAAGCACATCAGTGGTTGGATTGTTGAGTCGGGTATAAATATAACCCGGAATCGAAAGATTAAACACACCTGCAGCGTGTTCAGAATTTTCAAAAACATAGGAAACTGTTTGATAGATTGGCACTGATCTGCTTCCTGCGGTTGTTTTGACATCATGGCCTGAGTGAAGGGCACTGGTTGAAAATTTAAAATTACTCATAACATAAAATATTTAATGGTTAAAAATTATTGATAAAAAAAGCCCCTCCGGTTTTGCCGGAAGGACTTCAAGTTTTCTGTTTCACATTTTTTTACAGACTTACATACTCGTTCACTTCAGACAAAGGAATGGCGGGTGCATCATCATGCACATCATCATTTTGTCAGCTTTACAAGTATTAAAAATCATTTCTATTTTATTTTTTTTCAATTTACATATTACAAAAAAAGCCCCTGCTTATGCAGAGGCTTTTCGTATATTTCAGGTTCACAATATTAACCAATACACAGCCTCTGCGCGGTTCCGCACATCATCATTGGCTGCATTTTGTTAATTGTGTACATTTTCTCTTAATTGATGCTGCAAAGTTTGAAAATAATTTTTCGATTTTACAAAATTATTTTCAAATTTATTTTTGAACCAGACACAAACCACTAACAATCAATTTACAACAAACAACAGATTGAACCATCTCTTTTTTAAAATTTGCAAATAATTGTCTGTATTTTGAATAAATTAATAATTTTTAAAAGTTTTTGGAGTTTATAATTAAAATAGGAAACAAAAGGAGGTTCAGCCATTTTCTATTTCTTACTTTTGTATAATTATAAAATCACCAAATATGAATCACAAGCCGGTTGAAGGTTTTTCCAAAATGTCCAAAGAAGGAAAAATCGAATGGTTGGTCAATGAATATCTGAATGGTTCCGAAAAAGCTATTCAAATACTCTCTCAATACTGGAATTCAGATCCGGAATTACAAAGATTACACGATGAATTTTCAGAAAATACGCTATCCAACTTTTACATGCCACTTGGATTTGCACCTAATTTTCTGATTGACGGCGAATTACTTTGTATGCCAATGGCCATAGAAGAGAGTTCTGTTGTTGCAGCTGCTTCCAAATCAGCAAAATTCTGGCTTGATAAAGGTGGTTTTAAAACTAAGATTCTGTCAAAAGTCAAACTCGGTCATGTTCATTTTATTTTTGAAGGTGACAAACAAAAACTCGACAGATTCTTTTTGGAAAATCTTCTTGCAAAACTGTTTAAAGACACTGCCGACATCACCAAAAACATGGAGACACGCGGCGGTGGTATTCTCAATCTGAAACTGATTGACAAAACAGATCAAATTAAAAATTATTATCAGATTCATGCTGAATTTGATACTGTCGATTCAATGGGTGCCAATTTCATAAATTCCTGTCTGGAACAGTTTGCACAGACGATGAAAAATGAAATGGAAGCCAGTACAGAGTTCACTGAAGATGAAAAAGACTCACTTCAGATTGTCATGTGTATCTTGTCGAACTACACACCCGAATGCGTAGTCAGAGCAGAAGTAAGCTGTCCGGTTGAACAACTGGCTGACAAAGATGTATCTTCTGAAGAATTTATAGAAAAATTTAGCCGGGCGGTCAGAATTGCTGAGGTTGAACCTTACCGGGCTGTAACCCACAACAAAGGAATTATGAACGGTGTCGATGCGGTTGTTATTGCTACCGGAAATGATTTCAGAGCAGTAGAAGCCTGTGCACATGCATACGCTTCGAGAAACGGACGATACAGCAGTCTGACCCACTGTGAAGTCAAAGACGGTAACTTCAGATTCTGGCTCGACCTGCCGGTTTCTCTCGGTACAGTTGGTGGTTTGACCTCTCTCCATCCACTCGTGAAATTGTCTCTGGATGTTCTCGGCAATCCGAATTCAGACAGACTTATGGAAATTACAGCAGTCGCCGGATTGGCTCAGAACTTTGCGGCTATCCGCTCACTGGTAACTACCGGAATTCAAAAAGGTCACATGAAGATGCATTTGCTCAACATTCTCAATCAGCTGGAAGCGACCGAGACCGAAAAAGAGTATTTCGTGAATTATTTTAAAGACAAAACAGTTTCTCATCATACAGTGATTTCAGAATTTTGTAAGCTGAGGGGTGTGAAAAATGTTGAAGAGCTCAAAAAAGATTAAAAAAGAGCATTGTAATCGGTAGCTCAATAATCTGTAATTATACATAAAACAACAACTTTCATAAAGTTTTTTGTTGTCGTTAAAGAATTATTTATAATTTAGTACAAATAAAATCAATCTGAAATTATCGGTTTTTTTTTTTTTTTAACTAAAACAAAACATTAATTTTAACTTATTAATTCTGACAACAGGACTCATTATTTTAGTTGGTATCATTGCGTTGGGCGGTTTACTCGTTGGGATTTTCAATAAATTCGCAGCCAACCGAAATGTGGTAAAAGATGCTTGGAGTAACATTGATGTTGCACTGAAAAAACGACACGATTTAATCCCAAATCTTGTAAACACAGTTAAAGGTTATGCTGCTCACGAAAAAGACACACTGACTCAGGTAATCAATGCAAGAAATGCTGCAATTGCAGTTCCAAAAGATGATATCAACGCTCAGATTCAGGCTGAAAACGCTTTGCAACAAACGCTGAAAAGTCTTTTTGCTGTTACAGAGTCTTATCCCAACCTGAAGGCAGATGCTTCATTTATGAATCTTCAGTCTCAGCTTACTCAAATTGAGGAAGGGCTTGAAAGAGCAAGACGATTCTACAATAGTACTGTAAGAGAAAATAACACTTACGGAGAATCTTTTCCGGCTGCAATGTTTGCAGGCTTTCTGAAATATCAGCATTTCGATTATTTTGAAGTTGATGCAAGCGAAAGACAAAATGTCACAGTTGATTTTTCATAATTAATGTGAAATCTGTCCATCATGATAATTCTGCTTAAACAGCAGTTATAATTTTTATCTGATGGACAGATTTTTAACTCAATAAATTTGAATTTGTAACCAAACAAATCAGTAGCTCAGATGACCTTTGACTCAATTTCTGACATTCGGTTATTAAAGCTATAAAAAATAAATCATGAAAAAACTCATACTAAATCTGATATTACTGCTTGGCTTTGCATTTACTTTTGGTCAGGGTTTTACAGTCAATAATTTCACAGCAGACATTGTAGTTGACAAGGATGGCTGGTTTGATATAACTGAAACCTATGATATCAATTTCTCTCAGCTCAAACACGGTATTTTCAGAGATATAATTACAAAATACAAACTTGACGACAAAGAGCACAGAATCTACATCAGCGACATAGATGTTTTGGGTGATAATTTTACTGTAACCCCTTCATTTCTTGAAAAATTAAATGGTCAGATTCAGATTAAAATCGGTGATAAGGACAGAACCGTTTATGGTGATAAAACTTATAAAATTAAATACAGAGTAAAAAATGCATTTTTGTTCAATGAGGAGGAAGTCATGTTTTACTGGAATGTCAAAGCTGATGTGTGGCAAGCCGATTTCAGAAATGTAGAAATTAACATCAAATTTCCCGAAGAAGCTCAACTCAGTCAGGATAACAGTTTTATTTACTCAGGATTTTACGGAAACGAAACAGAAAGTTCTAATTTTGATTTAACTTTTAACAACAATATTCTAAGTGCAAAAAGCAAGGAAGGTGTAATTATAAAAGGCTATGAGAATGTTACTGCTTTGGTAAAACTTCCCGGCGACATGATTACGAAAGTTGATTACTCGCCATCTGCATTTATGAAATACGGTTGGCTCGGAATTCTTGGAGCAATTGCAACCTGGTTTTGGTCGATATTTAAAAAACACGGAAAAGATGACAAGGTAGTTCCTTTTACAAGCTACTACCCCCCTGAGGGTATAGACCCTGCGATGGCAGGCTATCTCATCAATGACCGCGAAGATGCTTCCGACCTGATTGCACTAATTCCAAAATGGGGTCAGGAAGGTTACATCAGGATTGAGGAAATTCCAAAAAAAGGTCTTTTGAGCAAAGCTGACACCCGTATTTTTAAATTAAAGGAAATCGGTGATGATGTACCGGATTACGAAAGAACAATGTTCAACGGTTTGTTTTCGGGTCACGGCGGCATGTCTACAGAAAGTATTTTAAAAGTACTGAAATCCATACAGGAAACGATTACCGGAAATATAGAAGTAAATGAAGATCAAGTTGATTCAGTACTAATCAGCGATTTGTCTGAATCGTTCTACACGACCATGGGCATCGCTAAATCTCAACTCAAAAATCAGGCACAGATTTTTTATTTACAGAAATCCAACAGCATAATGAATAAGAGTTATTTGTTTTCAGCTCTTGGTTTATTCCTTGTAAGCGGTATCTTTTTATTTGTGTTTGGAATTATTGCCGCAGTAGTCAGTGTAATTTTCTTTATTGGTTTAATTATTTTTTCAGGTTATATGAAAAAGAAAAATCCTGAGGGGAATCAGGCATTTTCAGAATTACTCGGATTCAAACAATTCGTAAAACTTGCCGAAACAAACAGAATAAAAACGCTGATAAAAGAAGACCCTGATTATTTCGAAAAAACGATGAGTTATGCACTTGCTTTTGGACTTTTAAAAGAATGGGCGGGCAAATTTGCCGCACTCGATATTCGTCCTCCTGAATGGTATGGCAGTTCTTCAATTGCAGGACCTATGACGATGAACAATTTTGCAAACTCATTTTCAAGCAGCATGAATTCAACCCAATCTGCAATGGTCAGCACGCCGAGTAGCAGTGGTGGCAGCAGTGGCGGTGGCGGCGGAGGTTTCTCCGGAGGCGGATTCGGCGGCGGTGGCGGCGGAAGCTGGTAACCTGATTTCTCAATCGAGCTCAGGTTGATAAATCAGTCTTCGAGTTTTGAATACCGGGCAAGCAATTTTTCGAAATATCGCTGACCCAAAACTCTTTTCAGCGTAACAGAAAATCTCTGAATCCGTTTACCGATTGTATAATGAGATTTCAAATTCCTTTTACGAATTAATCTTTCGATTTGAGGAGCTACTTTCTCAGGTTTTAATCCTTTATCAACCTCTTCATCAATAATGATTTCGAGTTTTTTGAACTGATTTTTATAATACTGCGAAACGGTACTGTAAACTCTGCTTTCTGCTATTGGTGTACGGATATCTCCGAGACTGACTGAAGAAATCTCAATTCCTGTCTTTTGATTCTCAAGTCTCAAAGCTTCAGTTAACCGGTCTATAACAGATTTTGATGCCGAATAACAACCTCTGAAAGGTAAACCGTGATTGCTTGCAATCGATGAAATATTGATGATATGACCTGATTTTTGAAAACGCATTAATGGCAAAACAGCCTGAATTGCGAATATACAACCATAGACATTTACATTCAGTAATTTATCAAAATCTTCTTTTTTTACATCCTCAACTGCGCCCAGCATACCGATTCCGGCATTGTTGATCAATACATCTATCCTGCCGCTTTCGTCAATTATCTGCTGAACGGAACGCATAACATTCTCACGGTTGGTAACATCTGTGGCAATGTGATTAAAACGGGTTTTATCCTTTTTGGAACGGGATAAACCGTAAACTATGTGTTCTTTATCTGTAAAATAATTTGCCAGCGATTCTCCAAGTCCGGATGAACTACCGGTTATAACGATAACTTTCTGATTCATTTTTGCATTTGAAAATTAAATTTCAGACAGTGTCAGCTGACTGATTTCTGTATTCAGTTTTTTGACAGAACAAAAAAATTAATCAAATCCTGAAAAAAAACTTTTCAAATTTAGACTATTGTAATCGGTTAAACAAAGTGATTTTTATATTCACTCATGAATTATTGAACATAAATCAAATTTCATCTTTCGAAAAATCAGAGATTCCGTCACGGTTTCTGCACCATTCACGAAACTCAGACTCATCTTTTATCCTTTCATTTTGAAAATCATTCTGGTATTTATGCAGTAAAAACTCGGCATATTCATTCAGTTCCTTCAACAATGGCTCCGGCATTTCGTTGATTCTGCCAAAAAGTTTGTTTTTCATTAAAGTTTCCATAGAGCATTGATTTCTAACAAAGTTAATCAAAATTAATTTAATCTTCAATACCCTAATCTAACTTAAAAATCACCAGCGTATAATTTTCAAACACTGCTTTTTGTCTCAGTAATACCTCAGTTTTATCATCTTTCCATTCCTGATCAAAGAATTTTGACTTGGTAACAATCAGTGCACCCGGATTTTCTTTTGAAAACTGATAAATCAATTCCTTGCTGTCAGTCTGTTCAAAAGTTCTTTGAATATTAAAAAGCAAAGCCGGATCATATCCTTTGTAAATCATAACCGGAGTTTCATGGTTCATAAATTCAGTTGCCATCACAGAAGGACTTTTTGAAACTAATGACGGAAAAATAAACTGATGCAACTGTAAACTCAGAAAAATAAAAGCAAAACCAATACTGAGTAAACTTTCAAAAATCTTCTTCTTTTTCAAATAATACAAAGCCAATAAACTACCAGCCGGAAGAATTGACAGTTGTATGGTTGATAAATTCTCGCTGTATAACTCAGGTTCTACATATAAAAAAACGATATATGCACCAAAAGGCATAAGCAGTGTAATTACAAAAAGCGACCATAAACTGATTTTGTAGGCTTTCAGTGAATGTGCTTCATCGAGTAAAATCTTAAGATAATAACCAATAATCACAGCTATAAAAGGAAATCCGGGCATCGGGTAATTGGGTAGTTTGGTGAATGAAACACTGAAAAAACCGATAAAAACCGAAGCTGTCAAAAATGAAAAAAACAGAAAATCATTTGTCGTTCTTCTTTTCCAGCTTTGAACAAATCCCTGAATTATAAAAAAAGAGAAAGGAAGTAAACCCAGCAGAACAAAAGCCCAGGTAACAAAAAACCAGCCTCCGTGTCCTTCCATTTCGCTACTGAAACGACCTATGTTGTGCTCCAGAAAAAAACCGCGGGTAAATTCACCGTTAGTCAACTGATGAACTTTCAGAAACCATGGCAAACAAATTAGCAATACAATTACAGCTCCGCTGAAAGCTCTGAGCTGAACAAGTTTTTTAAGATTGAGCTCTTTTCTAAAAATCAAAAACAACAAAATAATCAGTCCCGGAAGAAGTATCGCCACCGGACCTTTTGACAAAACTGCAAGACCGATAGAAACATAAAAAGCCAGTCCGCTGCTGTGTTTCCCGGTTTTCCAAAAATCATAAAAGCTAAAAAGTCCAAAACTTAAAAAGAAAATCAGGTAAGGATCCGGAACTGCGAGATGAAATTCATTGACAAACATAATCGCAGAACAAAGTATAAAAGCTGTGATCAGCCCCGCTTTCCGGTCAATATATTTTCTTGTAAAATGAAAAGTCGATACAATAGTTAAAACGCCAAAAACAGCCGAAAAAAAACGGGATGAGAATTCACTGACACCAAATAATTTATAAGCCAAAATCATAAACCAGTAGTGCAGCGGCGGCTTATCAACCCTCAATTCTCCATTAAAAACCGGAACCAACCAATTATTTCCAAGCAGCATTTCTCTTGCTGCCTCAGCATTTTTTGCCTCATCCAAAATATATACCGGCGTACCTCCCAGATTGATAAAACACAAAATTCCTGCTGCGAACAGAATTAAAATATAATAGAAAAAATCACTTTTGGAATCAAGACTCATCGATTTTGTTTTATCTTAGCCAATCATTTGGCATGTGCTAAATTAGGAATTAATTATGACTCAAAATTCAAATTCTGAAAACTTATCAATCGTTGTACCTGTTTACAACGAAGAGGAAAATGTTGCGCTCCTGGTCGGCAGAATCGAACAGGCACTGGCCGGATTAAACCATGAAATCATTCTTGTTGATGACGGTTCGACCGATCAAACAAGACAGCGAATCAAAGAACTGAAAAATGATGCTGTAGTATTGATTGAGCTGAAAAAGAATTTTGGCCAGAGCCTTGCGCTTGCTGCCGGAATAGATTATGCAACAGGCGATTACATCATCACGATGGATGGCGATTTACAAAATGACCCGGACGATATTCTGATGATGTATCAAAAAGCAAAAAATGAAGACTGGGATGTGGTAACCGGCATCAGACAAAAGAGAAAAGACAATATCATTCGAACTTTTCCTTCTAAAATTGCAAACTGGATTATCCGAAAAACCACAAAACTCGACATTCAGGATCATGGTTGTGCACTGAAAGTTTTTAACCGTGAAACCGCCAAAGATCTGAACCTGTACGGAGAAATGCACCGGTACATTACCCTGCTGGCTTTTCTGAACGGTGCAAGAGTTACTGAAGTCAATGTGAAACATCATCAGCGACAGTTCGGAAAATCAAAATACGGGCTGGGAAGGACAACCAAGGTAATCAACGATTTGATTCTTTTGCTCTTTCAGCGAAAATATTCACAAAAACCGATTCACCTTTTCGGTAATATCGGCTTTTTTTCGAGCTCACTCGGTCTGCTGATTCTGTTGTATCTTCTGGTGATGAAATTTGGTTTTGGCGAAGATATCGGAAACCGTCCTTTGTTAATCCTCGGTATTCTTCTATTGTTTCTGGGGGCACAGTTTTTTACAACCGGAATTATTATAGATTTGCAGATGAAAACCTATTTTGAATCACAGCAAAAAAGACCTTATAAAATCAGAAAAATCTTTGTCGGTGAAACCGAAACTAAAAAAACAACTCTCAACAATTATTAAAATTGCTGTCAGCGTCGGGCTGATTTGGCTGGTTTTCAAAAAACTGGACTGGGAGCAACTCAGACAGTTACTCAAAACCGCCGGCTACGGTTATCTCGCTGCAGCAGTGTTTTTCTTTCTGCTCTCACAGTTGATTTCGGTTCTCAGATTCGATGTTTTTATCAGAAAAATCGGTATTAGAATGAGTTTCAGTAAAAATATTCAACTCTATATGCTCGGTATGTTTTACAATTTTTTTATACCGGGCGGCGTGGGCGGAGATGCCTACAAAGTTGTTCTGCTCAATAAATCACACCGCAAATCTGTCAAAAAAATTGGCCAGATTGTGTTTATCGAAAGATTTACAGGAATTGTAGCCATCGGATTGTTATTTTCTGTTTTCATTTTCTTTATACCCACACCTTTTAATATATACTGGAATTATACTGTCGGAATAACCGGTATAATCGCAACCATATTGATACTAAGATTGATTATCAAATTCCTCAGAGCCAATAAAAAAAGAATTCATATCGTATTTATTTATTCATTGCTCGTCCAGATTTGCCAGTTGATTTGTATGATTTTTATTCTGAAATCGTTTGGTGTTGAAGACAATTACAAAATCTATCTCGTATTATTTTTGATATCGAGTGTCCTTTCGGTGATATCTTTCGCGGGTGTCGGAATCAGAGAAGCTGTCTTTTATTTTGGTGCTGAATGGTATAATTTTAATGCCGATGTCTCAGCCGGTGCAGCAATTATTTTCTCTGTACTCACTGCATTAACTTCATTTTTCGGAATCATTTATTTGTTTTACAACATAGATTTAAAGAATAAATCTCAGGTTAAAACCAAATAACCAATCTTCACAACAAACGAAATTCCGGTCACTGAATACTTTTCATTCGTTTGTCTCTTTTATCTGATAAGAAATACTCAGCTCTGTTTTTGATTTTTCCATCTACCCTATTTAGGGTATTGTACCGCTTTGTCCGCCGATTTAATTTTACAAAAAATTCAATAATGAAAAACTAAGAGATTAAAACTATGAAAAATTTTAAAATTATTTTTACTGTATTACTTTTGGGTTTATTTGCTGCAACTTATGCTCAGACAGAGGTTACAGACATATTAGAACCCGAAAAAGAGCTGTCCGGATTTCAATTTTCTGTCCGTGGCGGCTATGATTTCCCGTCTTATACTACAAAGGCTGCAGCTGCGCCTAGTGTATTACGGGAATATTTGACCGGCCCCTTTATTGATTACAAAGGTGGATTTATGGCAGGATTATCTGTTGATTATTACTTCAGCTGGATTGGATTGGGTGTTGATTTTGATTACATCAGAAACAAACCGAAAAACACTTATCCGACCAATCTATACGATCCTTATGAGTACAAAATGACTAAATTTCAGACGGTTGAAGAAAACATCAATCGAATTTTTTATGGAATTGGTCCGGATTTCAAGTTTCTTGAAGGTCCAAAAACGGATTTTGAATTCAAACTGAGAGCCGGTTTGGCTTCCATCAAGGGCGGCAAAACAGAATTCTCGGGTCAGGCAGAAGAAGCGCAGGCACATCCGTTAATGCTGCTCAATTATCATGAAGGATTTGATTTGAAAAATGTTTTTACCGGAAAAGCTTCATTGCAATTCAATTATATGTTCAGTCCAAATGTAGGATTTAGCATCGGCGGTTATTACATGCATCATTTCAAAACCGAAGAATCTTTCAACAGCGCTTTGGGTATGGCATACGGAAATATGATTCCGCATGACTTATTCAACGATGACGGTTCATATATGGTTTACGATCCGAGCGATGAACCGATGGTAAAGAGAGATAAAATTGATGCAAAAATCAATTCTTTCGGAGTTTTCGGCGGATTGGTTTTCAGACTTAACAAACCTGCACCAAAACCTGAAGAGCCTGAAAAACCTGTTTATGATATCGTAGTTGGCACCAAAGATGCAAAAGACGATCAGATGTTACCGGGTGTAAATGTTCAATTGGTTGACAGCAAGAAAAATGTTGTTCAGACCGGAATCACCGGATCCGACGGTACTTATACTTTTACAAATGTTGACAAGGGTAATTATACCATCAATGGAAACTACAATGGCAAAGACCTGAGTGAAGCAACTGTACAAAAATCTGAATTCGACAACTACATCAACACCAACGGCATTTACAAGGAGATTGTTCTTCCTGACAACCGCCACCAGATTCAGGGTAAAGTTGTCGATTGTGAAACCGGTGAAGCTATTGCCAATGCCGAAATAATCGTTACAAACACCAAAACATCGGCTACCGAAAACTATCGTTCAGACAGCAATGGTGCATTCAGTTTCTATGGTGATGATGATACGATTTACACACTTCGTCCTAAGAAATCGGATTATATGGCTCAGGGCAGTATCACTGTTAACACAAATGATTATAACAAAGATAAATCTCCGATTATTCAGGTTCAGCTTTGTATGGATAAAGTTTCTTGCAACGACGCAATCGTACTGAAAAACATTCTGTATGACCTCGATAAATCATTTATCCGTGAAGACGCAAAACCTGAACTCGACAGACTGGTTCAGTTTATGAAAGATAATCCTGAAGTAGTTGTGGAATTGTCTTCTCACACCGACTCAAGAGCTTCTGATGCTTACAATGAAAAATTATCACAGCGAAGAGCACAGGCAGCAGTTGACTATTTAATTTCCAAAGGCATTTCAGCAAACAGACTGATTGCTAAAGGATATGGCGAAAGCAGATTGCTGAACAGATGTTCTGACGGCGTGAAATGTTCTGAAGAAGAGCATCAGTTGAACAGAAGAACTGAAATGAAAGTTATTTGTCCTAAATAAATTCATCATTGAATTTTTAAAAGAGTCGTCTTCAGACGGCTCTTTTTTTATCACAACCAATTCATCTACCCTGTTTAGGGTATTGTGCCGTTTTGTTCACTAATTTAATTTTACAAAAAATTCAAACCATTAAAATGAAAACCAGTTTTATAATTCTTTGCCTGACTCTTACAGTTTCAACAATTTTTACAGGCTGTTCAAACTCAGATGACGACAATTTTAATCCATCAAATAACATGAATTCAAAAATTCAAAAAATAGAAGCAGGATACAATTCAGGCTTTTTTACAGACGAAAATAACAACCTGTGGGTATGCGGTAACAATTCTTATGCACAACTTGGAATTACCGAAAAAGTCAGTCAGTACCTGCCGGTCAAAAGTCTGACCAATATCAAACAAGTTGCAAGCGGAGAATCACACAGTCTTTTTCTGAAGACAGATGGAAGTCTGTGGGTAGCCGGAAATAACAATTACGGTCAGTTGGGCAACGGTACGACCAACAATATCGACCAGCCGTTTCAGCTCACTGACGGAGTTAAATTTATTGCTGCCGGACGGGATTTTAGTTTTTTTATTAAAAACGACGACAGTCTCTGGGCAATGGGCAGAAATGTTTATGGTCAGCTCTGCAACGGCAACAATGACAACCAGCTGAGTCCGGTGAAAATCGGTGAATCCGTCAAATCAGTCTCTGCAGGAGTCAATCATACACTGATCATCACGCAAGGCAATCAACTCTTTGCCTGTGGCAACAACTCCTCGCGGCAGCTTGGGAACAATGAAACTTCACACCAAAATTCTCCAATCCTCGTTGACTCCAATGTAACAGAAGCAGCTGCCGGAGATGAATCTACTGTTTACAGAAAATCCGACGGGACAGTATTTGGGGTAGGTGCAAATGCAGTCGGACAGCTCGGCACATCGGGTATTGTTTACACACCACAGCAAATTGCCGAAAATGTAACCCAAATCAGTTCCGGAGACGGTCATACAATTCTGCTGAAAAATGACAACTCTGTTTGGGTAAGCGGTCTGAATGATTTTGGTCAGCTCGGCACATCCAATCAGAACAATCTGTCTGTTTTTACACAGGTTGCCGAAAATGTAAAATCGGTTAAAGCCGGCGGAAGACATACCTATATCCTAAAAAACGACAACACTGTCTGGAGTTGTGGCAGCAACGGAAGCGGTCAGCTCGGCACCGGTCAGGGGCTCTATCTCTTACATACCTTCAAAAAAATCAACTAAATTTTTGACTTAGACCAACCAACCTCGGATTATTCAGATTCAAATACATAAGAATCTGAATAATCCGGTTTTTTAGATATAAAATTGAACAGAAGAATTTAATAAAGCGAATCCGGGAGTTGAAAATTAATGACTAAATTTACAATAATTAAAAACTCAGCTCTTCTTTATATGAAAAGAATACTGCTCTCTATATTAATCTTTAGTACTGTTTTCAGTTACTGCCAGGTTTCAAACAATCTTGACAGCCTGCTTACAGCTGTAAAAACAATGCCAGAAAGTCCAGAGAAAGCGGCTATTCTGAGAGATATTGGTTTTATTTATTCACGGACTTCAATCGATGAATCACTAAAATATTTCTGGAAAGCTTATTCATTGGGTGATAAAATAGACGACAAAATAACAATGGTCAGCGTTTGTTCTCAGCTCACCATTCTTTACAACAATCTTGGTAATACCGACAGTACCGACTATTATCTGGCAGAAACCAAAATAAGAGCAGAAGTTGCCAATAAAAATAAAACCTGGTCTTCCTATTATCAGTCAGCAACACTGGTTCATAAAAAAAGAAAAAATTATAATGAAGCCATAAAAACAGCAAAAAAAAATGTTGAATTCAATCTAAATGAAAATCCTTCAAATCTTGCAGGCTCCTATCTCAACCTCGCAAATATCTATGTTGAAACCAAACAATATAAAAACTCAATTCCAAATTATTTCAAGGCGCTCAATCTTTTTGAAAGCATTCAGGAGCAAAGAGGTATCGCATATACTTACAACAGTTTGTCAAATGTTTATGATAAATTAGGTCAGTACAAAGAAGCTCTCAAATATGCCAAACTATCGCTCGAAATCAAGAAAAAACAAAATGATGAAAGAGGAATTGCCACATCCTATCAGGTAATTGGCAGCAACTATCTCGGTCTCAAAGAGTTTGACAATGCTTTGGTTTATACCGACAAGGCGATAGTAATTAGTAAAAAACTAAACAATACAAGTCTGGAACTGGATGGATTCTGGCAAAAAGCAAGGATTTACAAAGAAATGAAAGATACTGTAAATGCAACAAAAAATTATGACATTGCACTCAATCTCGCCAAGAAATTGAAACTTGAACCAACTATAACCGAACTCAACAGAGAAAAAAGTCTTTTGCAAATACCCAAACTCTCTGACGAACAACTGGCACTTGAACAGCTTAGGACAGCCAGAGAAAAAAATGACTCGGCAGCTTTGCTCGACAATCTTGATTTTCTGGCTACCTATTATTACAAAAAGGCTGACTACAAAAAAGCTTTTGACTACAACCAGGAATATCAGACAATCAGGTACATCAACTCGGGCCCTGAAGTACTCAAACAGTTAAAGGAAACTGAAAGTCAGCTCGAACTTCAGAAAAAAGAAAGCTCGATTCAACTCCTTGAAAAAAACAGGGAAATCAATGAAAGAAAACTTCAGAATCAGAAAATCGCAATTTATTCTGCTGCCGGTATTCTGGTGTTGACATTAATTATTGCACTGCTCCTGTTTAGCCGGAACAAAATTATTCAGGAAAAGAAAAGAATAATCGAACTCGAAGATGTTAGAAAAAATATAGCCAGAGATTTGCATGATGACCTCGGCTCTACCCTTTCGAGCATCCAGATTATCAGCAATCTGGCACAACAGGAAACCGGCGAAAATCCTAAAGTACAACAGGCGGTAACTTACATCAACGAATTGTCAAACAAGGTTTCGACCGGAATGCGCGAAATCGTTTGGTCTGTCAACCCCGAACACGATCGGCTAAAATCAATCGTGGAACACATGCGAAAAATTGCATCTGAGACACTTGCCGTAAACAATATACACTTCACACTAAAAGATAAACTGATTAAACCCAAAAAAGAAATCAGTCCGGTCATTCGAAAAGAATTGTTGATGATTTACCGGGAAGCACTCAACAACGCACTAAAGTACAGTCAGACCAAAAATGTTGACATCCGGATCATCCAGACAAAAAAGAATTTTCAACTCATTATAAAAGATTACGGAAAAGGATTTTCGGCTGACAAAATCAGTCGCGGGAACGGACTCAACAATATGGAAGCAAGGGCAAAAAACCTGAACGGAAAAATCGATATCAACTCAAAAGAAAATGAAGGAACAACCATTGATTTGAAATTCCCTCTACCCTAAAAAGGGTATTGTTTCAAAAAATTATTTTACTGAATTTTGAATAAAACAATAAAATGCCAACAAAAGTTATAATATTCGAAGACAATAGTGAACTCAGAAAAAGCCTCTCACTGTTGGTTCAGTTTTCAAAAGAACTTGAGCTTCTCGCAGCCTTTGAAAATTGTGAATTTGTGCTTGAACATCTCAAGACATTCAAACCCGATATTTTGCTGATGGATATAGATATGCCAATCGTCAACGGAATAGAAGGACTGAAAAGAGTTCGTTCGGTTTATCCCAATTTGCCGGTAATCATGCTGACCGTTTTTGAAGATAACCAACACATCCTAACTGCAATCTCTGAAGGTGCCACCGGCTATATTCTCAAACAGCATATCACCACCCAGCTTTTGCCTGCGATTCAGGAAGCAATTGAAGGCGGCGCACCAATGTCCCCGATTGTAGCCAGACTCGTGCTCAACCACATCAGTAGCCAGAAAAAAAATGATACTGATTATGCACTGACAGCGAGAGAAAAAGAAATTCTACAGTCACTGACCGACGGCAACAGTTTCAAAATGATTGCCGCAAATATGGGTATTTCAACAGGTACGGTCAGTACACATATCAAAAATATTTATGAAAAACTCGGCGTACACTCTCAGGCCGAAGCAGTCAGCAAAACGCTCAGAGAAGGGATTTTGTAGAAAACTTTGCCAAAGTTTAGAACTTTGGCAAAGTTTTTAGTTTTAATTATTTACGAATTTCTTGGTTACAAATTCACCTTTGTCGGTTTTTACGGTTACTACAATTATCTGATTTTTAAAGCTCAATGCACTCAAACTGTGTTCTTTTGAATTAACACCTGTCTTTTTGTAAACCGAACGGCTGTTTAAATCAAAGACTTCAACCTCTGTGATTTTATCGATTGATGAACTGATTATAATCTGATTATCCTTTTTCACTAAATCAATCTGATTGCTGATCGTTTCTGAATTTGTCCAGAAATGAAACGGACGGTAAAGAATTTCAAAACGGTTGGTGAATTCGCCGTGTCGGGTCAGAAATTTATAAGCTCCGTTATTGCTCAGGTTATGAAGTTTATTCAGTTGTTTGTCCAAAATATAAATCGTCTGCCCTTCTGCAAAAACTCCTTCCTGATCATAGATTTGAATGAAATAATATCCTTCTTCAAAAGCTCTGTAACCCAACGGAACTTTATCAAAATCATTGAAAGGTGATTTACCCTGAATCGCCAATTGTTTGTCCTCAACGATTGTAAACAAATCATCTGACGGACCAAAGCTCTCGGTGTCATCAATCCAGAAATCATCTTTTCCACCGTCAAAGTAAACCACTGCGTTCATTACTGTAATACCTGACGGAGAAGTCATTGTCAGCCAGTATCGGTCGTCTTCATTTTCAAAAGCAGATGGTTTTCCAAAGAATCCGACAGTTCCTGATGTAGTACGGTGTGCATTCTTAAAGTCCAGTGTGTAATTGCCTTTCGCCTGAACCATAAATCCTGTTCCAACTTTTACATATCTGTTCGGTATCTTGTTACAACCTTGGGGATCTGTATATCCACCATTTTGTTCTGATTTACAGGGTGCAGCATTTCCTGTACCGTTTCCTCCTGAAGCTGCATTAAATTTCGCATAATGGTCACCGTTATAGCTTGAACCTTGTTGAATATGCAGAGTATTGTTTTTATTGTCCCAGAAATAAAAATCAGATTCCATCTTCGTCGAACCGTTATTATCATACAACTGTTTAATATCCAGATTTGACGGATAAGGGTTACCTACTAAGTTGTATCCGCCACCGTTTGCACTTTTTTGAAGTGGATAAAAAATCTCACCGTTGGAAATATTTCCTTTGAAGTTACCTGTTACAGTCGCCGTACCGGTGCCCGGAGCTTCTTTGACAGCATATCCTTTTGCCTGTATATATTTTCCGTTGACTTCATCAAAATAATAAGTCGACTCATTATACGCCTGAACACTGGTCGGGTTGGGTGTGTAAATTGTTGACTTAATATCCTTATTAGTATCATCTACCGGCGCAGTAACAAAATTGTATTGTTTTCTGTCTCCCGAGAATTTAAATTCCTTCTCTACAGTCATAGAACCTGAGTTGGCTGTAACATCATTTACCTGAATAAGATTTCCATCGTGTTTAACGATTAAATCATTTTCCGAAGCTTCATTAATGATATAGTCTGTAACTGTTAAACTTCCCTCACCATTGATTTGAAGTTTTCCGCCACTTTTGATTCTCAGATTTTTGGCCAGTCCATCAGTACCATTAAGCAAATTAACTTGTTTTTTCACAATTACACAGTTGTCTGCTGTAGGAACCGGTGTGGCAGGTTTCCATTGATTGGTTGCTGCCCAATCTGTGGTGGCTCCGGCAGGATTCCAGAATTTGGTTTTATTAACAATATCTATTTGTCCGCTGGCAGCACAGCCATTGCTCAAACTTGCAGTTGCAACTACATTCCATACTGCTTTGTTTTCAAGATCATCTGCTGTTGGCTTGATACAGATTTCATTTGTGGCTCCGTTATATGGCGTTATACAATCGCTGTTGAACACTGAGCCGGTTGCCACACCTGTCCAGTCCATATTTACATCTAAATCTCTCATTCCGTACAGTCTTATATTGTCAACTGCAGCAATATCTGCTACCCATCCGCTATTATCAGCAGGGGAATGTACTTTAAATCTGATTTTCAAATCAGAAACCTGATAAGAACTCATATCAATCGATTCTCTTTTGAATTTTCCGGGTGTACCGGTCATACTATTATATGTTTTAATAGTTGTCCAGTCACCGCTTCCTATCTTAACCTGAACATGCAAATAAGAAGTATAATTATCCTTGAAAGGTTTAAAGAATAAATCGTATTCGAGTTTTAAATTGCTGATGGGCGAAGCATCAACCGGATTAGTCAGTTCAAGATATTTAGTCATATTATCATTTCTGCTTATATCTGTAATTGCCACAGCAAAGTAACCACCGGTATGACCTGACGATAGTGCCGGTCTGTAAATCTCAAACGGGCTGTCTACCTGATAAGGACTGTTTTGTCTTTTCCAGTCACCATCACTGCTGCCTGTACCGTTAACATTTTGGAACACTCCGAATCCGGAAGTGAATTTCTCATCTATCAGACTGTGTTCTTCCTTTGCCCCCTGAGATTCGATTTTTACAGAAGTACCTTCGCCGCAAATTTCAGACTCTTCCACATCAAATGTAATTGTCGGCACCGGGTCAACTCTTGCAACTACGGGGGTTCTGTATACCGTTTCACAACTTCCGTTGGTTGCGGTTACCCAGTAGGTAGTTGTTTGTCCAATGTCAGAAGTGTTATAATAATTATTTGGACCGCTTTGCAGTAGCACTCCGTCATATTCGTTTGAATACCAATTATAACCGGTTGCATTCACTCCTGAAACGGTTAAGTGAACACTGCCCGAACCACAAATGTAACCATCATCAGGACCGATATTAACACCTGTTATTTTTGCAGGACAGTCTTCAATTACTGTAAACATATAATCTTCTGCTTCTCCGTAGTCCGGATTTTGGAATTTTTCACAAGGATTAAAATTTTTGCCTCCCTGCTCTGTCGGATTATATCTATTACTAACTCTTATTCTGATTCTGTAATCACCCGGAGTTTGATTTTGAGGAATTATAAAACCAAAAAATGTAGAGCCGCTTACATAACCATCCATATCAAAAACCCGCTCATTGGTATTATCAAAAACACCGTCTTTATCCCAGTCCACCCAGGCTTTGAATCTCCCTCTCCTAATACCGGTCTCTGCAATCACATTAACCACCTGTCCCTGAGACTGAATTGCCTTGTCGGGTAAGTCGGTAAAATCCTGATAGCCCGTAGCATTATAAGTACTGTTGTTAACTACATCTGATTGATTCAAAGTACCTGTAAAAGCTACTTTGTTGATATATAAAAAAGACGGAGTTTGAGTGACCGGTGCACAATATTGAGAGCATTTTATATACTGATTTCTTAGATCATTACTCGTTCCACAAATATTAGGACCTGATGTATGCAAATAAAATCTATATGTACCTGAAGTAGTTGGCGTATAGGTTACGCCACTATTGCTAATGCCGGATGCGAAAATAATTGTCGGATTGCCGCCATTGCCCGGTGGGTTGTTAGTAATGGTTAAAAAATCGGTGCCTACGCTGGAAGAAAAAGTGTATTGTACGCCTTCTGTCAAAGTTACTCTTGTAAATCTTCCTGCTTGTGTTTCTTTTATAAACACATCTGTCCCTGTACAATTTGGTGTAATGCTATCATTATTATTATTATTTGCATCACCACTTGTACATCCTGTCAGTTCGGTGTAATCAATTCTTAAATAAGGCTTATAGTTATTCGATGAATAACCATAAAATCGTGAATAATGTTTAATCCCCCAACCACTTCCTGTACGGTAACCTGCAACTGCTACATAACCTTGTGATAATGCGTTTTGAACAAAATTAACACCATCTTGATTAAAATTGTTAGTTTTCCAACCAGTATTATTATTATCAAATGTATGTGTATTACTCAATTGCGTTAAATTTGAACTGCCAATTATATCCGAATATGCAGTTTGAGCAGCAATCACCGGGTCAACATTAATATCAATAATATAGAATGAATTTCCATTTACACTGCCACCGAGCTCACTATATTTATAATGATTTGAACTTACCGAATTTATGGTTGAGCCATTTGGAATGGTTGAAAGATTGTATTTAGAAAACCCTGCTAATGGATAGCTTGGTCCGGCTGGGGGATCTCCACCTTGGTAATTCCCAACTAAAATTACATCATCATTTCCACCTATCTCAGTGCTCCATCCGGTCCATGATGTACTATTGTCTGGTTTCACATCTACAGTTGGATCCACCCTCACCGGGAAAACTCTTTCATTGCTGAGTAACCATTCGGTTTTTACCTTGGTCTTTACGGTCAGCATTTGTCCGATTTGAAAACTTTCAAAGATGGTGTTGCTGTTTTCGCTCATTGTCATTTCAAAAACAACATCTTTAGAAACCGGATTACTATACAGATAAATCTCCTTTCCCAAATTGTCTTTTACAACAATTCCTCTGTTGGTTGTAGCCGCAGTCCAGCCCATCGGAAGTAGTATATCTTCGCTAAACACCAAATAATCAGCATTGACTAGAGTGACTCCCAATGCCTGTTTGGAAGGAATGATGTAGTTCAGTTCTCTTTTGGTAACCAGCACCTGGTACTCGGCTGAGATACTGCCATAGATATTCGGGTAAGTTACTTTGTCGTTGTCAATAACCGGTGTGGTATCGGCAGCGTCTTGTGTGTTCACAGCCTGTCCGTTTACTTCCCAGTACATTTTGGCATTTAGAAATTCAAGAACTTCGCCTTCGGTGGTTTTACTTTTTACACCTTTGTGAGCAGTTGCACCAAAGTAAGATTCCATCAGGTTGGCGGTATTTGCATACGGAAACTGAGCATTTGGGTTTTGTACCACCTTGGTGTCAATGTCCAGAAACTGTCCGTTTTTCTGATAGTGAATCGGGCCTGCACCAATCAAAGCGGTAAAACTACCGTCTTCGTTCACATAAGTTTTTGAGTACAAATCTCTTTTGGATACATCTTCTTTCTTACCCTTCATCGCCTCTATGGGTGATTGATTTTCCGGGACAACAGTAGATGTCTTGAGTTTGTTCTCATTCGGATGGCTGACCATCTTTGTCTGACTGATTCCGTTTGTATTGGACTCAGTGTTCAATGATTGTCCGGCACCGACAGGAGACCGCATTAAAGTTGTTGACTGTATATGCTGTGTATCAATCTCCTGTCCGTAGCTGTTTAGGTTTAGTCCGCAGAGCAGGAATACCAAAAAACTCATTAAGAGTGATTTTTGGGATAAATAATTTATTAAGGTTGTTGGTGGTTGGTTTTCTTTCTTAAAGTTTAAAAAATAGAATTGTTTCATAACCTGTAAATTATAAAATTGTAGTAGTAATTAAATCATCTTTCAAAGATAAACTTTTTTCGCATCTAAATGATATTTATCATTTACTTTATTTATAGGAGTTTGATAATTAAAATTGAGTACAAATCATTTAGAAACAGAGTTTTCTCGGGAATATAAACTTTGTCAAAGTCTTTTGGCTTCGTTTTATGCCACAAAAAAAGCCATCCTTTCGGATGGCTAATTGTATCTAAAGTGAGTTAGTGGAATTATTTCAATTCAACTTCAGCACCTGCTTCTTCAAGCTGTTTTTTCAATGCTTCTGCTTCGTCTTTTGCAATTCCTTCTTTCACTGGCTGAGGAGCTCCGTCCACCAAATCTTTGGCGTCTTTCAGTCCCATACCTGTCAGGTCTTTAACCAGCTTAACTACAGCTAATTTGCTTGCACCTGCAGCTTTAAGGATTACATCAAACTCAGTTTTTTCTTCTTCAGCAGCAGCGTCTCCGCCAGCAGCAGGCCCGGCAGCAACTGCAACTGCAGCAGCCGCAGGCTCAATTCCGTATTCATCTTTAAGGATGGTTGCCAATTCGTTAACATCTTTAACGGTCAGGTTTACCAAATCTTCAGCTAATTGTTTCAAATCTGCCATTTTTTAATAATTTTTTTTGTTAAACAACTTTTTAATTTTTGTTTCTGACTCTGAGTTTTTTTCAAATTATTTGGTTACTCAAAACCCGAAACGATTTTATAATAAATAAATTAGAGTGCGTATTATGCTTCTTTTTCAGAAAGGGTCTTAACGATACCCGCAATCTTCTGACCACCTGACTGAAGTTGTGACACAACAGTTTTAAGCGGCGACTGCAACAGTCCGATAATCTCTCCGATCAATTCCTCTTTTGACTTGAGGCTTGACAAAGCTTTCAGCTGGTCATCACCTACAAATACGGCATGTTCTACCCATGCACCTTTCAAAATCGGCTTGTCAGATTTCTTTCTGAAACCCTCAATAATTTTTGCAGGAGCATTTCCTTTTTCAGAAATCATCACTGCAGTATTCCCTTTCAGTGCGCCATAAAGTTCGTCGAATTCTTTTGCTTCAACTCGTTCCATTGCTTTTCTGAGCAGGGTATTCTTCACCACTCTGATTGAGATGTCATTTTTGAAACACTGTCTTCTCAATTCTGTGGTATTCTCTGAGTTCAAACCTTCAATATCGGTAAGATAAATGATGTTTGACTCCTCCAGCAGGGTGGTCAGATCGTCGATCATCAGCCCTTTTTGTTCTCTTGTCATTGCCATAATTACTTACTTTTATTGATTAAAACTCTTTGGATCAACATGTACGCCCGGACTCATGGTGCTGGACAGGGTAACACTTCTCATGTAAGTTCCCTTGGCAGCAGCAGGTTTCAATTTAACCAGCGTCGAAACCAGTTCAACCGCATTTTCCTTGATTTTGTCAGCGCTGAAAGATACTTTGCCAATTCCGGCGTGGATAATTCCGTAACGGTCCACTTTGAAATCAATTTTACCGGCTTTCACATCAGCAACTGCCTTACCTACTTCCATAGTAACAGTACCAGCTTTTGGGTTTGGCATCAAGCCTCTTGGCCCGAGGATTCTACCCAAAGGTCCAAGTTTACCCATTACAGCCGGCATGGTTACGATAACATCCACATCGGTCCAACCGCTTTTTATCTTGTCCAGATATTCATCCAGACCTACGAAATCAGCACCTGCTTCTTTGGCTTCCGCTTCTTTATCCGGCGTAACCAGTGCAAGTACTTTCACATCTTTTCCTGTTCCGTGAGGCAGTGATACAACACCGCGCACCATTTGATTTGCTTTCTTAGGGTCAACACCCAGACGAACTGCAATATCAATTGACGCATCGAATTTTGCTGTATTTACTTCCTTTACCAAAGCAGAGGCTTCATCAATAGTATAAAGCTTTTCTTTGTCCACTTTAGCATTTGCTTCCTTTTGTTTCTTTGTTAACTGAGCCATTTTTTCAATTTTAAAAGATTACTCAGGAGCTTGACCTCCTTTTACAGCTATTCCCATTGAACGGGCTGTACCCGCTACCATTTTCATCGCAGCATCGACAGTAAAGCAGTTCATATCCTGCATTTTGTCTTCTGCTATTGTTCTTACCTGATCCCAGCTAACTGTAGCCACTTTCACACGGTTGGGTTCACCCGAACCTTTTTTGGCCTTAGCCAAGTTCATCAGCTGAATCGCAGCAGGCGGAGTTTTGATAACGAAATCAAAAGACTTGTCCTGAAAAACTGTGATTACAACCGGCAATACCTGACCAGGTTTTTCCTGGGTTCTTCCGTTAAATTGTTTACAAAACTCCATGATGTTGACACCCGCAGCACCCAATGCCGGACCTACCGGTGGCGATGGGTTCGCCTGGCCTCCCTTAACCTGGAGTTTGATAACTTTCTCAACTTTCTTTGCCATTTCTTGTTATTAATTTTTGAATAAAAATGAATTTGGAAGCATTTATTATTCAGTGATTTAGCTTATCTCACATCAGCTGTTTCACTTTTTGGACTGCAAAAGTATAAAAATATTTCTAACTGACAATGAATAATGTAGATGTTTTTTGGAATTTGTGATTGGTG
>CAYFWH010000011.1:0-2125 GCA_964346785.1 uncultured Weeksellaceae bacterium | reverse complement strand
AGTAATTAGTAATTAGAGACCAGGAACTAGGGACTAGGGGTGAGTTACTTTGACAAAGTTTTTTATTTCTATCCAAAACAGTTCTTGATATTTTTAATTTCGGGATTTAAAAAAAAAAGCTTTGCTCAACTTTGTCAAAGTTTCCCATTTTCAATTCTCAATTTTCAATCGGGTGGCCGGGACTGGGGACTAGAGGGATGTACTATGTATTATGTAACTAGTAATTAGTAATTTGTGATTAGTGATTTGTAATTTGTTTGTTGACCTTTAATTATAACCAACCAAAAATCAAGCGACAATAATTAAAAAAACCGAAACTTGATAGTTCCGGTTCTTTGATTGTATTGTTATTTAGGTACGAAGCCGAAAATATTTTCAACGACTCAGTTATCAAAAAATTATTCAAATTTAAGCGAGAATACAAACATTCTGGTTGACAATGATTTGAGCGACCCTGCCCACTGTGGGTTGGTGCCCGGGTTGTCCTGAACCAGTTCGTTGTTGAACACAAATACTCCCTTGATGGACGGCGTCAGCTTAAATCTTCTGAAGTAAAGCTCTACACCCATCTCTGCCTGCCAGTTGAAGTTGTGTGTTTTCATTCTGAAGATATCTTCCTGGTTATCCTCCTTTTTCTTTTCGTTTGACTGAAGATTGACCATGTATCCGACACCGGCTTGAAAATACGGTCGGGTATTTACCCATCGGTCGCCGTGCACCTTTATTAGTAAAGGTATATCTAAATAGGTAGTTTTGACCTGGCGGATACTGTCAGCAGAAGTGTTGATGTTTCCAAAGAACAATTCTCTTTCCGCAAAATGAACAGCAGGCTCAAGTTTCAGGTCAAAATAATCATGAAGTCTCATTTTACCCATCAGACCAACCGAGAAACCGAATTTATTTTTCTGTCTCAGATAAATCATCCCCTGATCATTCAGTCCTTCATCGTCCGGAAGAACTTTGAACAGCATTAGATTCGTTCCCAAAAAATATCCCCAGCTGAACTGTTTGTCATCGAATTCTTCTCTGTACCAGCTTCTGTCGGTATTGGGACGGAATTGACCAAATAAACTGAGGGTCAAAGAAAACAGGATTAATGCAAATATTTTTTTCATATACCTTATACTTAACGAAATTTTAAGTGTTTTATTTTAAGCCTTCATAAATGCTTGCGATTCCAAAAGTAAGTTTTTTATCGGTAGTTTTAGTAAAATTTGAGTTTTTTAAAATATTTTTCATTTCCTCTCCATACGGAAAGGCTTTTACAGACTCCGGCAAATAGGTGTAAGCACTTTCATCTTTCGATATTTTTTTTCCTATTCTGGGTAAAATATTTTTGGAATAAAAACCATACAATTGTTTCATCGGAAAAGATTCGGGTTGTGAAAATTCAAGGATTATGAATTTCCCGCCGGGCTTAAGGACTCTGTAAATTTCATCCAGCCCTTTTTTCAAATTCTCAAAATTACGGACACCAAATGCCACCGTGATACAATCAAAACTATTGTCAGCAAAAGGCATATTTTCGGCATCGCCCTGAATCATCTCAATTCTGTCATCAAGTTTTTGTTCAGCCACTTTATTTTTTCCCACCTCCAGCATTCCGGCTGACAAATCAAAACCTGTAATTTTTGCCTGAGTTGATTTTGCCATCATAATCGCAAGATCACCTGTTCCGGTCGCTATATCCAGAATGGTCTCGGGTTTGGTCGCACCAACTTTTTTGACAACTTTCTTTCTCCACCCCACATCAATACCCATTGACAGTATATGATTGAGTTCATCATACTTGCCCGAGATATTGTCAAACATCTGCTCAACCTGTTCCTTTTTGGTCAGGTCAGAATCCGAATAAGGTTTTACTGTACTCATAAGCGGTGCAAATTTAACCAAATTGTTTCAGCAGGAAAGTTTTAAGCTTCTTTTTTTTGAATATGAACGCTTAACAAATATTGACTGGCGCTAAACGGTAAAATTTAAGAAAAAACCTGGTTTCCTAATTAGGAAACTACTATCTTTGACAAAAGTTTTGAATGAAACCAAATTTCGAAATTGAATTATTGCCTGAAGCTATTGAGTTTTTAGAAAACCTTGACGACAAAACAAGGGAAAAGATTTATTATAA
>CAYFWH010000010.1:0-30287 GCA_964346785.1 uncultured Weeksellaceae bacterium | reverse complement strand
GGGTTTCTGCTTTTACTGTATAGATTGGGGAATTATCGGGGCTTAATTATATTTGTAATATGAAAAAGACAATAAACACAATCGATGCGCCTCAGGCAATCGGTCCGTACAGTCAGGCAGTGAGTTTCAGCAACATGATTTTTATATCAGGCCAAATTCCTGCAGATCCCAAAACCCGTGAGATTGTTTCTGAAATTGGAGAAGCTACACATCAGGTGATGAAAAATCTTTCTGCCATACTTGATGAAGCCGGCAGTTCTTTTTCAAAAGTTTTGAAAACCACGATTTTTCTTAAGGACATGAATGACTTTACAACCGTAAATGAAATATATGCATCTTATTTTGAAGGTGGTAATTATCCGGCACGGGAAACTGTTCAGGTAGCCAAATTACCGGCAGATGTGAAAATCGAAATTTCAATGATTGCACATATCTGATTATGACAATACTGAGAAACACTTTGGCTGTTATAGCCGGTCTGGCTATTGCTATGGGAATCATTACATTCGGTATTTCTCTCAATGAGAACTGGATTGAGTATGACTACCAGAAACTTCCGTATGAACACTGGAACAGAGTGATTAAATACGCAGCCAAAACGCCACAAGTGAGAGATGGTTTTTTTATTGCACTTTTAGTCTCTTGTGGTGTGGGTGCAATTTTTGGTGGCTTGGTAACAGCTGCAATTGTTAATCGCGCAAAAAAGGCATACGCAACCTTTGTTGGATTTATACTTTTTTTGATTGCCTATGTAGATGTGATTTTCACACCACATCATCCTACCTGGTATGAGCTGTCAATTCTCCCGGTTCTGTTCTTCTTTTCGTGGCTTGGCGGCTTATTGACCGATTTGACTACTAGGCTAATTCGCCGGCGACCGAAATCGGATTCTCAGCCAGACTGATTCCGTCTTCTATCAGGTGTGAAATATTATTTTGTTTTTTGGCCAACTCAGTCAGATAATTCCTGATATCCTGCTCAACTTCAAACTTGTTGGCATGTGCCATTTCAAACAATTCAACCGGCAGCAACCATTCTTCAGGGTATTCATTTTGAAGCATTTCAAAATAAATTTTCAATTTATCTTCATTGATAATTGTAGAATTTTGTCTTATTTCTCTGATGTTCTGATAAATGTCTAAAAGTCTCTGTTTCTTTTCTCCAATGATTTCTCTTTTGTTTCCGGGTTCAAGCTGGTGTGTAATCATATCGAACGAAGTTGGATCAGCAGGACCGGCATAAGCAGAAACAATCGACTGGCCAATTGCCATATCATAAATTCCCCAATCTGGATGAAAAAGAATTTCGTCATGGTATTTAACTGTACAATTCTTGAATGAAACCAGCAGAACTTTTCCTTTTCGGTTTCTAACTCCGGTAATCACTTCGCCCTCAACGGTTATTCCGCCTTCAAATTCAAGTTTTGTCATTTCGCCTTCTCTGATTTTATATGCAGCCAAATCATGTGGCGACATATTCTCAATCGGCATGTTGATGTTTTTTAACTTTCCGACCGGCGAACCAAAACCGTCTGAATGTGTATTAACTCCATGTCCAATCAACTCCGCTTCGTGATAAGAAAGTGCGGTTTGTCCCTGAGTTTGAATATAAATTGGATTTTTATGATCGTTGGTTATAATTTTTGTAAACACACCCGATACCTGTAAACCTGTATTGTATTCGACAGTTCCCAGATTTTTTGATTCAATTAACTGCATGATTCCTTCTGTCCCGCCTCTTCTCAGACCCATCTGATTTGCAAATTGCTCAAGCACAAAGCTCAAGTGTGCAAAATCAGGAGTTACAAAAAGCTGTGGCTGAGGCTGAGTAATATCAAAAGAAACCTCGGCTGCGGAAATATCATAAAATATTTTTTTGACATGATCCTTCAGACAGGACTTACTTTCACCAATCGATGATAAAAGTCCGGCACCATAGATTTTCGGATTTTTTAAATCTCCGATTAATCCATATTCAACTGTCCACCAATGCAAGTTTCGGATTTTTGACATTTCTGAAAGCTCGGTTTCTGAATTCTGTAAATCCAAAACTCTTTGTTCTGCACGGTCAATCAACTTCGGATCGCTGTTTCTGTCTTCTTTAACTATTGACAAATGTCGAATGGCTTCATACATTTCATAATCCATTGAAGAAGAAATTGCCTTGCTTCCGATTTCACCAAATCTTCTCAGATATTCTGCATATTCAGGATTGGCAATAATCGGTGCGTGACCTGCCGATTCATGAATAATATCCGGCGCAGGAGTGTATTCTATATTGTCTATTTGTCTGATATCGTGAGCAATAACAAGAACATTGTAAGCCTGAAATTCCATAAATGCAGTTGGCGGAATGAAACCATCCACTGCTACTGCAGCCCATCCGATTTCTTTCAAAATCCTGTTCATACCGTACATACTCGGAATTTCTTCGGTTGAAATACCGGTCTTATGAAGACCTTCCACATAACTTCCATGAGCTACTTTTCGAAGATAATCCACATTTTTTCTCATTACATATCTCCAGACTGCCTGATCCTGCGGTGTGTAGGATTCATAATGCTGATCATTTACATATTGGCGCAAATGATCCGGCAATCTTTTCAAAACTTCATTTTCTTCGTATCTCATGATTTTATACCTTTTTGGGATTAGCTAAGTTAAAAAAATAATTTTAATTCAAGATTTAAAAAAGAGTTTTAAACAGAAATTACAGAAATTCGATTTTTAGTTTAGGTTATTTTATATTTTCACTAAAAACTTTTTACTTGAATTTGATTTATTAATTTTATGATTTATTTCAAAGAGATATGAAGAACAGAATATATTTTGTTTTAGCATTTATTATATTTGGTGTTTCAACAACACCTCTGACTGCACAGAAAACAACAGAACAGGATTATCTAAATGCTGTCAGTTTTATGAGAGACAGTCTTTATTTAAAAACTTATCATTTGAGTGTGACGCCGATGTGGTTTGAAGATGATTCCGGATTTGCATATAAAGTAAATGCGGCAGAAGGAGAGAGGTATTATACAATGTTATTTAATGAAAAGTCAAAAAAAGAATCATTTGATGAAATTCGTTTTGGAATTGCTTTGAGTTCGGTTGACGGTGATAAAATTGAAACAGACCGTTTGCCAATTTCAAATTTAAAATGGAATTCTGAAAATTCACTCAATTTCAAATACAAGAATAAAAACTACAAAATCAATTTAGAAAATTATAAAATTGAAAAATTAAAAGATAAAGAAGGAAAAGAAGAAACCTCACCCGATGAAAATTACAGTGTTTTTATAAACAACAGCAATTTATTTCTGAAAAATTTAAAAACCAATCACCAAAAGCAACTTTCAACAGATGGTTCTCCTTACTATATCTATGGCAGTGAATACGGATGGTATCAAACCATGAAAGGCGAAAGTACACCGCCGGAACCTAATCTGACTGCTTCCTGGTCGCCGAACAGTAAAAAAATACTGACACAAATTATGGATGCAAGAAATGCAGACAAGATGTATCTTCTGAATTGGTCAATTGACTCTTTGTATCGTCCTGAACTGCTTTCTTATTACCGTGGATCTCCTGCAGATACCAATATCATGTATTATTTGCCAGTGATTTTTGACAGAGACAAAGCTGAAATGATTAAAATTGATTTGCCACCGGTTCCTCATTTTACAGGCCTTGACCTGAAGTGGACAAAAGACAGTGAAAAGCTGTACGGACTGTACTATCACCGGGGATATAAAAAAATGGATTTGATTGAAATTAATGCCAATAGCGGAAAAGTCAGAGTTGTTTATACAGATGAAAGCGATACCAATATTGAATATAAAACTCAGCTTTATTTTGCTGAAAAAGAAAATGTTGTATTTGTTACTTCAGAAAAGACAGGCTGGAACCAACTCTACAAAGTGGACTGGAAAACCGGAAAGACCAGTCAGTTTCATCCGGGTGAATATGTGGTTTTGGAAATTAAAGCTGTAGATGAATTGAACAAAGAAATTTATTTTACTGCTTCGGCTGTCGAAAATGGAATTAACCCATATTATCAATTTTTGTATAAAACCGATTTTAATGGAAAAAAACTTGTGAAACTAACTGCTGAACCGGTCGATCATCAGGTCTTTGTGTCAAAGGATTTTAAATATTTTATCGACAATCGTTCAACGCCGAATCAACCGACGATTTCGACTTTGAGAAGTACAAAAGACGGAAAAATTATTTCAGAAATCGGAAGATCAGATTTTTCAGAATTGACAAAAAAAGGATGGAAAACACCTGAGATTATCAGCACAACAGCCAGAGACGGAAAAACAGAAATTTTTGCAGCGATTTGGAAACCAACTCATTTTGATTCATCCAAAAAATATCCTGTCATCGATTATACCTATACCGGACCGCATACTCAGGTGGTTCCGTTTAATTTCTCAAAAGTGATTTGGACCTATGCCTACAATGATATTCAGGCTTTGGCTGAGCTTGGTTTTATAGTTGTTCAGATAGACGGACTTGGTTCTGCCGGTCGTTCAAAAATATTCAGAGACTGGTCTTATGGAAAACTTGGTGACAATCTCAAAGACCACGAATTAATGATAAAATATATCGGTGAGAAATACAGCTGGGCAGACACAGAGCGGGTTGGGATTTTTGGTCATTCAGCCGGAGGATATGATGCTGCACATGCTTTGCTGACCTTGAATGAAACTTACAAAGTCGGTGTGTCAATGGCAGCAGATCATGACTGGCGAATGGAAAAAGCATGGTGGCCCGAAATGTATGCTGGCTGGCCGGTTGGAGATTATTATGATGAACAGTCAAATGTGACGCTTGCGCCCAATCTGAAAGGAAATTTGTTACTGATGCACGGTGGAATTGATGAAAATGTAAATCCGTCGGCTACTTTTAAACTCTCTGAAGCACTGATTAAAGCCGGAAAATATTTTGATATGCTGATTATTCCAAGTGCCAGACACGGAATACCCAAAGAATATGAAATTTATGTTTCAAGAAAAAAATGGGATTATTTTCTGAAACACCTCAAAGCCGAATAAAACAGGGTTTGTTTGTACTCTAAAAAATCACGAACTTTGGAGACCAAAAATTAAAAAATGAATTTACCACAACACTCAAAAATAATTATATATCAGTCCGGAAGAAATTTCACAAATGAAGAACTGACAGAAGTAGAAGCGATTCTCGATAAGTTTATGTCAAAATGGAATACCCACGGCGAGGCACTGACTGCTGACTATGCAATTCCTTATGACCGATTTATTGTGATTGCGGTTGACGAAAGCTCAGTTTCAACTTCCGGCTGTTCGCTTGATAGTCTAAACAGAATCGTAAAGAAAATTGAAAGAGAATTCAATTTTGGTTTGCTCGATCAAATGAGAGTATCCTACCATCTCGACAATGAAATTTACACACTGCCATTGATAGAATTCAAACAAAAAGTAAGAAGCGGTGAAATCCCTGAACACGCAAATGTTTTCCACAATGGTGTAAGAAATCTTCAGGAATTTGAAGAAAACTGGGAAATGCCACTGGCTGAGAGCTGGGTGAGTACACTGTTGAAAGTGTAATCCGACGATTAGTCAAATGATTTTTGGGATTGAGTTTTCACAAAACACTATCTTTGAACAGTTATGGATTTGAATCAAATTTATTCTGCGGGTCGTTTTGGTAAAGACAGAAGTGTAGATACCCGTTCTGCTTATCAGCGTGATTTTGACCGGATTATTTTTTCATCTGCTTTCAGAAGATTACAAAACAAAACCCAGGTATTTCCGTTGCCCGGAAGTGTTTTTGTTCACAACCGGCTGACTCATTCTCTTGAAGTTGCGTCGGTGGGTCGCTCGCTTGGAAGCCTTGCCGGTGAATTAATAGTCAATCGATTCAAAAACCAACTTACAGAAGAATCAAAACAATTTTATCTCTACGATTTATACAATGTGATTTCGTCGGGTTGCCTGTGTCACGACATTGGGAATCCTGCGTTTGGTCACTCGGGCGAAGATGCAATTGCAGATTATTTCAAAAGAAATGAGAACAGACTGAAAAGCAGATTTTCAGAAAATGAATGGCAGGATCTTGTCAGTTTTGAAGGAAATGCAAATGCAATCCGGATTTTGACTCAGGTGCAAACCGGAAAGCAGGAGCCAAGTGTCAGTCTGAGTTTTGCAACGATGGCTTCGATTGCTAAATATCCGTGTGAATCGAATGCAATTGACAAAGATTTTCTTCACAGAAAGAAATTCGGTTTTTTTCAGTCAGAAAAAGAAAATTTCAAAAAGATAGCAGAAAAAACTCAGATGATAAAAGAATCTGAAAATCCTGATATCTATCGACGACATCCGTTTGTTTGGCTGGTAGAAGCTGCGGATGATATCTGTTATAACATTATTGACCTGGAAGATGCGCAAAGATTGGGTGTAATCAGTCACATAGAATGTTCAGACTTGCTGCTGAATCTGATTGATGCACTTGACAAAGACGGAATCGGCAGTTTAAAAAACAGGCAGAATTCGATTTCTGATAAAAATGAAAAAATAGCTTTTCTAAGAGCTAAAACCATTGGTTTACTGATTCAGAAAACAGTGAAAGCCTATGAAGATAATTTTGATTCTGTTCTGGACGGAAGTCTTGATCGTTCCTTGATGAAATTAATTGATAATGACAGAAATGCGCTGACCGTTCTGAAAGAAATTGAATCTTTTTCAGTTGAAAATATTTACAATCATTATTCGGTGGTTGAAATTGAAAATGCGGGTTTCAATGTAATGTATGAACTGCTTTCTCATTTCATTGAACCTGTATTGAAAACTGAACAAAGTAAATCTGAAGAAAAAGCAATCAAATTAATTCCAAATCAGTTTTTGTATAACCAAGGCAGTGATTATCAAAAAGTTTTGGGCGTGCTCGACTTTGTTTCGGGTATGACCGACAATTATGCGACTGAGCTATACAGAAGAATTAAAGGGATTGAAATTGGGATGAGAAGGTAACTTAAAAGAATTTAGAAAATCCTTTTATTTATTAATTATTTTCATTCAAAATGACCTTTTAAGAATGTCATTAAAGATTTCATGAGAAAAATCAGCATATTCAAATAGTTTGTTTAAATTTACACTTTATTTGATTGTAAGCCACTAAAGTTTTAAAAATCACATATCTTCCAACAGCAAGCCTGACCAATACCTAACGGAAAGTTGTAATTCAATAAAATAAATTTTAGATGCGTAAGATTTTACTTTTCACGGGACTGGTCATCTCCCAATTGTTATCGGCACAAACCGCTGACGAAATCAAAAAAATCACCTCAGAATACAATCAGTTAAAACTTAGTTCGCTGAGTGCACAATACAGAAAACAGGCTGAAAAAGACAAAGAATATGCTATAAAAAGAGCAGGAGAGCTGAATATACCTCTTATAATAGACGACGGGAAAACCTATAAAGAACTTCAGAAAATTCTTGCTGACGATACACCGATATACTATACAACTTTTAATGTTGATGCAGCAAGATCTACCCGTACCAATCACCTCAATATCGGTGGCTCACTTGGCCTCAATCTGATGGGGCTAAATATGACAGCACATATCTGGGATGCGGGTTTGGCAAGAATAACTCATCAGGAATATGATGGACCTGGTGGTAATAACAGGTATTCGGTTGGTGACGGAACTACTACCTTGGATCCTCATTCTGCTCATGTGGCAGGAACAATTATGGCATCGGGTGTGGATCCTCAGGCTAAAGGAATGGCACCTTATGCAAAAGCAGTTGGTTATGATTGGAACTATGATTTAAATGAAGCGACAACAGCTGCAAACAACGGTATGTTGATATCCAGTCATTCCTATGGAATAGATTCAAGTGTTTTAACCCCCAGTTACTATCAATATTATTTTGGAGCTTATATTCAGGATTCAAGAAGTTGGGATAATCTAATGTTTAATGCGCCTTATTATTTGATGGTGAATGCAGCCGGGAATGACGGTACTACAACGTATAATAGCAATCCTTTGGATGGAGTAAACGGATATGATAAACTGACTGGTCATTCGACGAGTAAAAACTCATTAGTTGTAGCAAATGCGAGAGATGCCAATGTAAACAGTAACGGAGATCTTATAAGTGTGGTTATTGAACCTTCAAGCAGTCAGGGACCGACTGATGATTATAGAATCAAACCTGATATCGCAGGAAATGGTTATCGACTTTACTCCACAATAGATGTTTCAAATACAGCTTATGGAACAATGACCGGAACTTCAATGGCTACCCCAAATGTTTCAGGAACTTTGCTGCTGCTTCAGGAACATTATAATAATTTGAACAGTCAGTTTATGAAAGCCGCAACCCTAAAAGGTTTGGTGTTGCATACAGCTGATGATGCCGGCCCTGCCGGACCTGATGCTGTTTGGGGATGGGGATTGATGAATGCCAAAAGAGCCGCAGAGACAATTTCTCACAAAGACAGTCAGTCAATCATCAATGAATTAGGAATCAACAACGGTCAAACACTGACTTATCAGGTAGAATCTGACGGGATTAATCCGCTGATTGCTTCAATAAGCTGGACAGATCGCCCGGGGCCAGTCAATTATGGTAATTTAAATGATCATACGCCGGTACTGATAAATGACCTGGATATTAGAGTTACCAAAGGTGGAACTACTTATTATCCCTGGAAACTGACCGGTGTGACCACTAATGGAAAGGGAGACAACAATGTGGATCCATTTGAAAAAATCGAAATTCCAAATGCATCCGGAACCTATACCATAACTATAACACACAAAGGTTCATTGACCGGCGGTAATCAGAATTTTTCGCTGATTGTTACCGGAATTATCACTTCTGCCTGTTCGAGAACCGTTACTGCCGCTACCGGAGATCCGGTTTGTAATTCAGGAACTTCAGATATTGTTGTCACCGGAAATTCAGGAACGACACAATTGAGACTTTATACAGTTTCGCTTGGCGGTTCTCCGATAGCTGTTATCAATGATGATTCAGGGACTTTTACAACACCTAATGTCACTGAATCAACTGTTTTTTATGTAGCCGCAGCTGATGGATCCTGTGAATCTGCAAGATATCCGGTTTCTGTCATTGTGAGTACACCACCGCCTGCAATCAATGTGACGAAGGTAGATCATTCAACGACCGGAAGCTGTGATTTGGATTATGCTGAACTGACTGCAAGCGGAGGGAAAATATCTAATTTGACTATTGGAGAGAATGATGTAAATGCTTCAGATTGGGCTCTTGTAAGAAATACGACTAATCTTGCTGCAACACTTTCAAATTCGGGATTAGCAGGTGGAACGCCTAATGAATTAAGAATTTTACGAGCTAATACTACAAATCAAAACAATTCAGAAATATATATTTTTCCGGTAGATATTGATGGTGAAGATTTATCTTATAATATTTCAGGATTTACAACAATCAATTTTCAATTTAAACATAGGTTTGATACAGCTGGCAACGGAGCTAGAAATATATATTTGGGAGTATCAACGGATGGTGCTAATTATGACCTGGTATGGAGTAAAACAAATATTACAGCAAATATCAATGCAACAACTGTTGATGTTGATTTAAGTGCTTATGTAGGTTCAGATAACTTGTTTTTCCTTTTTAGATATTTTGGTAATAGTGCAGGAGTTTTAAGCTGGTACATCGACGATATCAAAATCACAGGCGACAAACAGTCACTTGTTACCTGGACGCCTGTGACCGGTCTTTATACAGATCAGGCATTGACAATTCCTTATACCGGTGACCCGGCAATGAAGGTTTATGCATCACCTGACAATGCAACAAATTACACTGCAAATGCCGCATGGTTAATCGGAGGTTGTCCTTCGACAGATACAGTAGAAGTAAATCCGGATTTGTCAGACTTTTTGACCAATACCGGTAACTGGAGTATTTCATCGAACTGGTCAAACAATGCAGTGCCTGACATCAACAGTTGTGTGAGAATTCCAAATGGAAAAACACTGACCGTCAATGTTAACAATGCGGAAGCGAAAAGACTGAAAGTAGATGCCGGCGGAAAAGTGATTATACCCTATAACAGAGCGCTGACCGTTGATGAGTCAATTGAAAATGAATCAGATGCCGCTGATTTTGTAATCGAAAGCGGTGGTTCGCTGGTTCAGAATGATGATTATGCAGTAAACAGCGGTGCAATTACTGCAAAAAGAGAGTTTAAATTTTCTGATGAAAGAAAACAATATAATTTCATTATTTCTCCGCTGACGGGTCAGAAAATCAAAACGATTTACAACAATCCCCCTTATGTAATATATCTTGATGAAACAACAGGTTATTATTATAATGCCGGTGACGGAGATTACATTGCAGGTCGTGGTTTAGCAATCAAAGAACCTTCAAAATCGAGTGTTCCGTCTTCAACGATTGATGCGGTGATGACAGGTGAGCCGTTCAACGGAATTTTGAATTATCCGTTGTCTTACACAACAACTCACAATAATGTAGAACACGGATTTAATCTGGTGGGTAATCCATACACTTCTAATCTGGATATCAGACAGTTGTATAATGATAATTCATCAAAAATAACTTCTGATTTTCTTTTTTGGGACAACAGAAACAATGCTATTCATGAACAGCAGGGAACAGACTATGGCGGAAGTAATTTTGCGGTATATAATGCAATTTCAGATTACGGAATTGCAGCACCGACCAATTCCGGTGAAGCTGATAAAAAGATTCCAAACCGATATGTCAGACCTGCAACCGGTTTTATTGTTCGCGCAGAATCAACTGCAAACGGACAAACACTCGATTTCAAAAATCAATACAGAGTGGCTGCAAACAGTTCGTCCAGTCCGCAGTATTATGGTAAAGAATTTGAAGAATCGCCCGATCGTTACCGGTTGGTAATGACTATATCAGACGGACTCGACCTGATGACCGGTGTAACTTATTTTGCAGGTGGCGACAATGACTATTCAGCTGATGACAGTGATTCAAACAACGCTTCAGACGATCTTTACACTTTGGTTGATGATTATCAACTTTCGATTCAGGGTAAGGATAAATTTAATGTTGATGATAAAATAAGACTGGGAATGAAATTGTATCGTGCAGGTTATGTTGCAATTTCTGTTTATGACAAAGAAGGTGTTTTTGATGACGAACAGGAAATCTTTATTTTTGACAGATTGCTAAAGAAAATCCATAACCTTGAGACGCCTTACAAAGTGCTGATGAGAGAAGGAGAGCACAACAATCGTTTTTTGATTATTTACAAAGATTCTGATACAAAAGTTGAACAGAATTCAATTGAGATTAAGAAAATTGATAGCCGGTTTGTAATAACTTCACCTTTGCTTAAGCTTGATAAAGTTGAGGTATTTAATATCTACGGTAAATCAGTATATGTTAAAAAGGATTTGAAAACAAATGAACACAGTTTGTCGTCTCTTAAGTTTCCAAATCAGATTATAGTAATCAGAGCTCAGACCGAAGACGGGAATACGGTCAATAAGAAATTTATAAATAAGTAGGAATCAGAATTTAAAGACTTTGTCATCAATTACAGGGTTGATTTGTATTGAGCTAAATTTCAATACATATTCACCACCGGATTTTGGCTGGCCTACAATTCTTGTAGAAAACTCGAGCCCGTTAAATTTTTTATAATCGTAATAAATTGTCTTTTCTTCAGCGTTTTCCTCCCAAAGCAGCGAATAATCTTTGACCGAAAAACAATAAGTGGTTTTATTCACATTTTTTGTCAGCTCAATTTTATAGCATTCCTGATTTTCAAAATTAGATTTTCCGGTATAAGATGCTTCAAACCCCTTCTTTTTATAATCGAGTAAATCGTCTTCAAATGCATCCGGCTGATAGGTTTTTACAATTGTGTTTTTTCCGTTAATTTCGTTGTATGTCCAACCATTTTTGCCATCATAGCCTTCACTGAGAATTTCTTTTCCGTCAATCAGAAAAATGACTTTTTTCTGATAGGGTCTTTTGTGGTAAACCGTAATCGGAAATGACTGTTCAAGACTCAGCAGGGCATCTCCTTTCAAAATAATACTGTTTAGGTTTTTCCATGCATTAATTCCGCCGGTTTTTTCGAGGTGGCGGACAATAATTTCATCAGCATTCTGAGCTTTTGTGGTACTCAGATTAAAAAATAAACCGATGAATATTAAAAAAAAATGATGATTCAGTTTATTACATTTTTTCATAAAGTGATCTTACTTTTTCTGCGGTAATTAATTCTTTCCAGTTTTTGCCAATTGCATTCTCCCAAAGTGGCTCTAAACCGAGTGCAATGTTCACCATATTACTCATTTGGTCTTCACTTAAATTACTGCAAACATTTTTTGGGATATCGATTTCAAATTTATCAATGATTTTTTTGAAATCTCTGACACCTTCCGGATAAAACTCTTCGATTTGATTGAAAGCAATACAATTTCCGACACCGTGTCTGATACCCATCACATAAGAAAGTCCGTAACTTAATGCGTGTGCAACGCCAACTTGTGAATAGGCGATACTCATTCCGCCATGCCAGGATGCCATCATTAAATCTTCATAAGATTCATCATCCCATTCATCTTTTTCCAAATATATTTTTCTGCAAAGCTCAAGTGCTTTTTCACCATAACTTCTGCTGAAAGCATTCAGAAAAGTTCCGTTCAGAGATTCTATACAATGGATATAACAATCCATTCCGGTAAAGAAAGCCTGATTTTTGGGTGCATCTTTGATAAGCAACGGGTCAAGTATGACCTGATTAAATGGAGTGAAATCTGAATTCATTCCCAGTTTTCGATCAGGACCGGTCAAAACACAGGTTCTTGAAACTTCAGATCCGGTTCCGCTCAGTGTTGGAATTCCGGCATGATAGACACCTTCGTTTTTCACCAAATCCCATCCCTGATAGTCTGCCGACGAGCCTTCGTTGGTCATCATCAGCGAAACAGCTTTGGTGATATCCAGGACACTTCCACCACCGTAACCGATAATTCCGGAAACTTCTCCGAATTTATTTTTCAAATCATTTCTCAACTGATCTACATAATCGGTAGTCGGCTCTTTGTCTGTATCTATAAATATAATCTGGTCATTCTTTTTGGCAGGAATATTTTCAGATAGTGCTTTGTGTTTGAAACAATGGTCTGCGAAATAAATAATCGGATGGCCATTTTTTCTGACAGGCTCAACAATTTCTTCAACCTGCTTAGCACTGCCGCGACCATATACCACCCGGGTTACCATTGGAAAATTCTTGAAACTCATCGCTCAGCAGTTTGAAGTTTTTTTAAATAAGCATTTGCTCTCTCCAAATCATCGGGTGTGTCGATTTCTATTCCCATAAAACCGGTTTCCAAAACCTTGATTTTCATTCCGTATTCCAAATAACGAAGCTGTTCAAGTTTTTCGGCTCTTTCATTCTGTCTCATCGGGAGTTTTGCAAATTCAAGCAAGGCTTCCTTTCTGAAAGCATAGATTCCTATATGTCTGTAATATTTTGCCCTGAATTCTGTTTCTCTTGGAAAAGGAATCGGGCTTCTTGAGAAATAAAGTGCGAAATTATTGATGTCCCAGTTGACTTTAACTGCATTCGGATTGTTGATGTCTTCATCTTCATCCATTTCCTGAGCAAGTGTTGCCAAAGAAATTTCTTTTTCACTGTCATTTCTGAATGCTTCTGTGAGTTTTGACAATGCTTCTTTTTTCACAAAAGGCTCATCACCCTGCACATTGACTACTACAGCACATTCAATATTTTCAATTGCTTCAGCGATTCTGTCACTGCCTGTCTGATGATCTGCAATACTCATAATTGCTTTGCCGCCGTTACTTGTGATTTCATTATAAATCAGCTCAGAATCGGTTGCTACAAATACATCATCAAAAAGTTCCGTTTTGACCGTGTTTTCATAAGTGGTCTGTATAACGGTTTTATCACCCAGTAATTTCATCAGTTTCCCCGGAAATCGGCTGGCTGCATAACGGGCCGGTATAACTGCAATTATTTTCAAACCAAAGTTTATTTTCGCCAAATTTACTAAAAAAGCTTGTGATATGACTTATTTTATGATTGAATTAAAATCCTGCACCGGAAAGTGCAGGATTTGAAAAATTAATAAAAATTCAGATAATTATTAGTGCATCCGAGAATTTGGTATTTGGTCTATTTACTGCTGAATGATTTGTTTTTGATTTGTCTGTAGAAAAGAACTATGAGTCCGCCGATAACAAGAAATGGCCAAATATAAAGAAGACCTAAAAGAAATGATTTAAAAATATCCAGTCCGCCTTTCAAAGAATTTAATGCATTGTGCCAAAATCCGGGGCGGTAATTGTTATCAATGTCTTTGATGTTGACAACCATAGTTTTGGCTACTTTTTCTTTTTCTGTAATCAGTAATTCAACAGCGCTGAATTCAACTTTGTCATTTAATGCAAGCTGATTGATTTTTTCTTTATTTTCAATTTCCTGTTTATTATCTATTTCTGAAATTACATTTTGTTTCTGTTCGGTTTTTCCATTTTCAGTGCTCAAATCATCGAGTCTTTTTTGAGTTTGTTTCAATCTTTGTTGCTCCATTTCACTAAAAGCGAGATTCAAACTGATGTCATCAGCAGATATGTTTCTATAATTCAAAAATTCAATTTCATCTCCAACTGAAATTAAAAACGAAGACAATTCCTGTTGCGGAACTCTGACTTTCATATAATTGCTGATTGTATATTTTTTTAATTCAACTGCACTGTCAGAGCTTATCGCAAAGGTTTCGGTCGAAAATACATTACTTTTTAAATTACTTTCTTCAACAAAACCACCGAGTGAACTCAGTTTACTTTCGATTTTTGTTGTTGATTGATAGACATTTTTAACTTCCATTGAAATGTCAGCAGTTCTGACAAATTTTCTGTTTTCATTCTGATATTCGGCTGCTCCGGAACTCATTGGTGTTTTTTGACTTTCATCTTCACTGAATTGAACGCTCTCGGTTGCTTCTTCAGAATAATATTGTTCGTCACCTGAATATTCATGATTAGCTGATGATTCACACGAAATAATGATTAAAGCTAAAAGTAAAGCTGTGGCTTTTAAAAAATGATTGTTCATGATAAAATTTTTTAATGGTTTAACTGAAACGAATTTCATTCAATGAAACCTGAAAATGTTGTAAAACACTTGAATTAAATTTGAAAAGGCTAAAGATTTAAAAATCAACCGTTTGTAAAATGCTGTTTTTAAATAAAAACAGATTTACAATTGAATTTGATGTTTATTTTGAAGAAAACACCAAATCTCAGTTTATAATTATCAAAATCTGTTTGGGAATTGTTATTATTCAGGAATGATTTATCTTTGCAATTCCAAGATTCATACCTATTTCAACTGAAGCAACACATAAAAGCAATTTGAATCTCCTTTTTTACAAGGAAGGTTTCTCGTATTGCGTTGACAACAATAATGACAAAAGACCAAAAGTTACTGATTTTAAAGTGTCCGGTTTTGCAGACTGGGAAGATGAAATCTGTAAAGAACTCGAATTGAATCTGAGTTTAAGAAGAAACTTTAAATCGGTCAGAGTATGTTTTGTTTCTTCTTTTTTTAGTGTTGTTCCACAGGGTTTTATGGAAGATGAAGCTGAAACTCTTTTGAATTTTGCAGAAGCAGAATTTGATGATAATATATATTGATGAAATCTGAAACTGTTTTTGATGATGCTATTTTTTATGTTACTTAAAGGAAATTGATTGAAAAACTAAAAGAACTTTATAGTTCAGTTATTTTTTGTCATTCTGGGCAAATTTTTTTGGATTCTCTTCAGACTGAAAAAGATGAAAAACTTCATTTGAATTTGAATCACCATAACCTGGAAATAGCTGTCACAAACTCAGATAAACTTATTTTTTATAATTTATTTGACACATCAACCGGTGAAGATATTTTGTTTTACACGCTTTTTGCAATGGAGCAACTTGGTTTGGATTCAAATAAAATAGAAATAAAAACTTATGGTGAACTTCTGGCGAACACCAAAGTGTATCAGTTGTTGAAAAAATATGTCAGACATGTCAATCAGGCTTTGAAAGACGAATTTTTTCTAAATAATTTCACGCTTTATAATTTAACCAAATGCGAATTATCTCAGGTTCCTTCAAGGGAAGAAGAATAAATGCCCCGACAAATTTGCCGGTTCGTCCTACGACTGATTTTGCAAAAGAGGCATTGTTCAATGTACTTAACAACCATTATTATTTTGACGAAATTTCAGTTTTGGATTTATGTTTTGGAATAGGCGGAATCAGTCTTGAATTTGCATCGAGAGGAACAAAAAAAATTGTTTCTGTTGATAAAGACCCAGGTTGTGTTAAATTTTTGGTTGATACAGTAAAAAAGATGGAACTTGAGGACACTGTCAGAGTTGTAAGAGATGATGTTTTTCAATTTTTGAAAAAATCTTTTGATAGTTTTGATTTGATTTATTTTGACCCTCCTTATGATTTTGAAGCTTCGCAATATCTGGATGTGGTTACTTTGGTCAAAGAAAATAACTGGCTGAAGTCAGGAGGTGAGTTGGTTGTTGAACATCCTGTAAATATTGACTTTAGTGAACATCCCAATTTAATTCAAACCCGAAAATACGGTAAAGTTCATTTCTCTTTTTTTGATTTTGATTAATGTCAAAAAAAAGCCATCCGAAAGGACAGCTTTTTCTATAATTTAAATTACGCTTAATTTTAATTCAGAATTTCATATTCTATATTGAGTACTCCGGTATTCAAATCTGCAATTTCTGAGAATGCAGCACGGCTCAAATCGAATTCACGGCCTTTGATATAGGGCCCTCTATTATTGATTCTCACAATAACAGATTTGTCGTTTCTGGTGTTTGTGATTTTGACTTTAGTTCCAAAAGGTAATTTTTTGTGAGCTGCAGTCATTGAATTCATGTCATAAATTTCACCATTTGCGGTTTTCTTACCATGCCAGTCAGACCCGTACCATGATACTTTAGCATTTCCGGATAATCCTTTGAAGCCACTGTTATAATTAGTTGCTCCACCGAAATGAATAAAACTGAACAGTAATACAAAAGTGATAATTGATTTCATAACTTTTTCTTTTTTCAAATTTGCACTGCAAAAATACGACAGAAGAGTCCAGCCACATTTTCTGAGTTTGAAAATACAGCTTAAATAATGGTTTGATGCCCTGAAGACCTTTGCTGTAGCTGATTTTCGAATGAGGTTAAACTTCTGTTAAAAATTGATAAAAAGTTAAAACTTTTAAGAAATCAATGTTTTTTCATCAAAAACTGAGCTTTGTCATAAAGATTCAGTGCTTTGATAATCTGTTGTTTAAAGATGATAATTATTGGTTCAATAATTTTTTTACAGTATCAGCAATCATTTTTCCTTCGGCTTTTCCGGCAAGTTCTTTTCCGGCTACACCCATTACTTTTCCCATATCTTTGGGTGAAGCTGCTCCGGTTTGAGCGATGATTTCTTTGATCTTTGATTCTAATTCTTCTGCTGACAATTGTTCGGGCAGGAATTTTTGAATGACTTCTGACTGTGCCATTTCTTTTTCAGCAAGTTCATTTCTGTTGTTTGCACTGAACTGTTCTGCTGCTTCTTTTCGCTGTTTAATCATTTTTTGCAGAATTGAAATTTCCTGTGATTCTGAAATTTCATGATTGCTCCCTGAAGTTTTCAAGAGTAAAATTTCTGATTTAATGGCGCGCAGTGCCTCAAGTGCAATACTGTTTTTTGATTTCATTGCCTCTTTCATCTGCTCCATTATTTTTGTCTCTAAACTCATTGTTTTTATTTTTTATAGGATTACAAAGTTACTAAGTATTGAGCGAAATTAAAATCAAAAATACTGAGAATATTCAGTCAGCCGGAAGTATCTTTTTAATCTTAAAAAATGCATACCTTTGCAAACCAAAATTTTTAAGCAAATGAATATCAGTCAAAACAGTATTGATGCATTGAATTCGGTTTTAACCGTTACCATCGACAAATCAGATTATAAAGAAAAAGTAGAAAAAACGCTGAGTGATTATCGTAAACATGCTTCTGTCAAAGGATTCAGAAAAGGTCATGTGCCGATGAGCTATGTCAGAAAACAATTTGAAAAGAGTATCATTTTTGATGAAGTGAATAAAATACTTCAAAACAGCATCAACGAATTTATTCAGAAAGAAAAGATATCTATGCTGGGTAATCCGCTGCCGAAAGAGCAGGAAGATTTTGACTGGGATGCAGATACGCTGAAATTTGAATTTGAAATTGGACTGGCTCCGGAAATTAAAATTGATTTATCAAAAATAAAAGTTGATACCTATAAAGTAAAGGTGGATGAAGATGAGGTTACTAAATATGTAGACAACTTTTCAAAAAAATACGGCTCAATCAAATCGCTGGATAAAGTAGCTGAAGAGGGAGAAGTGAATATTAAAGTTGAAATCACTGAACTTGATAAGGATAAAAATCCAATTGAAGGTGGCTTTAAGAATGAAAGTTATATTTTCACCGATGAACTGGCTAAGCCTAAAAAATTCCATAACAAGAAAGTTGGAGATACTGTTGTCCTGAAACTGAAAGAAATTAGTGAGGATGCATCTGTAATTGAGAATCTGATAGCTTTGGATGAAGAAGCTCAAAAGAATTTTGACGGATTAGTTCAGTTTGACATTACAGAAATCAGTGTAAATGAACCTGCTGCAATTGGCCAGGAATTGTTTGATAAAATTTATGGTGAAGGCAGTGTGAAAGATGAAAAAGAGTTCAGACAAAAGATCAAAGAAGAAGCAGAGAAAATGTATGAAAGAGAAACTGACAATTATTTGGTTAATGAAGTGACTGAAGCATTGATTAAAGAAACAAAATTTGATTTGCCGACTGAATTTTTGAGCAGATGGCTGCATCAGTCAAATGAAAACATAACTTCTTTGGAGCAGGCTGAAGAGCAAATGAAAAAAGAAGAGAAAGGTTTGAGATATCAATTGATAGAGTCAAAACTTGCAGAGGATTATCAGCTGAATGTTGGTTACGAGGATGTTGTGAGTGCTGTCAGAGAGCAAATCAAAAACCAAATGACAATGTACGGTCAATTTAATCTGAGCGATGAAGATATCGAAAACATAGTACAAAGCTCAATGCAAAACGAAAATGAGGTAAAGAGAATCAGTAATCAGGTGTTTTCAGATAAATTGAAAGCAGTTTACAAAGAAAATGTAAAACAGAAGGCAAAAGAAGTAAGTTTTGAGGAATTTGTAAAAGTTGTGGAAGAGAAACATGAACATCATCACGACCACGACCATGATCACAACCACGACCATGATCACAACCACGACCATGATCACAACCACGACCATGATCACGAACATCACCATTAATTAAAGTTAAAAGGCGTTGGTTTATAACAAAAAGACTTAACTTTGAATGTTTGTAAAAATTAATTTTTAAAATGGATTTAGGAAAAGAATTTAAAAAATACGCAACCGGACACCAGAATATCAGCAGTTTACATGTTGATAGTTATGTTCAGAGTATGACACCTTATATTGTAGAGGAAAGAAAATTGAATGTTGCTCAAATGGATGTTTTTTCAAGATTGATGATGGACAGAATTATTTTTCTTGGAACTGCAATCAACGATGAGATAGCCAACATTATTCAGGCACAGCTGTTATTTCTGGAAAGTGTGGATGCGACAAAAGATATTCAGATTTATATCAACTCTCCGGGTGGTGGAGTGTATGCCGGTTTGGGAATATATGACACGATGCAGATTGTAAAACCCGATGTGGCTACGATTTGTACAGGTATGGCTGCTTCTATGGGGGCGGTTCTGCTATGTGCCGGTCAGGCGGGCAAAAGATCTGCGCTCAAACATTCGAGAGTGATGATTCACCAGCCAATGGGTGGCGCTCAGGGACAGGCTTCTGATATGGAAATTACATTGAAGGAAATCCTTAAACTGAAAGAGGAATTGTATCAGATTATTGCTGATCATTCGGGTCAGACATTTGAAAAAATTAAGCATGACGGTAGATGAAATACTGCTGCCGTCAAGAGATTAAAAAGTTAATCCAATGAAAATAAAGAATCTGCTCTCTATACTGTTTGCAATTTACTGGCTGATGGTGTACGGAGCAGGTTTTTTTTCGTCTGATAATTTCAGAGATAAGTACAAGAATAATTTCTTATTTCCGGTTGCCTACAAAATGTATGCACCGCCTACAACAACAAACTACAATGTGTTTTACGATTTTTATCATTCGGGCAGACTTGTCCGGGAAATCAATTTGTGGGATGAATTCAAGTCCGAAAGGAAATCTTCTTTTCCTTTTGATAAAAAGACCTTCATCAAAAGAAGACTTTATCTGGAGTCTTTGAAAAGACCTGATTTTGTTTTCCAGCAATTTTTGTATGATAAAAAATACAAAGGAGAAGAATTTGATTTTAATGAAAGAATTGAATCATCTGACTATCTGAAAGGAGCAATAAATAACTTATCAAATTTCATCAATCTTTATGCAGATGAAAATCCCGAACTGATTTTTGATTCTGTGGTAATTTCAGCAAAGAGAAGTCCGATAGTAATTTCATTCAAACCGGAATACAGAAAGGGTTTTACCTATGAGGCAGGAGAAGGTGTGTTTTATAAAACTACTGTTATAAAATAATCAGATGAATGAATTCCTGACAGCAAAAAGAACTATTTATCCGTCTGTATTCAGAGTGCTGATTGGATTCATTTTACTTTTTGATTTAATATTCAGTTTTTCATTCTCGTCATTTTTTTTCAATCCTGAATACAATTCATTGTTGAGCAGTGGTAAGTTGTTTTCAATGATTTCAGCCAATTACAAACTGTTTTTTGTTTTTTATGGATTGGTTTTAATTGGATTTATATTAGGTGTTTTCAAAAATTTAATTTCTTTTCTGGTCTGGATTTGTTATTTGATTTGGTTTAATCTCAATTATTCAGTGACAGTTTGGGGAGATACGATTCTGATGTATTCGTTGTTTTACTTCGTATTTGCAGACAGTTTCAGGTATCTGAGTTTGAGTCAGTCAAAAAACAAGAATTCCTTCCTGTCAAAACTTGCGGTTTGGTCTGTGATACTGAATATATTTATGGTTTATCTAAACAACGCCTACTACAAAATTTTAGGCACACAATGGCAGGATGGCGTTGCTGTTTTCTACAGTTTCTCACACTACGACCAGTTTACAGAAAGTATTTTATATCCTTTGGTTACTAATTCTTTTTTCAGCGGATTAATCGGTTATTTTATCATTTTACAACAACTGCTTTTTGTGCCGTTTGTAATTTGGAAAAAAACGAGATTTCCGATTTTGATTTTATCAACAATAATCCATCTGACTATGCTGATTCAGTTTGGTTTATATAAATTTGAATTAATTATCATTCTGCACTATGGATTTTTGCTGAATGATGAAGAAATCCAACGAATACTTTCTTTTTTCAGAATTCAGAAATACTTTGACGGAGGCAGAATTAAATCTTCATAATTTCGTATCTTTGCAAACTGATTTTTTGAATGAAAAATAAATTGGAAGAAGATAAATGCTCATTTTGCGGAAGAAATAAAAGCGATGTGAATTTGCTGGTAGCAGGTATAGATGGTCATATTTGTGATCAGTGTACGGTACAGGCATACGGAATCGTTCAGGAAGAACTCGCTTTCAAAAGAAATAAAGATTTACTCAATCCTTTACCGCTTGGCTCACCCAAAGAAATTAAATTATTTTTAGATGACTATATTATTGGTCAGGATCATGCCAAGAAAGTGCTTTCTGTAGCTGTATTCAATCATTATAAAAGAATATTGAATCCGGTCCGGGATGAAGATGAGGTAGAAATAGACAAATCGAATGTAGTATTGGTTGGTGAAACCGGTAGCGGGAAGACACTTCTTGCCCGTACGATTGCCAGAATGCTGAATGTTCCTTTCGCAATTGTTGATGCAACTGTCCTTACAGAAGCCGGATATGTGGGTGAGGATGTGGAGAGCATACTGACCAGATTGCTTCAGGATGCAGACTATAATGTTGAATTGGCTGAAAAGGGAATCGTCTTTATTGATGAGATAGATAAAATCGCAAGAAAGAGCGACAACCCTTCGATAACCAGAGATGTTTCAGGTGAAGGTGTACAACAGGCAATGCTTAAAATCCTTGAGGGAACCATCGTGAATGTACCGCCAAAAGGAGGCAGAAAACATCCGGATCAGAAATTTGTTGAAGTCAACACAAAAGATATTTTATTTATTGCCGGCGGTGCTTTCTCGGGAATTGAAAGACATATAGCCAATCGTTTGAATACACACCTGATTGGTTTTAGAAACGGAGAAATCACAAGAAATTCAGATGATTTATTGAAAGAAGTAAATGCGATGGATTTGCGTTCGTTTGGATTGATTCCTGAATTGATAGGTCGTTTGCCTGTTATAGCCAATCTGAATCCGCTTGATGATAAAGCAATGAAAATGATTTTGACAGAACCTAAAAATGCACTGATTAAACAATATGAAAAATTGTTTGGATTGGATGGAGTTAAACTGACGCTGGCCGAAGATGCGCTTGATTACATAGTTGAAAGAGCTAACAGTTTGGGGCTGGGAGCAAGAGGATTGAGGGCGGTAACTGAAGAGATTTTCACTGATTTAATGTACAGAGTTGATGAATTGGATAAGGACTTGGTGTTGACTCGCGAAATGATTTCTGATGAAAACAACCCGAAAACTTTAAGTCAGCAGTGATAATTTAGTAAAATAAATTTCACAGATTTGAAAAAATACATATATTTGTAGCAAATTTCAGTATATAACTGGAGTTTTATGAAAATAAACCAACCTAAAAATAATTATATGAAAAGCAACTATTTACTATGGTCTGTTGGCTTGGGGCTACTATCCGGCCTGGCTTTCTCACAAAATGCATATGTAAGCGGAAACGCAAAAGTAAAGGTCGAAGCCAATACCTTAGTGTATTTTGGTAAAGACTTTGAATTGACTTCTGCTGCATCAGCAAATAAAACAGTTGAAAATGCCGGGAACATTAAGATTGATGGTTCTTTCAAAAATTCGTCAACCAATGCCGAAAATTTTGTAAGCACATGGACTGATGCCGAAAATTACGGACAAGTTATTATCAATGATGCAAATCCGTCAGCTGGTCAATGGCTTTCTATGGAAAAAGGAAAGATTGACCCGAATGATTTTGACTGGGGACAGTTTTCAGTACCATTCCATTACAACAATGTTACAGAAGCAATGTATAACTTGTTTGGTTTCAATGGCTATCCAAACAGTGGTAACCGTTACAAATCACCTATGATGGTTTGGAACAACGATAAATTCAGGTTCGATCATTTGGAAACCGGTGACAATGTAAAGCCCGGTGATTATGTTATTCTGAATCTGGTAAACGGTAGTTCAGGAATTTTGCCTGTGATGAGTGGCAGTTTAAGCACTCCATTATTGTATAAAGGAGTTCCGGCTAATGAAGCTCATGTCAATTATTCAATGAATCCGTCTGTTTATCCGTCTGCTATATGGTCTGTTTGGAGAAATCAGTCAAACTTCTATGGTGAAAAATACAAGACTTATATTGATGATAAAATAAGAGTTGAAGGGTCAGATGATGATTTTGGAAAGTATTATTTCCAGTTCGGAAACCCATACACATCAAATATTGATTTGGTAAATACCGCAGAATTATTTTCTAACCTGAGAGGTGTGGCACAAATGACCGGTACTAAATGGGTAAATGGAACAGGTCAGGTTAGTCAGGGGATGGTCAAAGCTACTTATGATTCAGGAACTTGGGCAGGATTCAAAGATGCATTAATTGTAAAGCCGTTTGAACCATTTCTCATTGTACTGAATGATGCGAGTGATAACCCGTCTTTTGATTTCAATGACAGTATGAAAACATTTGCAATGGAAGTAGGAACTTCCGGAAACTGGGACCCGCTTGTAGGTGGCAAATCAGGACAGACAAATAATCCGACTGTATCAGAAGGAGTCAATGGAGATTTCTATCAATTGGTATTGAGATTGTATGATGACAACGGAGAAGCAACCGGTAACAGAGTGGCTATTGCAGTGACTTCAACAGTTGAAAACGGTGAGCCAAATGCACTTGAGGCTGAGTATTATGAGTTTGATGGTACCGGATTCTATTTGGCACAAGAGAGAGCAGACGGTGGTCATGTTACTTCATCTGCAAGAAAAATGGATATCAACACAGTAAACACAGATTTTGTTGCAAAACCAATTCCTATGTTGTTTGACAGACAGGAAGGTGATACTACATCTTATAAAATCAAAGCAGAACTTTTTGAAGGAAGTATCTTTAACGATTTGAAGATTAACAACGAGAATTTCAGCGACGGAAACAGTTTCTATATATACGACAATGAAACCGATGAGCTTGCTGAAATCAAAAATGGTTCTGTTTTCCAAATCCACCCGATTCCTGTAAACGGTTCTAAGAACAGATATGAGGTTTATTGGAACGAAGGACCTTCTGGCAAAATGGGCACCGGGGATCAGAATCTGTCTTCAACGATTGTTTATAAAAACAATGACTCACACTATGTTAGATTCAATGACAACTGGGTGAGTGCAGAAGTTAAGGTTTATGATTTAACAGGAAGAAATATTATCACTTTTGACAATGTTACTACAAAAACTGATTTAGAAATAAATCTGCCCGGAAGAGGTGTTTATGCAGTGAAAGTTGTTGCTAATACCGGTGAAGTATATACTCAAAAAATTATTAAATAATAAGATAACCAACCTCCTAAATAAAGATTGATGAAAAATAGAATATTAACCCTGTTGCTTTTAGTTTTACCAGTTATAAACATATTTGCACAAGTACCGCCTCCACCTGATTATGGTGAAGATGCTGGAGTGCCGGGTGCACCATCTACTCCGGTGGATCAGTATGTAGTATTTTTAGCAGTGTTTGCTGTTATGTTTGCTGCTTACTATATCTGGCAACAAAGAAAATTAATCAAAGAATAGTTAGCTTTAGTATATTAAAATAAAGTAAAGTCCTCTTCTTAGCTGATGAGGACTTTCTTTGTTTATTTTAACTAAGTAATGTGAATTTCTATCAGAAGTTTGAAGTTTTTTTGTGTAATTTTGACCAAAATAAATTTAAAAGATGAAGAAAATTGTATTTGGTTTTTTGGTTTTAATCTGTACTTCTTCACTGGCTCAGTTTAAAATCAGTGGCGAGATCAAAAATTTTGGCGAACGGCCGTTGATGATTAGAATCTACAATGGAGCAAATGAAAAATTAATTAACAGAGTAGAAGCAGATAAAAACGGTAAATTCTCAGTCAATATACCCAGATATAGCGGTGTCGTGTCCATAACCAACCAACAGAGGACTTCTGTGATAGAAATTGCGACAGACAACGAAGATGTTGATTTTACAGCAGAGTATGATCACGGAGCCAGGTTTTCAAATATAGAATTCAGGAAAGGAAAAACAGCAATGTCATATATAAAATACCAGTCCTATCAGAATTTTAATGACATGAAACAAAACATTTTTCCGATTATCAAAGCACTTTATCAACCGGGAGATGAGTTTTATGAAGCGATGGTTAAAGAAGAAAACAGAATAGCCCAATTAAACCCAGCAAGTGACCATCCTTTTTTGAAATATTATATTCAAACAGCTGAACTTGCAAATGCTCAGGCCGAAACCAAAGAAATGGGCTCGGTTTATCAAAACAGAATTTTAAATAAATTAATCAATGACAATGATTATCTGGAAGGAAGCGGATTTATGACTCAGTTGGTTCTGAATTATTTTAGATTCGGAATATTCGGTGCTTCAAGTCAAAATGAAATTAACTCAATAATTGATAATGAAATCTCAAAATTGATAGAAGAGACAGATATTGAAACTTCAAGAGGTCAGAATGTATTGTCAGCGATTTTCAGTGTTTTGCCAAAAGAACAGTTTGGAAGCATACTTGAGAAATATTATCAACAGGCAAATGATTTGACCTGTCAGTTAACTGATGAGCTTAAAACCAATTTGTCTGCGCACAATATCACAAAAGTAGGCAATCAGGTTCCCGATATTATTTTCAATGAATCAGTGAATGGATATAAATCTCTTTATGACATCAAAGCCGATAAGAAAATTATTGTTTTCTGGGCTTCGTGGTGTCCTGCCTGCCGAGATGAAATGCCTTTTATTAAAGAATATTATACGAATTTCAAAAAAGAAGGCGGCGAGATTGTTGCAATTTCACTGGATTATGATAAAAACGAGTTTATTAATTACACCAAAGATTATAGCTGGATTAATTATACAGACTTGTCTCAATGGGATACTCAAAGCGTTGCAGATTTTGGAGTCGACTCAACACCAACATTGTTTTTGGTTGACAAAGACAATAAACTAATTAAAAAAGTAAGCCATATTTCTGAACTAATTGATTAGAATCGAAGAGGATAGAGTTGGTGATGAATCAGATAATGGTTGATAACGAGAAAATCGTTATCCTTTAGGAATTAATTAAACATAATATTGGTTGAATCGATTGCAGGGATTCATTACATTCCCTGTAAATCAGCCAGTTTTCTGAAGTAATCTGATTTTTGTTTTAATTCATCGAAACTGCCATAAGCGATAATACGGCCTTTGTCCATCAGATAAATCACATCTGCGGTGCGTATCGTTGACAGTCTGTGTGCAATCGACAAGATGGTCACTTTGCCCTGAAGGCTTTCGATGCTTTCCTTAATTTCTCTTTCGGTTTCAGAATCAAGCGCAGAAGTTGCTTCATCCATAATCAGTAAATCCACATCACGATAGAGTTCACGGGCGATGGAAATCCTTTGTTTCTGACCGCCTGAAACATTTATACCGTTGTTGCCGAGTAATTCTTTTTCTTTCAACGGAAGATTCTCCACAAAATCTTTCAGACTGCACATTTCAATTGCTCTTTGGAATTTCTGGATATTTTCGGGTGTTCTTTTATCCCAAAAGCTTACATTATCAAAAATATCTGCATTGAAAATTGTTGGTTCCTGGGTGATATAGCCAATTTTATTTCTGTAATCATATTTTTTACTTTTACTGAACTTCATGTCATTAACAAGAAATTCACCTGAATCAATATTGAGCAGCGAACAAATTACATTGACCAAAGTCGTTTTCCCTGCACCGGATTCACCAACAAAAGCAACAGATTGATTTTGATTGACCTTTAAACTAATGTCATCCAAAACTTTGAAATCTCCATAGAAAGCAGAAACATTTTTCAACTCTATATTTTGAACACCATCCAGAGAAAAACTACCGGAATCCTGTTCTTTGTTTTCCTCTAAAAATTTCTCGAAACTCTGTATGTTTTCAAGTGATCCGATTGAGCCGAGATAGTTATTCCAGGTAGTTTGCAGGTTCATTATATAACCCATGGCACGGTAAAAAAGGACTAAAATAATCAAAACAGAAGATAAAGTTGATTTAAAAACTGCTACCTGGAGTGCAATTACACCACAAATAATCAGAATCATCATGGGTTCACGCAGCGAAGAAAGTTTAGCCGAAAGCACACCAACTTTGATTTTATTGTCGATCAGTTCGTGTAATTGATCAATCATTCTATTTGTATAATCCTTATTTCTACCGGAAGCTTTCAGGTATTTGAAGTGATTGATGCTTTCAATAACCAGCTTACTGAAGCTGTGATTATTAGATGTGATTTCCCTGGAAATAGCCTTTGTTTTGGTATAGAATTGTTTGTACACAAAATTGGTCATTGTGCCACCCAAAATTACCAAAAGAGAAAACTTCCAGTCCAGGAAAAAAGCAAAACCGAGATAGACCAAAACAATCATCCCGTTTTTAATGGTCTCCAGATATTGACTACAAGCTGTAGCAACCGCAAAAGCTTCGCCGGTCAGTGAATTCTGAATTCGGCCGATATCTGAAGTTACAAATTCTTTGTAAGATAAATCTCTCAGGCCAAGACTTAGTTTTATACGAATTGTTTTGGCAATATGCTGCAATGCATTGACCTGATATTTCATTGTGAAATAAACAAAAAATGCTTTTGCTAAAAAAATCAAAACAATCAACAACAGCATATTGACTACATTAATCTCTAAGTGAAAGAAATTAAAAACACTTTCAAGACCATCATAAAGCCTCTTGTTTCCGCCTTCCAATTCATGTTTGTTACCATCTGTAATCTGTAGCAAAGGAACAAACATAGTTATCCCGATACCATCGAGCAGAACCATGATAAAGTTAAAAAACAACAGCAAAAACATTCTGTACCTAAGAAAACGATAGAAATAAAATAAGGTTGTGAACCTTGCTGCCAGAGTGTCTTTTATTTTGTTGATAGTGCTCAAATGATGTCCTTTTTGGCTGTAAATAAAGTTATGCGAAATTACTCAAATTATTTGAGTTTAAGGATTAAGAAATGGTTTAATAGAATTTTTAGTAAATAAGCTTTATTTTTGTTGAATCACTAATTAATAATTGAATTTGAAAAAACTCATCTCAAAATTATTATCAGTACTTGGACTTGAGATTTACAAAAAGAGACCTAAGAAAAATATTGTCTTCACAGCTGACCAACCTCCCTGTTATATCGAATTGATTGGTGTTTCGGGTGTTGGTAAATCTTCGTTTTATCAGAAATTATTAAAAGATCAGAAGAGATTTTGGACAATTCAGGATTTTAAAAATTCAATTCCTAAAGTAGATACTAATTATTTGGCAGACGGCTCATCTTTTTATCAAAAATTAGCAAAAGAGCAGTGGCAATACATTCAAAAGCTAAACATTCTCGAAACCGATAAGTTAAGAATGACTCACTGGAATTACAAAACCCTTACAGAAGATGCGATAATTTCAAAATTCAATAAAAATTCAATTATACTTTCTGACGAAGGTATTTTGCATAATTTCCAAAACTCCTTGTTGAAAATTCAAGAAAGTCATCCTGCTGAACTCAAAGAGTTTTTGAAGAACAGAGCTGTGATTTATTGTTTTGCAGACAAAGAAAAAATAGTCAATCAAATCATTCAAAGACAGAATGAAACCGGTAGAATCGTTTCGCATCATAAATCAAAAACGAAGGAAGAGTTGTTGAAGCTGGTTGAAAAAGAGTTGAATGAAAAAGAAGAATTTTTGAAGTTTATAGAATTGGAAGGAGTGAGAGTTTTGAGAGTAAATATGCAAGATAACCCAACTATAAATCACCTTAAAATTAAAGAATACCTAAAACTATAAATGAAAAAGAAAATATTATTTGTCATCGATATTCCTGATTGGGCTTATCATAATATTGCCAAAGAACTTTCAAAGCATCTTCAATCAGACTATGAAATTTACTATGTTTCTTCAAATGATTACTTGTTGAGAAAGAATCGGTTGAATAAATTTTGGTCAAAGATTTTTAATTTTTATTCATTTGTTCGATTTGGATTTTACAAAGCATTAAGTATTAATAAAAAAATATATTTTGCAAAGAAGAATATACAAATCCCAAAATTTACAAAGACTAAAGTTTTTAAAATTAACACCAATAAAGAATATGAAATTAATTCGTTTGATTATTTAGTTGAAATGGCTTATTATTTTCAATATACATGTGAATTCCCTTTTCAGTTCAGGAAAAAAATAGTGGGTTTATACACAGATAGTTTTCCACACGAAGGAAATAGCATTGATTTGAAAAAGGAAAAGGATGTTAAAGAGTTAAATCGTGATGAGTTTTATAATCATTATATTCGGCATTACGATGGTTTGATTGTAGGAAGTCAAAATTTATTTAATTATTATGAAAAATACAATCACCCTATTGCACTGGTCAATTCAATTTATCGTGCAGATGAATTTCAAGAAAACAAGCAAGTTGGAGAAAATGAATACTTAACAATTGGTTGGACAGGAAACCCCAATCGAATGATGAAAGGATTTAGAGAAATTATTGAACCAGCTATTAATAATCTGATAGGAAAAGGGTTGAAAATTAAATTAAAAACAAGATTCACAGGGGATTACGAAGGGTTGTTGAGTTTTTATACAGATGTGGATTTGATATGTATAGCTTCCAAGGCAGATACTGGACCTTCGCTATTTGCTGAGGCTTCTTTGTCGAAGGTACCTGCCTTAACGAAAGAAATTGCTTTCCCTCAGATGATAATTAAAAATGGGAAGA
>CAYFWH010000009.1:30096-30358 GCA_964346785.1 uncultured Weeksellaceae bacterium | reverse complement strand
GCAAATGCAAACCCGCACATGAACCTGAACGATCCTGATACCGCACTGGGTATGCTTGATTATTTTAACAGGGTTCAATATGGAGACTGGCCGACTGTTTACGGAAAAACCTATGTGGCAGATATTGCTGATGATGGAATTGAAATTACTGAAACCGGAAATTATGCGACCAAAATTATAGGTGCCAATTATGTTAAGGATAAAACCCGAAAAAAATAAATCAGAGTTTCTGACCGTAAGGAGTATGTGTACAACAAGAAAT
>CAYFWH010000009.1:26878-30086 GCA_964346785.1 uncultured Weeksellaceae bacterium | reverse complement strand
GTTGGCAGCATCTATCGTCAAGTCGCGCGACAGACAAATTAATTATTTCATGGAGTTTCAGTTTGGCTACATGGGACTTCGTTATTTTATGTGGAATTTCTCGGGAAGACAAAACGACTGGGAGGGAAATATGGAAGTTACCTCAGGAAACTGGATCAGTGGTATTCCGTTTTTGGATAATTACAGATTGGGCGATCAGTCAGAGTTACCTGCAGTTTTCAAAGAAAACAAAGGACACAATGTTTACTTTATGTTGCCTTTGATTTTGGGATTAATTGGATTTTTTGTTCAGCTCAACCGAAATCCGGTTCACTGGTGGTCGATTCTTTCACTTTTTTTACTGACCAGTGTCGGAATTATATTTTATACAAGTGTGAAACCGTTTGAACCGAGAGAAAGAGATTATGCACTGGTGAGTTCATTCTATGCATTTGCTATTTGGATTGGACTTGGCGTACAGGGAATTTATTTAATAATTGAACATCTGAGAAAAAAGAAACTCAGTTTAAAACCTGCTTTGATAATTTCAGTTCTGTGTCTTGGCGTTCCCATTCTGATGGGCTTTCAAAACTGGGATGATCATGACCGTTCAAAAAGAGAAGGTGCTTATGCGCTGGCGTATAATTACCTGAATAATCTGGATGAAAATTCAATCATTTTTGTGTATGGCGACAACGACACCTATCCATTGTGGGGATTACAGGAAACAGAAAATTTCAGAGACGATGTGAAAATTGTGAATTATACACTGCTTGGTTCTCCGTGGAATATAGAGCAGTCTCTTCGTCGTACTTACAACGCAGCAGCACTTCCATCGACACTCGAATACAAAGATTATCAGCTCAACACCAATGACCAGATTATGGTGGTGAATTCAAATATCAAATCAATTTTCAGCCAGTTGTACAGTCTTTTTAAAGAAGATTCGGACTTGAGCGTTGCTGAAATTATGAAACTTGAACCTTCTCAAATCAGTCAATATCTGATTGATCCGGGTTATGACCCTGCGGGAATCCGTCAGTTATACAATTCAATCCAACCGCTCGAAAGATTTATTATAGAAGACAGCATGACTGTTCAGGAAGCATTTAAATTTTTGATGGAAAACAGTGAAGCTAAAAAAGCACTGGCTGACTATTTTGAATATCCTGTAGGTGCTGTGAATTTCCTGCCGGTAGATAAAATTACTATTCCGGTGAACAAAGAAAATGTACTCAAATACGGAATTGTGTCAACAAGCGATTCAGAAAATATAGTCGATGAAATTACAATCAAAATCAGCAGAAGAAATTTGTATAAGTCTGATTTATTGATGATTTCAATGTTTGCTGAATACGATTGGGACAGAGCAATTTACTTTAGCGGCGGTGGAATTTCAGATCCGTCAAATGTATTTTGGCTCAATGATTATCTTGAAAATAACGGATTTAACTATAAATTGATTCCTGTTAAAACAACTTTTGGAAAAGACGGAAAACTCGGAAGAAGCAATCCGGAAGTGATGTATGACAACTTTATCAACTACAAATGGGCTAATTATAATTTAGCGAATGCATCGTTTTCAAATACTGACCGAAATTACACCAATACCTACAGAAATATAGCCACCCGTTTGGCCAATGATTTAATGGATGTTGGAGATAATAAAAGAGCAATCGAAGTTTTGGATATTGTGATGGAAATGATTCCCGACCAGCCGAGATATGATTACGGACTTTCGACCGAGAGAATTGCACTGGCTTATATCAGAGCAGGTGAAAAGAAGAAAGGCGAAGAATTACTGGAAGTCAGCAAAAAAAGACTTTTAGAAAAAATCAGTTTTTATGAACAGTTACCGGACAGATTAAGATATACGGTGAGTGGCGATTTGGCAGATACGAGAAGCGATTATTCGTTGATGGTATTTGATCAGGTGAAATCACATCTTGAAAAATCTGATACTCAGTCAGCCTTCAATTACTTTAAAACTGAATTTGAACCACAACGCGAAAAACTGATTCAAACTTATCAGAAATTTAAAACAGATGGTTCTATAGATTCAAGAGAGCAGAGAAATGTTGATAATCAGCTGAGATTTGTCAGTGAGTTGCTGGGAATAGCCGATATGATTGACTCTGTTTATGCTGAGAGACAAAGCGATGAGATATTTGAAATATTAACTAAAAAATAAATAATTAAGAAAATGAAAAAAATAATTTTGACAGTTTTCATAACCATGATCGGATTTGGTTTTTCAACCGCTCAGGAAGGGTTGAAAGGAGGTGCTTATTTAGGAGTTCCGTCAGGGAATTCTTCCGATTATTTCGGACTAAATTACGGTGTGTTTGCATCTTTCCACTATCCGGTTTTTGAAAATCTACACCTTGGTGCAACAGCAGGACTCGACTTTTTCTCAGGAAAAGACTATCCGGGAACAAATCAAAAATTCAAAGGATTTACTGCTATGCCAATCGCAGCAAGTGGACAGTATGATGTTACTGATGAGTTTTTTGTTGTAGCTGATGTCGGTTTTGCACTTAGTCTGAGCAAATATTACACAGGCGGATTTTTCTTTCAGCCAAAAGGCGGATGGCAAAATGAGTATATGCAGGTGTTTTTCTTTTTCAAAAACATTTCAAGTAAACTCGACACAACAGCGACATTCAAAGACTTCAACAGCATAACCAGTCTTGGTGTAGGTGCTGCTTATAAATTTTAGTTAGCATAGTTCACGAATTATACATTCAGAAATTTATAAGCTAAATAAAAAAGTATAAACACAAAAAAGGCGGATTTATCCGCCTTTTTCTATTCTTGTAATTATTTTATGAATCAAAACAAACCGTGAAGTTCGGCTTCAACTTTGTCATAAATAAAACCTAAATCTTCGGGATTATTCACAAAATCCAAATTATCAACTTCTATTATCAGCAGTTTTCCTTCGTTATAGGTTTTTACCCATTCTTCATATTTTTCATTCAACCTATTCAGGTATTCAATACTGATTGAACTTTCATATTCCCGTCCTCTCTGATGAATTTGTTTAACCAGTGTCGGAATGCTCGCTCTCAGATAAATCAACAAATCAGGTGCCTGGACAAATGAATTCATCAGGTTGAAAACAGTCAGATAATTTTCATAATCACGGGTCATCAGCAAGCCCATATCGTGCAGGATAAAAGAAAAAATATGTGCAGAAAAAGATGTTGCGATATTGAGTAAAAAATTA
>CAYFWH010000009.1:19535-26868 GCA_964346785.1 uncultured Weeksellaceae bacterium | reverse complement strand
TGAATAATATCGAGACCACTATCCCTGATTTCTTTGATTTGTTTGAACCGACTTCCCAAAAAGTATATTTGGAGATTGAAAGCCCATTTTTCCATATCGTTGTAAAAATCGTCGAGATAAGGATTGTGATCCACATCTTCAAATTGTGCTTTCCAGTTAAAGTTTTTTGCCAGTAGTTGTGTGAGTGTAGTTTTTCCGGCTCCTATATTTCCCGCAATAGCTATATGCATTTTAATAAAAATTTTGAGAGTCGTAAAGATATACAACCTTATCCTTTAACACAAAAAGATATTGTTTATTTAATGAAAAATAATCAATGTCTTGACCAAAAATCAATTCGGAATCAGCTGCAGACCCGAGTTCCTTCCTGTATATCAAATTGTTCTTTGAGTAATAGGCATATTTATTTTTTATAAACAGCTGATCAAATTCTTCAAAAGGGATTACTTTTTCCAAATTTGCAAATTCATCAAAACAAAGAATTTCATCCGGCCCGATAAGATAAATTTTGTGTGAATCATAAATTAATTTTGAATAAAATTCAGCTGAACTTTTGTTGTTGAGGATGGTAGATTGTCTGTAAATCTTTTTTTCGCGAAAGTTCCATAAAATCAATCTTTGTAAAACCGGATCGTAGCCCCACAAATAATTGTTGTCAACTAAAGTTATCAGTGAAGGCGAAAAATCGGATTCAATCGGAAAATGAATTAAATCTTCAGTTTGATTTAGCTGATTGTCGAGAATAAGAAGATTGAAAATGCCCGATTTGAGTGTTAATTGTAAAATATTCTGAGTGTTTAAATCTTCTAAAATATTCTGATTTGAAAATCTTTTTCTTTTCCGGGTTTGAAAATCAATTTTGTTGAGCTCAATCGAATTTTTGATAAAGTAAATATTGTTGAAATCATCTGAGCCAAAATCGGTTATGCGACCGTCAGTTTCTATTTGAATCGAATCGATTGGTTTTAATTCTTGCGAAAAACAAAAATTAAACCCTAAAATTATAACCAATAATTGAAAAATAAGTTTCATAAAAAATCAAAGATAATTGTTTTTTGCTTTTTCATCTGAATTGGCTACCCGGAATTCTGAATTAAAGATTTTTGAAAGTTAATAAATATGTGATTATGAGCTAAATGTTTTTTTGATTTGATATTAATTAGATTAGAATAATGAAGAAACTTTATATTTTCGCAGAAAATTAGTCAAAAATGAGAAAATTTATTTTTACTTTCTTTCTATTGCTGAGTTGTTTGGTATTAAGTCAGCAAACCAAAAAGGTTTTTTTCATTGGTAATAGTTATACAGCTACCGGAAACATTCCTTACCTCGTTGAGAAAATAGCAGAAGGAAGTGATGATGAATTAATATATACTGCTCATACTCCAGGCGGTGCAACCCTAAAACAACATTCCTCAAATTCTTTTGTAATTTCAACAATTGAGCAGGGAGACTGGGATTTTGTGGTATTGCAAGAACAAAGTCAACTTCCATCTTTTTCAATGGAAACTGTAGAGACCGAAGTGCTGCCTTATGCGGAACAATTGTCTGATATGATTAAACAAAATAATCATTGTGCACAAGTTGCCTTTTATATGACTTGGGGAAGAGAAAATGGAGATAGCCAGTATTGTCAATATTGGCCACCGGTTTGTACTTATGAAGGAATGGATGATTTGCTTTATGAAAGATATATGCTGATGGCTGAACTTAATGATGCGGTTATTTCACCGGTTGGAAAAGTTTGGCGATATATTCGTGAGAATTATCCGACAACAGGACTTTATTCTTCGGATGGTTCTCACCCTTCGGCAATTGGTTCTATGGCTGCAGCTTATACTTTTTATACCGTGATTTTTAAGAAATCACCCTATGAATCCGACTACAATGGAAATGTTTCCGTCGAGAATATGGATATCATTCGGGAAGCAGTTAATGAGACTGTTTATCAGAATATGGATGAATGGCACTTATGGGATTATATGCCACACTCAGAGTTCGAATATAGCAATCAGGAATTAGAAGTTTCTTTTGAGAATCTTTCCACTTATGCCGAAAATTATTATTGGGATTTTGGCGATGGTGAATTCTCCGATGAGGAAAAACCTGTGCATTTATATGGGGAACCGGGTGTTTATACTGTAAAGCTCAAAGCAGAAAAATGTGATAATGACAATATTATTGAAAAAACAATCGATTTATCCGGATTAAATACCGTTGAATTAGATGAATATAATATTCATATTTATCCTAATCCCGCAGAAAGTCAGCTTTATATCAACACAAAAGAAGAAATCATTACCATTGATATTTTCAGAATCAATGGCAATAAAGTTAATGCTTCAAAAACTTCAAAAAATCAATTGGATATCCAAAATTTATCTCCGGGAATATATTTTTTAAAAATTGAAACCCCGAAAGCTGTACGGGTATTAAAATTTACTAAGAAGTGATTTATTAAGTTTTATTAACGACTTTTAGAATTGAATCACAGAATTAGAAATGCGCCAATTTTAAATTAACTGTTTTTATTAAATTAAATCATATTCTTCCCACTCCACCACCTTAAAAACAAGTTCTTTCTCATTAGTTCAAAATTAAACTTTTTCCTCTTTTAATTAGAGATATAACAAACTCAAACGAGCTTGAAAAGACTGAGATTTATTTTCCCCAATTAAGCTGTTTCCAACTCTTCGTTACCCGTTTCCAAGTTATCGACTTCAATTCCCTGTTTTTTCAGAATGGATTTAACCACAAAAGCAAAAATCGTCAGATAAATAAAACAAAGCACCGGAATGATATATGAATTATGAATGCCTATAATGTCAGCAAGTTTTCCCTGAATAGGAGGAATGATACCACCACCGAGAATCATCATTACCAAAAATGCAGAGCCCTGAGCGGTATATTTGCCAAGTCCCATCAGTGCCAGTGAGAAAATAGATGGCCACATAATGCTACACGCCAATCCACCGGCAAGAAATGCATAAATTGCAAAATTACCGGTTGACATCAGACCGAGAATCATTGCCGCAGTACCAAACAGTCCGAAAATAAGCAGTGTTATTGCAGGTCTGTCTTTGCTGATAAAGAACATAATAATCTGAATAAATACACAAATCACATAATAATAAAGCGGTCTCATATCATTTCCGGCAATTGTATTTACACCAATAATTACCGTAAAAGCAATTAACGGAACGATAATCAGCAACAATTTCTTTTTCTCTTTCAGAAAATCAAAAGCAGCAATTGCACCTGCCCACCTTCCAATCATCAAACTTCCCCAGTACATCGAAACATAGGGTGCAATATCAGATGTTTTGTGACTGCCAAATTCGGGCTGAATCAGTAAATCGCCGAGATTGGAGCCAATGGCAACTTCTACACCCACATAAACAAAAATCGCAATCATTCCGAGAATCAGTTGAGGATATTGCATGGCACCCCAACCTTCTGAATTTTTTGAAGCACTAAAGCCGGCAAAACTGAGTCCTCCCAAAACGACCAACAATGCACCGCCAAGCCACATCATTCTTTTGTTTTCTAACGGTTCTCTGATTTCTGTTATTTCAGTTTTTATTTTTGAAATCTGAGCATCGTCAGAGGTTGTTTTCAATTGATTTTCAAGTTGTTCGATTTGTTTTGCTTCTGCACTTTTATAGCTTTTAAAAACCGGTGTAAATGTAATGCCAAGCAATAAAGTCATCACAACCAAAATTCGGATTGCCTTATTCGATTTTTCAATCGGTTCATCAGATTTTCCTTCAGGAACTTTCTTTGAGAAGTAAAACAAAGCTGCTGCTCCGACAAACAGCAGACCCACAACGATATATAAATAGATAACTTTGTTCAGTGCAAGATTTGCAATCTCTTCATCAGTAACAGAAACTGCAGTTCCAAACAAAGCAAATGCAACAATCAAAGGCCCGATGGTAGTTCCGAATGAATTGATTCCACCGCCAAGATTCACACGGCTTGCTCCGGTTTTGGGGTCGCCTAATAAAATTGCAAATGGATTGGCTGCTGTTTGTTGAAGTGAAAAACCGAGTGCTACAATGAATAAACCAAGCAGCATACCCGCATAAGTATTGACTTCAACTGCAACTATCATGGCTGCCGCTCCCAATGCTGAAAACAGTAAACCGTAAACAATACTCTTTTTGTATCCCCACTTGCCAATCAAATCTTTTCCGCTCAAAGAACCGAAAATGAAGAGCAGTAAAGCTCCTATGTAATAAGCTGTGTAAAAGGCAAAATCCACTAACTGAGACTGAAACTGGTCCAGGTTAAAATAATGTTTACAAAATGGTATGAAAATACTGTTGCCTGCTGCTATGAATCCCCAGAAAAAGAAAACTACAATAAGTGTATAAAGTGCAGGATAATTGGTTTTAATTCGGTTTGATGCCATTTTTGATAAAGTGTGTTAATTAATTCGTGCTAAAAGCCCTGAAATTTAAACAAATTTCAGAGATAAACACAAAAATTTAATTTGTTAAAATCGTTAAAATCACAAACAGAGCAACAAAAATCATTTAATACAGTCGTTATAATCCTTGGACTTAGCTTATTTTTGTAGCTTAAAATAGGAATGAAAAAATGAATCGTTTTGAAAAATTCTTTTTCTCTACAAAAACCATGACTGTTCTGTTGCTCGCCTATGCCTTTTCAATGGCTGTAGCAACTTTTGTTGAGAGTGAAACGGATACCCCGACTGCAAAAGCTTTGATATATGATGCCAAATGGTTTGAACTTATCATGCTTTGGCTTATTTTAATATTTATTGCAAACATCCAAAAATACAACCTGTTGAAAAGAGAGAAATGGCCGATTCTGGCATTTCACCTTGCATTTATCATCATGTTTATTGGGGGCGCCATCACAAGATATATCAGTTTTGAAGGACAAATGCCTATTCGTGAAGGAGAAACTACAAATGAAATCATTAGTGATAAAACATATTTCAAACTCGATATTGGTGACGAGACAAGGGCTTTGAGATACGATCAGAATCCCTATCAGATGTCTTATTTCAATGCTAAAAATACAGTTTGGCCATTCAAAAGAACTTTCAAACAAGCTTATCAGTTTGGAGACAAAACGGTTACTTTAAAAACAATCGATTATTTTCCGCTTGCCAAAGATTCAATTAAAAGAACTGAATCCGGAAAAAGGATGCTCGACATCATCACGATGGGTGAAACCGGAAGAGAAAATAATTATATCGGAGATGGTGAAATCAAAGAGATTGGCGGAACGATGATGAGTTTCAACAATCCGATTGAAGGTTCTGTTCAGTTGTTTGAACATGAAGGAAGTTTATGGATTAATTCTCCTTTCGAAGGTCAGTATATGAGCATGGAAGGTCAGCAAATGGGAGTTGTTACCGATTCTGCATTGCTTGCTGAACAGTCCGGAAATATAGGAATCAATAAACCTGTGAAATTAAATCCGAGGACGCTTTATACCATCCACAATGCGAATTTCATCGTTCCTGGTGAAATCTTCAAAGGTGAAGTGGTTTACTACAACGGCGACAAAACCAATCAGATGGATCAGAACTTACCGTCAAAAATATTGGTTGAACTCAGCTCAGGTCAGGAAAAGGACACAATTCTGATTACCGGTGGAAGAGGAATCACCGGTTACAGCAGAAATGTAAAAATCAATGGATTGAATGTCTCACTCGGATTTGGCTCAAAAGTTATAACAACTCCGTTTTCAATTAGATGTGATGATTTTATTATGGAAAAATATCCGGGATCAAATAATCCGTCTTCTTATGAAAGCGAAATTACAGTAATAGACAAAGGAGTTGAAACTCCTCATCATATTTATATGAACAATGTGATGGATTACAGAGGTTATCGTTTTTTCCAGGCGAGTTATTTCCCGGATGAAAGCGGAACCATTCTTTCTGTAAACAAAGACTGGTGGGGAACAAATATTACTTATCTCGGCTACTTCTTCCTGTTTACAGGAATGTTTGTTACACTTTTCTGGCGTGGTACTCATTTCTGGAAATTAAATGAAAGATTAAAAAACATGCACCGAAAAGCTGCTATGCTGATTCCGTTTATGCTTGCTTTTGGTTTTACAAATGCTCAGGATTCAGTTCAGAAATCACCATTGGTACAAGAAACCGAACAACACACACATGAAAAACCTATAACTCCGGCTTCTCAGTTTGCCGTTCCCGGTGAACTTGGTGACCATGCAATAATAAATCCGGAACATGCTGATAAATTTGGTCATCTGATGGTTCAGGATTTTCAGGGAAGAATCAAGCCGATGAATACCCATGTGCTGGAATTACTCAGAAAGATTTATAAAAAAGATAAGTACACAGCCAAAGACGGTCAAGTTATCAGCGCTGAGCAATGGTTTTTATCAATGCAAATCGATCCGAGCGTCTGGGTCAATGAACCAATTATTAAAGTTGGTTCTAAAGGTGGTGATTTACTAAAAAAACAAACCAAAGCCAACAAAGATGGATATACAACCTACATCAGTCTGATGGATATGATGACCGGTCAATATAAATTTGAAAAAGAATACAATGAAGCGTTCAGCAAACGACAGGCAGAACAATCGAATTATGACAAGGAGATTATCAGTCTGACAGAGCGATTCAACATCTTCAACAACATCGTTCTTGGTTATTACATCAAAGTTATTCCGATTAAAAACGATTTGGCAGAAAGCTGGACGAGTTGGATTTACAGCTCGGAGGAAAGTCCGGTTGAAATTGACAAAACAGCATTTGAATATATTACGCCATATTTTAATTCTCTTAAAGCCGGAATTAAAACCGGAAACTGGGATGAGGCTGATAAACAATTGAAACTGATTAATGAATACCAGCACGAATGGGGAAAAAATGTTGTGCCATCTGAAACTAAAATCAATCTGGAAGTCATGTACAACAAAGCCAATGTATTTCTTTGGCTGATGATTGTTTACAGTATGCTCGGAATTTTACTTGTGATTTTGGCTTTTGCTGAAGTCCTGACTGATACAAAAAAGAATTTCGGCAAGGTTGTTCACCTGTTCACCAAAATATTCATTGGATTGATGATTGCAACATTATTGGTTCATCTTTTTGCACTGGGTGTTCGATGGTATTTATCGGGACATGCTCCATGGAGTAATGGCTATGAGGCAATTGTCTTTATTTCTGCTGTTGGTGTGTTTTCAGGGTTATTACTTTACAAGAACAGAAACGCATTTATTCCTGCGGCAGGCGCATTGGTAGCGATGATTATGATGGGCTTTGCACACGGTGGCGCAATGCTCGACCCACAGATTACACCACTTGAGCCGGTTTTGA
>CAYFWH010000009.1:19036-19525 GCA_964346785.1 uncultured Weeksellaceae bacterium | reverse complement strand
GAGTTACGGATTCTTTGGCTTGTCGGCGGTCGTGTCAATAATTTCATTGATTATGATGTCGATTAATCCGACTAAAAAAATTAAGCATTCCGTCAAAGAGCTGACGATTGTAAATGAAATGGCTGCCGAAATCGGTATTTTTGCGCTTACCGTTGGTACTTTTCTCGGCGGAATGTGGGCAAACGAAAGTTGGGGAAGATACTGGAGCTGGGATCCAAAAGAAACTTGGGCTTTCATATCGGTTCTCGTTTATGCGGTGGTACTACATTTCAGAATAGTTCCCGGTTTGAGAGGAAGGCTCGCATTCAATATTGCAAGTATGTGGGCAATCTGGTCTGTGATTTTCACTTATTTTGGTGTGAATTATTATCTGGTAGGACTGCATTCCTATGCGGCAGGTGATCCGATTCCGGTTCCGGCTTGGATTTACTATACCGTTTCAGCAATGGTTTTACTGACACTAATTGTATTTTTCAGAGAACGGAAATT
>CAYFWH010000009.1:0-18989 GCA_964346785.1 uncultured Weeksellaceae bacterium | reverse complement strand
AGCAGCTGATTTATGAGAGTTTTAATTTTCACTCTTTTACTGTTTGTAATGACAAACTGTAAAAGCCAAAACAATCAAGAAATGAATACAATTTATGATTATAAAGTAGAAGATATCAATGGCAACGAATTTGATTTTGCTTCACTGAAGGGTAAGAAAATCCTGATTGTCAATACTGCATCCAAATGCGGATTTACTCCACAGTTTGAAGGATTAGAAGATTTGTATGAGAAATATAAAGATCAAAATTTTGTGATTATAGGATTTCCATCCAATGATTTCGGTCAACAAGATCCGGGAACAAATCAGGAAATTGCTGAATTTTGTCAAATGAATTATGGAGTGAGTTTTCCAATGATGAGCAAAATCAAAGTGACCGGTGATGAAATGGCACCTATTTATAAATTTCTGACCGATAAAGCTATCAACGGTAAAAAAAGTTCTTCGGTGAAATGGAATTTCCAGAAATACATTATCAACGAAGATGGAACTTTTGAAGATTATTTCTATTCAATCACAAAACCTGACAGCAAAAAAATCATTAAATGGATTGAAAGAAACTAAGAATTTGCTTTTAAATTAGAAATTCATAGGCTGGAATTAAGTTGATTTTGAAGCCATTTTCATTGAATTCATCTTTTTGATTTATTGTAACAATTACACCATCTTTAAGGTCAAAAAATTCCATAGCTTTTTTTAAACCGTTGTATTCTCTTTCAAAATTTTCGTCGTTGATTTCATAACATGCCTGCACAAGTTGAATTGGTTTGTCTTTTTCAAAAACTACGAAATCACACTCGCTTTTATCTTTAAAATAGTACAATTCCCGATATTTTCTTCTCAAATGCAGATATATCATATTTTCAAATTTCCGTCCGTTGTCTTCAGAAAACGAAAGCGAAACAGCTTCTATAAATCCGGTATCGATAGTGTAAACTTTTTTTGGGTTTCGTGTTTGAGCCCTTAATGAATAGCTGAATTGAGGTACAAACTCCAAAAGATAACTATCTTGAAAATAATCAAAATATTCCAATAGGGTTGTAGCCGATTTGATGCCAAATATTCCGGTCAATTTATTGGCTGAGACAGGTTTGCCTATGTTAGAAATCAAATACACTGCTAATTGTTTCAATGGATAAACATCACGAATGTTGTGTCTGATGGCTATGTCTCTAACTACAATGTCATCTGTAAGAGAATTCAGAATCAGGGATTGTCCCGTTTTTACAAATTCTGGCATTCCACCTGTTTTCATATAATCGGCAACGCTTTTTTCAGATGATTTGATGTTGTGAAAATCCAAAAATTCGGAATACGAAAATGGAAACAATTCCATTGAAAGATGTCTGCCGGTTAGATGTGTACCCATTTCTCTGCTCAGTAACGAAGCATTAGAACCTGTGACAAATACGGTGTAGCCTTCGTTCAGCAACTGATGGACAAATATTTCCCATTTTTCAACCAATTGTATTTCATCAAAAAATAACACTTTTTGGTCTTGACGGTCTATTTCACTCTTCAAACGAACAAAATCAGAATACTCAAAACCCGCCAAACGAATGTCTTCAAAATTCAAATAAAGTGCGCTTTCATAATGTTCTTTGAGCAATTGCAATAACAGCGTACTTTTTCCGCATCTTCTTATTCCCGTTATGATGGTTGTAAAATTCTCTACTATAGGTACTTTTGTTAAATCAGTACGCAATAATGAAACATTTTTATCCAAAAATCGGTCTTTTTGCATGCGTATTACTTCTTGTATTTGTTCCTGACGAACCATGATTTTTTATTTTACAATGCAAATATAAATCTTTTTTCATTTGTAATGAAAAACATCTTTCATTATAAATGAAAAACATCTTTCATTTAGTTTGAATAATAAATTTCATTTAAACTGTAATAAAATTTTTATTGTATATGAACACAAGCTTTTCAGATCTTTATTCTTCAAAACTCACAAAGAAAATGTAATTTAGCCATTGAGAAATGTATCGATTCAATCAATAATTACATTATACAAGAATACAACATACAATAAGAAATGAAATTAGATATATTAGCAATAGGAGCTCATCCTGATGATGTAGAGCTTGGTTGCGGAGCGACTGTTGCAAAAATGGTTGCAACCGGTAAAAAAGTAGGTATTTTAGATTTGACCCGTGGAGAATTGGGTACGCGTGGAACAGCTGAGACCCGGAAACAGGAAGCTGCTGATGCAGCTCAAATCCTCGGTGTAGAAGTCAGAGAAAATTTAGGTTTTAGAGATGGTTTTTTTGTAAACGATGAAGCTCATCAAATTGAAATCATCAAAATCATCCGTAAATACCAACCGGAAATTGTGCTTGCCAATGCACTTGAAGACAGACATATCGACCACGGTAAGGGAGCTTATCTGGTTGAGAAAGCCTGTTTTTTATCGGGATTGAGAAAAATAGATATCGGTCAGGATGCCTGGCGGCCAAAACATATTTTTCACTATATACAATGGTATCCGCTGAAACCTGATTTTGTGCTCGATGTAACCGGATACATTGAAAAAAAGAATAAAGCAGTTTTTGCATACAAGACCCAGTTTTTTGACCCAGACAGTAAAGAACCTGAAACTCCAATCTCATCAAGCCTTTTTCAAAACAGTATCGAAAACAGAGCCAGAGATTTAGGTATGTTGATAGGAACCGAAGCAGGCGAGGGCTTTATGACAAAAGGATATTTAGGCATAAAAGATTTTGAATGCTTTGTGTAAAAATTTTAAATTGATATAGAAAAAAGCTTATATTTGCACCCACAATAAAACGGTGGCTGTAGTTCAGTTGGTTAGAGCGTCAGATTGTGGTTCTGAATGTCGTGGGTTCGAGTCCCATCAGCCACCCAAAAGGCTTCTGAGTAATCAGGAGCTTTTTTTTTCAATTATTCATTCATAATTTTCATTAAAATCAAAATCAGATAAAAAATATTTTTCAATACTTTTAATAATTTTGTATTTTTGAGAAATTAAGCTTTTAGAAAGGATGATAAGATGGACTGCAAGCATTGCATTAATTTTGGGTTTATTAATTACTACAGCCTGTAACAAAATTGAAAATAAAAAAAACTCTGAGAATTCTGGCAACAATGAAATTGTAGTCAGTGGAGATTCACTGAAGACCTATGCCAGAGTTCAACTGACTACTGATATCGATAATCTGACAGAAAGAGAAAAAGCTATGCTCATTCTGTTTATCAAGGCAGCCGACATAATGGACGAAATTTATTGGATAGAAGCTTACGGCGATAAAAACGAGTTACTGAGTCAAACTCCGGAAAATTTAAGAAATTATGTAGAAATCAATTATGGCCCGTGGGACAGATTAGACGATATGAAAGCATTTGTGCCTGGATTTGGTCCCAAATTTCCGGGTGCGAATTTTTATCCGTCAGATATGACCAAGGAGGAATTCGAAAAAGCAAATCTGAAAGATGGTAAAAGTCTTTATACAATTGTAAGAAGAGATGAATCCGGTAAATTATACACTATTCCTTACCATGAATTTTTCAAAAGAAGAACTCAAAAAGCGAGTGAGTTATTGAGAAGAGCAGCCACTTATGCCGATGACGAAGGTTTAAAAAAATATCTGCTTCTGAGAGCTGAGGCACTTGAAAAAGATCAGTATTTTGAAAGTGACATTGCATGGATGGATATGAAAACCAGTAAGTTGGATTTGGTAATCGGGCCTATTGAAACCTATGAAGATGAACTTTTTGGTTACAAAGCATCTCATTCTGCCTATGTGCTGGTCAAAGATTTGGAATGGTCAAAGAAACTTGAAAGATTTGTGAGTTTTCTTCCGGAACTTCAAAGTGAACTCCCGGTTCCCAAACAATACAAAACCGAATCACCCGGAACTGAGTCAGATTTAAACGCTTATGATGTAATTTATTATGCAGGTGATTGCAATGCAGGTGGAAAAACAATTGCGATTAATTTACCAAATGATGAGAAAGTCCAATTGCAAAAAGGTACTCGAAGATTGCAACTAAAAAATACAATGCAGGCAAAATTTGATAAAATTCTTTTGCCAATTTCAAATGTGTTGATTGATGAGAGTCAGAGACAAAGGGTAAATTTTGATGCGTTTTTCAGCAATGTGATGTTTCACGAAGTTGCTCACGGATTAGGAATTAAAAATACGATAAACGGAAAAGGTTCAGTTCGTAGTGCATTGAAAGAACAGCAGTCACATCTGGAAGAAGGAAAAGCTGATATTCTTGGTTTGTATATGGTTTTGAGTCTTATCGAAAAAGGAGAAATCAAAGGAAACAAAGAGGATTATATGGTGACATTTCTTGCAGGAATTCTTCGTTCAATTCGATTTGGGGCAAGTGCACATGGTACTGCCAACATGATTTGTTTCAATTATTTTCAAGAGAAAAATGCTTTTGAAAGAACCGAAAAAGGAACTTACAGGGTGAATTTCGATGAAATGGAAGAAGCGATAGAAAGCCTTTCTGAACTCATTTTGACACTTCAGGGCAATGGAGATTATGAAGGTGTAGTACAGCTGACCAAAGAAAAAGGAATTATAAGCCCGGAACTTCAGAAAGATTTGGATAAACTAAAATTAGCAAAAATTCCTGACGACATCATTTTTGAACAAGGAATAAAAGTTTTGGGATTATAATTTTCATTACTTTTGCATTCCCAAAATGGCCGCGTAGTTCAACTGGATAGAATATCGGATTTCGGCTCCGAGGGTTGAGGGTTCGAATCCTTCCGCGGTCGCAATATAAAAAGCTAATCAATTATATATAAGTTGATTAGCTTTTTTTATATTATCTGTTTTATCTGATTTAGTATGATTTATAAGCTTTAAAACGGGTAAAGGATGATAAAAAAATTGAACTTTTTATTTCTCCATTATCAATTATCAATTGTCCATTCTCCATTCAATACCCGTATTTTCCTTTCCACTTTTTATTTAGTTCAGCCTTGTCTGCTTGTTCTCTCTTATTGTTTCCGGGTTCATAAATCGTTGTACCTGAAATTTCATCAGGCAGGAATTCCTGTTCTGCGAAATTATCCTGATAGGCGTGGGCATATTTATAATCTTTACCGTAATCGAGTTGTTTCATTAATTTGGTAGGTGCGTTTCTCAAATGAAGCGGAACAGGTAAATCACCGGTTTGTCTGACAATCTGCTGTGCTTTTCCGATAGCTTCATAAGTCGAGTTGCTTTTTGGAGAATTGGCGAGATAAACTGCACATTGGCTTAGGATTATTCTCGATTCAGGATAACCTATAACTGAAACTGCCTGAAAACAGTTGTTGGCAAGAACAAAAGCCGTCGGATTTGCATTTCCGATGTCTTCAGAAGCAAGAATCAGCATTCGTCTGGCGATAAACTTTAAGTCTTCACCGCCTTCAACCATTCTCGCTAACCAATAAACTGCTGCATTTGGGTCAGACCCACGAATTGATTTAATAAATGCAGAAATTATATCATAATGTGCTTCACCGGTTTTGTCGTACCTCGAAAGATTTTGCTGGATGTGTTTTGTTGTATTTTCATTGTCTATCACTATGATTTCATCACCAAAACTATTGACCAACAATTCGAGTCCGTTGAGTAATTTTCTTGCATCTCCACCCGAATATCTGATTAAAGCATCGGTTTCTTTGATTTTTATTTCTTTATTTTTTAGAATCTCATCGGTTTGAATTGCTCTTTTAATTAATTCTATCAAATCATCTTTGCTGAGTGAATTCAAGATATATACCTGACAACGGGAGAGTAGTGCAGGTACAACCTCAAAACTCGGATTTTCCGTAGTGGCACCAATTAGCGTAACCCAACCTTTTTCTACAGCTCCAAGTAAACTGTCTTGTTGTGATTTGTTGAAACGATGGATTTCATCGATAAAAAGAATTGGCGGTTTGCCTGAGCTGAAAAGATTTTGATTTTTTGCTTTGTCAATTACTTCTCTGACTTCTTTTACGCCTGAATTAATTGCACTCAGTTCAAAGAAAGTTCTTCCTGATAGAACTGCCAACATTTGTGCAAGCGTAGTTTTTCCTGTTCCCGGAGGTCCCCAGAATATCATTGATGCGATATGTCCCGAATTAATCATAATCCGGATGGGAGCATTATCGGCAAGAAGGTGTTTCTGACTGATAAATTCATCCAGGTTTTTGGGTCTCATTCTTTCTGCAAGTGGCTGCATTGATTGTTTTCGTTTATACAAAGTTAAACTTTCCTAATTAAGGCTGTCAAAATTAATGTATAAAAAAAGCCACCCCAAAGGGCGGCTCTTTTTAAATTCTATAAAATGAGAATTAGTGCATATCCCAAAATAATTTGGTTGTTTTGGTGTCTCCACCAATTGCGCTAGCTGCTTCATTGTATGATGAAGGATTCAGTGAGCTTTCTGACAACGGATAGGTATATCTCGTTGGAACCGGCTCTCCAAAGTCGATAGCAACATTCAATACAGGTTTGTCAAATCTTCTCCAAACATTCCATCCAGACCAGCCTTTGTCGTACATACCCAACCAGAATTGCATTGCAAGTTGGTCAGCATCTGAACCATTCCATGCGTTGTTAGACAGATAAGTTGAAGCATCTCCTGAGTCAATTCCCCAATACTCCATATTTGCCATCACTGCATTGTTGTAATGTCCAACAGCACTTGGGTCATTTGCTTTCATTTTAGCTTCAGCTAACATAAATTCAACTTCAGCATAGTCAAGCAATACACCGGGCATAGTAGCAGTATAGAAAATTTCTCCTTCGTGTGAAAAATCTCCATAAGTACCACCAGGGATTGATGTACCATAAGGGCCACCAATGTAAGCTCCATTAACATCCTGGAAGTAAACTGCTCTTCTCGGGTCATTTAAATTATTCATATAATCTACAACTGTGTTGGCAGGTAGATAATCCTGACGACCGCTCAATACCAAATCTTCATAAACAGGATTGGTATATGGAGAAGCAGACAAATAGTTCAATTGGAAGTTATCATCATTAGATGTAAAAACTCCTGCAGAAACCGCTTGTGAGATAATGGTCTGTGCAGTACCCGGGTTTTTGTCAAGAAGTGTAACTCCTAATCTCAATTTGATTGAAGCTGCAAACTTTTTCCACTTAGAAATATCATCATTATAAATAATATCTGCATCACCGAAGCCTGCTCCAGAAGTATTCAGTGAATTGATGTCAGCAGAAATTCTCTCTACCAAATCTCCGTAAATCGTTTCAGCGTCATCATATTTCGGGAATTGAAATTCCATACCCTGTAAAGCTTCACTATAAGGTACATTACCATATGTATCTACAAGTATTTGCCAGGTATAAACTTCCAAAATATCGATGATTGCCAATTGATTAGCTTTTTGATCTGGAAGTAATCCCATATCTGCTTCAACAATTTCTTTAGCATCTTTTAAATTTGCAAGAACTCTGGTGTACAGTCTGTTCCAATGATTCCCCTGTATGTTACGGGTATCCAAATCATAGTTTGGCTCGTCTGTATAGGTCGTTGTTGTCAGATATTGTGCAAAAAATCTGAAAACATTCAGGTTTACATTTTGGTTGTACATCTGGTGAAACAAACTCGTTGTTGCATAAGTAACCAAAAAACCTGCTGGTACTTCGGACGGGTTGGAATGGTCGACATTGATTGACTCATAATAATCGTCAGAACAACCTATAAGACCAATTGCCAGTCCTAATGTTAAAATATATTTCTTCATTTTATTCATTTTTAAAATTCAATTTTCAAGCTTGCACCAATTTCTCTGATAGTCGGGTGAGCACCGGACTGCATACCTCTACTCAGGTTACCTGCACTAAGTCCTGCTTCAGGATCAGTGTAAGGTGTGTTCTTGTGGATAATCCAAAGGTTTCTTCCAATTGCTGAGACAGTTACTTTACTCATAAATGAATTTCTAAGTAATCTTTCTGGAACATCATAAGAGATGGTCAAGTTTCTCAGTTTTACGAATGATGCGTCATACATATGCTCTATGTTGGCAGCTCTTGCATAACCCCATGCGTTTGCATACCATGATGCATCTGCTCTGATGTCGTTTGGTACATAATTACCTGTTCCGTCATCTTTAACACCTTGTAGAATAACACCACCACCATCGGCAATATCGTTACGGATTGGATTGCCTAAGTCGTTAAGACCTGCTGTAAAGTCGTAAAGACCGGTTGCGTATCCGTAGTAAGTATCAAGTGACCATACATTACCGCCTTTCTGGAAGTCAATAAGGAAACTCATGCTAACATTTTTGTAGCTCAAAGTGTTTCTTACACCTCCGGTCCAGTCAGGATTTACATTACCAATTGTGCTTTTTCCAGGAGCTTTTAGCCAGTAACCATTTGCTCCAACGATTCTTTCACCGGTTGCTTCGTCATACTGGTAATCAGTACCAACAAGTACACCCAATGCCTGACCTAATTCAGCACCGAATTCCATACCTCCCTGGAAAGTAGCCAGAGCGTAATAGTCACTATCACCAGCAAGTTTAACAACTTCGTTTGTGTTTTTTGCCCAGTTAGCAGTCAAATCCCATCTGAAGTTTTCTGTTTTAACAGGAACTAATTTCAAGCTTACTTCCCAACCTTTATTGGTAACATCACCCACATTAGCTCTTGTTCCAAGCATTCCGGTTGCACCGGTTGTTACGATATTGGTCAACAGGTCATAAGTTCTGTTGTCATAATATGACAAATCAAGACCAACTCTGTTTTTGAACATTGACATTTCCAAACCTACTTCCCAACCTTTTGTTCTTTCAGGTTTCAAGTTTCTGTTGTTTCTGGTAGTAGGATTATAGGCTGATGGAGCATCTCCAAAAGGTGCATACAAACTGTAGATATCAAAAACACCAAGCGGATCCATGTCGTTACCTACTTCTGCGTAGTTACCTCTAATTTTACCAAAGTTCAACCAGCTACTGTTTTTAAGTCCACCCCATTCAGAGAAAACGATACTTCCTGATCCTGACCAGTAAGTATAACGGTTGTTATCCATTGGAAGTGAAGAAGAACGGTCGCTTCTGATTGATCCTTCGATATAATAGGTTTTATCAAATCCAAGACCTGCTCTTGCATACATACCGTCAACCATATATTTCCAGTCAGTCTGTGATAGATTGGCTGATGTAAGCGGGTTAACTGAGTTAGCCAAAGTATAAAGTCCCGGAACGATTAAACCACCACTGGTTACACCTGAGAAAGCATTTCTTGTTCTTACTCTTAGGTTCCAACCTGCATTTGCATCCAAATTGATTGTTTCAGTTAAATCTTTGTTGATTGTCAGAATCGCATCGTAGTTGTTTTCACTAACAGATTGTTTGAACAATCTATATTCACCGGCCATACCATCTGAATTGGTAGATCCTACTGCAACTCTTTCTTCTCTGATTTCATCGTAGTTGTCAAATGCAAATCTACCCATGATGCTCAACCAGTCATTGAAATCATAAGTCAGTGCAGTGTTACCAAAATATCTGTTTCTTGAGTCAGTTTCGTAGTTGTTGTATCTCATGAAATAGTAGTTGTCAGTATAAACCGGGAATGGATCAGAAGCATGGTTTGTGTTCCATGAAAGGTTTTCACCTGTCAGCATGTAAGCATCTCTCTGATCGTAGATATCCACATTGGTTTGCCACCACTGTCTGAATGCCTGCATCGGGTTGTCTCCGTCGTATCCTGTTCCGTATCTACCTTTACCTCTGTTATTGGTATAAGCAATATTTGCACTAACTTTCAAGTCTCTTGCCAGTTTGTATTCACCGCTGAAATCTATAGTATTTCTCAGTAATTTACTGTTAACCAAGTTACCGTTTTGCTCAAAGTGAGTAAAGCTCAATCTGAAAGCACCTTCTTCATTGCTTCCGCTAAATGAAGCAGAGTTTGTAAAAGTTATAGATGGTTTCCAAATTTCATTTGGAGTGTGTTTACCAGCTACCCAAGGTGCAGCCTGACGATAAGTAGGCAACTGAGGGAAAAGTGAATTCCAGTGATAAACCATCAGATTTGGATCGAAAGGATCACCATAAGAAGCATCGAGCTCACCTACAACTAAAATGTCAAGGTTACCGTCTCCTGTCAGGTCGTACTGATAAAAACTATCACCGGGTCCTTCATAACCCGCACCATATAATTTTTGGTATCTCGGTAATGTTTCTTTGTCAGCAACACCAACGGTCATACTGTTGAAAATCTCAACACCGATGGCTTTGTTTCTTTTACCTTTTTTAGTCGTAATCATGATTACACCGTTCGCACCTCTTGAACCGTAAAGTGCAGTCGCAGCAGCACCTTTTAGTACATTGACAGACTCGATATCATTAGGGTTGATATCGGAAGCTGCGTTACCGAAGTCAAATCCTCCACGACCGGTGACCTGATTTCCGGTATTGTAAGTGCTGTTGTTAATTGGAGTACCATCGATAACAACAAGTGCCTGGTTGTTTCCGGTGATTGATTTCCAACCACGAATAACCATATTGGATGAACCACCCATAGCACCGTTACCTGAAATTTCCAAACCTGCTACCTCACCTTGCATAGCATCTGCAAAGTTTGCAATCGGTGCAGCAGAAATTCTCTCACCTGATACTTCCTGGGTTGCATACCCCAAAGCTCTCTTGTCTCTTGTAATACCCAATGCAGTTACAACCGCACCTTCAAGCTCGATGGCACCTGATTGTCTTAAAGTTGCATTGTAAATATTACTTCCTCCCACAGTAACCGTTACTATATCAAGCCCCAGCGACTCAATGGTGAGTACATCACCTTCGCTTGCTGAGATTGAATAGCTACCGTCTAAATCTGTGAATACTTCCTCGCCCGATGAAGATGTTACACTTACATCGAACAAAGGAAATCCGTCAGCGTCAGTCACCGTACCGGTAACTGTTTTTTCCTGTGCAAACAGCAATGCTCCGAAAAGCATACTGCAGAGCACAAGTAAACCTCTTAACTTTGTCCTCATTTGTTAAAGAATTTAAATGTTGTTTCAGCAAATTTAATATAAAATTAACATCATGACCAAAAATCAGCCAAATAAATCTAAATTTACTTCAAAAATAATATGCTCGATATTCAATTTCAAAACGATAAAATAGAAGCCGGATGTGACGAAGCGGGCAGAGGTTGTCTTGCCGGGCCGGTTTTTGCAGCGGCAGTAATTTTAGATAAATCACTAGAAAATGAATTAGTTACAGACTCGAAGAAATTAACTGAAAAACAAAGACCGGAAATTAGGGATTTAATTGAAAAAAATGCTTTAGCCTATTCGGTTGCTTATGTGGAACCATTAAAAATAGATGAGATAAATATCCTGAACGCAAGTATTATGGCAATGCATTTGGCTTTGGACGGACTGAAAATTCGACCGAAATTGATTGTGGTTGACGGAAACAGATTTAAAGATTACAGGAATATTCTACATCAATGCATAGTCAAAGGTGATTCGAAATATCAAAATATTGCAGCAGCATCTATTTTGGCGAAAACATACAGGGATGAGTTTATGGAAAAAATAGGGCGAGATTTTCCTGCATACAACTGGCAAAAAAATAAAGGCTATCCAACCAAAGAACACCGAGCAGCAATCCTTAAATTCGGTAGTTGTATCCACCACCGAAAATCGTTTAAATTGTTGTGATTTTGGTATCGGGTATCAGGTATCAGGAAGCAGGTATCGGGTATCAGGAAGCAGGTATCAGGTATCAGGAAGCAGGTATCGGGTATCAGGAAGCAGGTAGCGGGTATCAGGAAGCAGGTATCAGGAAGCGGGTATCAGGAATCAGTCCTGACTTCGGGCGGAACCAATAGTGTGTAATCGCCTTTATTTCTCATGACATCTCTGACAATACTTGAACTGATATAGGATTTCCCGGATGAAGTCAACAGAAATATCGTTTCGATCCCCCGATTGGTAATTGCCCGGTTGGTGTGTGCAATTGCTTTTTCAAATTCAAAATCAGCAGGATTTCTGAGTCCTCTCAATATGAACTGTGCGTTTTTTCTTTTGCAATAATCGACTGTCAATCCTTCATATACATCAACTTCTACATTTGAGAATTCAGAAAGTGAAGCCTCAAGCCATTTTTTTCGTTGTTCGAGTGTGAACATATATTTTTTATCGGCATTTTGACCAATGGCAACAATAATTTTGTCGAAAAGCGGAACCGCTCTTTCAATAATATCAAAATGTCCGATTGTAATCGGGTCAAAAGAGCCCGGAAATACTGCTATTCGTTCCATAAATTTTTTCGGTTTAATGCGATTTCAATTTCATTGTCAAAAAAATCTTTCAAATCCAAACCGGCATAAGCAGCCTGCTGCGGAAAAATACTCGCAGGTGAAAAGCCGGGTAGTGTGTTCATTTCCAGGAAATTTGGAATCCCGTTTACAATAATATACTCAGACCGTGAAATTCCGGTCATTTGAAGGCTTTCATAAACTTTTACAGAAATCTCTTCCACTTTCATTTTCGTCTCATCATCAATCCTTGCCGGTGTTATTTCATCGGATGCACCTTGATATTTGGCTTCATAATCAAAGAATTCATTGTGGCTGACGATTTCTGTAATACCTACGATTTTAGTTTCACCTTTGTATTTAATAACTCCAACAGAAACTTCAGTTCCATCCAAAAATTCTTCGACCAGAACTTCGTTGTCTTCCTTGAAAGCTTTTTCCAAAGCAGGTTTGAACTCATCTTTTGATTTAACCTTGGTAATTCCCAAGCTCGAACCGGATTGATTGGGTTTTACAAAACAGGGTAATCCAACCTTTTCAATTATCTCGTCAATATCATAGGGTAAATCAGAATGGATATAAACCGATTTTGCGTGTGGAATTCCATATTTATCAAGAACCGCTATACAATCTTTTTTATTAAAAGTCAGTGCAGACTGGTAAAAATTACAACCGGTATAGGGCAAACCAATCAATTCCCAATATGCCTGAAGATAGCCGTCTTCGCCCGGTGTGCCGTGAATAATATTGACCACACAGTCAAACTTGTGTTTGTTGCCGTCTTTGATAAAACTGAAATCTTCTTTCAGAATTGGATATTTCTCACCATCAATTTCGGCAAACCATCCTTCTTTCAGGATTCTCACCCTTGTTCGATTGTATTTTTCAGAATTTAAACTCTCATAAACCAACTCACAACTTTTGAGAGAAACTATAAATTCGTCAGAATATCCACCTGCTACAACAGCAACATTCATCATAACATAAAATTATAATTCAAAGATAAGATGAAAACCAGAAATCCAAAGTTTTTAGCTTAAAATTGTTGAGGTTATACTGTTTATTATTTTTCCGTTAATTTTTTTTGGATGTAATTGAATCATTCAGAAAATTTCGATTTGAAAAACCGAAAAAATCATCTGGAATCTCGTTCTGATAAACTATAAAGTTTTGTTAAACTTTTGTGCAACTAATTTTAAAGAGATAATTTAGAGTCCTTTTTTAACACAAAAGACAATGCTAAAACACAAAACATCTGTACTGTTCGTCAATACAGACGGAAAGGGAAGTAAAACGGTTCAGGTTCCTACAAGTATATTGCTGAACTGGAAAAAATACCTGATGATAGCAGGAAGTGTATTTCTGTTGCTCGGTTTGGTGATAGGTTTCTTTATTTATGAAAACACCGGAAACTATTACACCAATTTATACAAAGAGAGATTAGCAAGGGCCAATCAGATTAAAAATGCTATTGATATCGAAAAAGCAAAAGAGTCTTTTGAATCGATTAATCAGAGTGTAGAAAGAATCAATACATTTATGGAAGCGAAAGGTTTGACTCCGCTCGAACTCGAGAATGCCGGCGGACCGCTGGAATTTGAGGTAACTGACATCAATGAAATTGCCGAACTTTATGCTGAAGATATTTTGAAATTGGAAGAACTGATGAAAATCACTCCGATTGGCAAGCCTCATGAAGGAGAACAGACTTCATTTTACGGGGTCAGACGAAATCCATTTGGCGGTGGTGGAATTGAAGGACACAAAGGAATTGACCTGAGAGGCGAAGTCGGTGAGCCGATAAAGTCAACCGCTGACGGAAAAGTTGAATTTGCCGGAGTAAAAGGCGGCTATGGAAATTGTGTGATTATCAGACACGCAAATAATTTCAAAACACTGTATGGCCATCTTTCAGAAATTGATGTTAAGGAAGGTCAGAAAATAAATTCAGGAGATGTAATCGGAAAACTTGGCAATACCGGTAGAAGTACAGGGCCGCATCTGCATTATGAAATTCATAAAAACAATCAGAGAATTAATCCACAGGAATTTTTAAATCTTTAATAACATGTTCAATAAAAATAAAAATACGACAACCCAGAAAGAAGTAAGCAATATGCAGATCAATACTGTGATTTCAGAAGGAATTACGGTAGTAGGAGATCTAAACGGCGCAGGAGCTGTTCGGGTTGATGGGAAAATAGAAGGAAACATTGAGCTCTCAAAAGCAGTTATCGTGGGTGAAAAAGCTGAAGTTACCGGAAAAATCAAAAGCTCTGTTGTGATGATTTATGGAAAATTAACCGGTGATTTGGAATGCCGGGATTTGTATATCATGAAATCCGGAGTAATTGACGGAAATATGAAAGTCAATAGATTTTCGGTTGAAATGGGCGGTAAATACAACGGAAACCTGAAGATGACAGATAATGAAGTTAATTTTCAGGAAAAAATCAGTCAGAAACAAAAAGTTGCTGAGTCCTGATATTTGACTAAAAATATAAAAACCCGTACTGAGACGGGTTTTTTTAATTAATCGTTTAAGCAGATTATTCTGCAATCAGTATAAAATAATTTTTCTTTCCTTTTTGGAGCAGAATGTATTTACCGGCAATCAAATCAGCCGATGAAACAGAATAGTCTTCTCCAACTTTTTCCTTATTCACCGAAATTGCATTTGACTTCAAATCTCTTCTCGCTTCTCCTTTCGAAGTTAGAAAACCGCTTTTTTCTGAAAGTGCATCTACGATATTGATACCCGAATTTAATTCATCCAAAGAAATTCCAGCTTGTGGAACACCTTCAAAAACCGAAAGAAAAGTAGCCGCATTCAATGATTTCAAATCATCAGCTGTAGATTTTCCGAAAAGAACTTCTGAAGCTTTAACTGCATTTTCCAACTCTTCTTTTCCGTGTACCATTTCAGTAACTTCCTCAGAAAGTCTTTTCTGAAGTTTTCTCAAATGAGGTTCGGCTCTATGCTCCTGAATCAGACTTTCAATCTCATCTTTTGACAGGAAAGTATAAATTTTAATGTATTTTTCGGCATCTTCATCAGACTGATTCAACCAGAACTGATAGAATTTATAAGGTGAAGTTCTTTCCTTGTCCAACCACACATTTTCGCCACCTTCACTCTTGCCGAATTTATTTCCGTCAGCTTTGGTTGTTAACGGACAGGTAAAAGCAAACGCATCGCCCTGAACTGTTCTTCTGATTAATTCGGTTCCGGTCGTGATGTTTCCCCATTGGTCAGAACCGCCAAACTGAAGTTTTGCACCAATGGTTTTGTACAAATGAAGAAAATCATAGCCCTGCATCAGCTGATAAGTAAACTCGGTAAAAGACATACCCACCGCAGAGTCGGCACTCAATCTCTTTTTAACCGAATCTTTGGCCATCATATAATTTACAGTGATGTGTTTACCAACATTTCTGACGAAATCAATAAATGAAAAATCTTTCATCCAGTCATAATTGTTGACCATCAAAGCAGCGTTTGGTTTTGACTCGTCAAAATCCAGGAATCTTTCCAACTGTGAACGGATACCTGCTACATAATGGTTTAGGGTTTCGTCGTCCAATAAATTTCTTTCGGCAGATTTTCCGGTAGGGTCACCAATCATTCCGGTTGCACCACCAACCAGTGCAACGGGTCTGTGTCCGTGTCTCTGCATGTGCATCAGAAGAATAATCGGAACAAGACTGCCCACATGAAGCGAGTCGGCTGTTGGGTCAAATCCGCAATAACCGGTAGTCATCTCTTTTTCGAGTTGCTCTTCAGTTCCGGGCATGATATTGTGAATCATTCCTCTCCATTGTAATTCTTCGATTAAACCGCTCATAATATTTAATTTTGGGGTGCAAAGATAAGCAAGCTGTATCAACTTAAAAACAAGTCTTGTTTTGAAAATAGATATTTAATTCCCGATTGTAAAAGATTCTTTTTATATTGGATTGATTTTTTAATTTGAAAATGGAAAAAGTCTTTTATCAAAATAACCAGTTCAGCTGGTACAATCTGAAAAATCCAAATCATTCTGAAATGGAGGAACTTAAGGGAAAATTTGGATTAACTTCTTTTACAATTCAGGATGCCATCGAAGCTGAACATTTACCCAAATACGAACATCTTGAAAATTTTGACTTTGTACTTGTCCGTTTCTATAGCCGGCAAAAGAGGTCTTCTACATTTGTTATCAGAGAGTTCAGTCACAAAATCGGGATTTTTATCGGTAAAGATTTTTTGGTTACAGTACATCAGAGAGAGATTCCGTTTTGGGATAAAATTACTTCCAAATTAACTGATAACGCCACTCCATTGAATATTTATCACGAAATTTTGAGCGAAGTACTAAACAGTTATTTTGAGCCATCTCAAGAAGTAGCAAAAAAAATTGAAGAATATGAGCAGTCACTCCTTGATGATGACAGAGAAATTAAGCAAAAATTAAAAAAACTTTATCTTTTAAAGAGAGAAGCTGATGTATGTAAAACGCTGATGAAAAGAACAGAAGAAACACTGAATGAATACAAACATCAGGCAAAAAATAAGTCTGCCTTTTTGGATATAATTGAATTAAACCAAAAGATGTTACACCTTCATACCCAGAACGCTAACGATCTTCAAAATCTGTTTACACTTACCATATCACTTTCTGATTTGAGGTCGAATGAGATAATGAAAATCCTGACTATTTTTTCGGCTTTCTTTCTTCCACTCACATTTATAGCCGGTATTTACGGAATGAATTTTAGCTATATGCCTGAGTTGGAATACAAATGGGCTTATTTTGCTGTGATTGGGTTAATGGTTGTGCTGGTTATTATTATTTTCGCCTGGTTCAAACGAAAGAAATATCTGTAATTGTTTATATTAACCGATTATTATGTCATTAAAAAAATTCACCAACCTGATACTTACCAAAACCCAGTGGAACAATGTGATTTTTGAAACCTCTGATTTAAATGGTAAAGTGATACAAAATCTTGACCTGAAAGATGAAACGATTGACTGGGAAAAAATCAATGTAAAAGGGGCTACTTTTCTTGGTTGTAAGCTAAAAAAATCTGCCGCGATTTACTTAATCAGTAATGGTGCTATCGTGTATCCGAGATTTTCAAAACTACCTTACAAACCCCATCGTCCGGGACTTTACACCTGGCAGGAATTGTTAGAACCGGTGTCTGAAAATTCAAAAAACACAAGAGATTTAAGAATTTACAATCATTTTATTCAAACCAAATACAATCCGCCGATGGATGAGGCAATGGCACAGCGAATTCATGATTATTCGATTGATGTGGCTTTGCGAAACATAATTGAATATGATGAATCAGGAATGACCAAAAAGAAAATTGTTGGTATTATGGGTGGTCATTCTGTGAGAAGAGGTTCTGATTATTATATAAAGGTAGCAATTGCAGCCCGACAGCTCTCTGAACTCGGATATTTTGTAGCTACCGGTGGTGGTCCCGGCATTATGGAGGCTGCCAACCTTGGTGCTTATTTTGGAAAATATACCGAAGAAGAATTGATTGATGCCATAACAGAATTGTCTGATTTATGTCTTGAAGACGAAAATCAACTCGACTATTTATGTCCGAATTATTTTGAAACTGCACAGTCGGTTCTTGAGAAATTTCCTGATGGTGCAGATAGTCTGGCGATTCCGACCTGGTTTTACGGTCATGAACCATCGAATCTTTTTGCGTGTCATATTGCCAAATATTTTTCGAACAGTATCAGAGAAGATACGCTGCTAACGATTTGTCTTTACGGTATTGTTTATGCGCCGGGCAGTGCCGGAACCACACAGGAGATTTTTCAGGAAGCCGCACAGAACCACTATGGCACATCAGGTTATTACAGTCCAATGATATTTTTGGGTAAGAAGAGATACACCGAGGATACGGCACTGTATTCTGTTCTTCATCAGCTGGCAGTTGGCAGAAAGTACAAAGAATTGCTCTATTTGACGGATGATCCTGATCTGGTAGTCAACTTCATAGAAAATAATCCGCCAATAAAAGCCGAATAATTTTGTATAAGTAATATTTGTTGTATATTTGCAGTCCAAATCGCGGGATGGAGCAGTAGGTAGCTCGTCGGGCTCATAACCCGAAGGTCACAGGTTCGAGTCCTGTTCCCGCTACTAAATGAAAGAGAATCAAGGAATTGGTTCTCTTTTTTTATTGTGAATTTTTATTAAGGGTAGCTCGTCGGGCTCATATCCGCCGTGGCGGACACAGAGCCTGTCCCGATATTTTCGGGATTCGAGTCTCCGCCGCGGCGGACAACAGAAAGAGAGGGTTAAGAAATTAACTCTCTTTTTTTTATGACTTTATATTAAGGGTAGCTTGTCGGGCTCATATCCGCCGTGGCGGACACAGAGCCTGTCCCGATATTTTCGGGATTCGAGTCTCCGTCTTCGCTCGTCGAAGCTTTTTGAGCACAACGAAAAAAGCGAAGTCGAGCTTTTCATTTACGAATGAATTTTCTATTAATGTCAAAATTTGCTCCGTCGAACTTCGGCGGACTACTAAACGAAAGAGAATCAAGAAATTGGTTCTCTTTTTTTATGACTTTATATTAAGGGTAGCTTGGGATCAAGAACAAAACTTGTGGATTAGGCAAAAAACACCATTATAAAAATCATAATTCTAATTTTTTAAAATGCCGCCCGTACCGGGCTAAATCATTTTGATTATGATCTATCTACCAGAGTG
>CAYFWH010000008.1:6239-33399 GCA_964346785.1 uncultured Weeksellaceae bacterium | reverse complement strand
TTCATCCCGTCAAATAAGACTTGAGCCGATTCCCCAAAAACATTTTTCCGTAATGGGTTTTTAAATATTTCTCCCGTCTTGTTGCGTCCTGCTGATTCAAACATCCTTCAAAATATATTAGTTTTAGTGGCCTTCGTGCATTCGTTGACTTTACCTGCCCTTTGTTATGTTGCTCAAGTCTTAATTTTAAATTTGAGGTATAGCCTGTATAAAATTTACCGTCTAACTCACTTTTCAAAATATAAATATAGTAAAACATTTTTTATCAAATTTAAAATTATTTGATGGGATAAACATAATTAAAAACCCGTTGACTGTTTATATCCAAAGTTACATCTACAAATCCTTCTGCGTGTGGGAAGAACTGTAGTACTTCTTTGAAATCACATATATGTATTCCGTGTTTATTCATTATTTAACTTGATTACTTGCAGTATACATTTTTATTTTTTACCACCCACACTTCTGGAACAGTACCCAAACACATTTGGAGTACAACCTGTACTGCTACGGATAATTTTAAAAGTTTCAGAAGTTTGTGTGATTTTGACATTTGGAAAGTCGATTTGAAGTTTTTTCAATTCAAAACAATAAATATTAAAAGCAATAAGTAATTTTGAAAATGTTCAGAAAAAACAAAAGGTACAGTCTTAAAAAACTATGTTTTTTTTAATGTCATCATTCATTAAATCAAAATTCATTATATTTGCATTATAACTCAACAAAAGATGATAAAATCACCAGATAATTTTTTAAAGTTAATCGATGAATATGAATTAGACATATTTACCGAAGCGATTTTCCATGAAGTATCGGGAGAGATTTTGGATGAATGGATAGTGCAATTAAGAACGCTTATTAGGAACGGACTCATCATCATTCTCGAAAAAGGTAAATACTGCCGTCATAATTTCAGAGATGAATATGTGATTGGAAATGTTCTCGCTAATGGTGGAACTATCGCCTATTGGTCGGCTTTAAATATTCATGGATTAACTGAGCAAATCTCTAATACCGTTTTTGTACAAACACCAAAAGTAAAAAAAGATAAAATCGTTTTAGGCGTAAACTATCATTTTATAAAAGTAAAGGAAAGTAAAATTACTGGAATAGAAAAAATGGGCTATGGCAACCACTCCTACCTCATTACGGATAGAGAGAAAACAATCGTTGACTGTTTCGATTTACCGGAATATGGCGGAGAATTCCCGGGAATTATCAGGGCTTTTGTAACTAATGAATGGAATGAAAACCAGCTCATTGAATATGCTGAAGCTGTGAATAATAGGGCGGCCATCAAACGGATGGGGTTTCTTGCTGAGTTATTTGAATTACCCTTAACGAAGTTGATTGCTTTTGCAAAATCCAAAGTAACCCGAACGATTGATTTGCTAGATAACAACAATACAGACGAGGGAATTTACATCACGAATTGGGGCTTGAAACTCAATATTGAAAAAGAAGACTTACTAAATATGAAATATTATTGAAAATGATTTTTCAGAACGAAATAGCAGAGAAAGCGCGAGAGTGGGAAGTACCGACAACCACGATAGATAAAGATTATGTGTTAGGACATTTCCTGAATTGCTTTTTTAATTTTGAGAACAATAGAAATCTTTTTGTTTTCAAAGGCGGTACTTGCCTGAGAAAATGCTATTTTCCAAACTATCGTTTTTCGGAGGATTTGGATTTCACATTAATAGACCCAAATTTTTTGATTGATGAAACTTTCATTTTAAAAATTATCGAAACCTGCACCCAAAACACAGATATTCAATTTAATTTAATAAAGTTTGAAAAGAAACAATTTCAAAACGAAGACAAAGGTTATAAGTTTATGATTGGATTTTGGGGTGCAAATCATAGTCGAAATAAACCTCCTGCTCCTAAAGAACGCTGGACAACAAAAATAGAAATGGACATTAGTTTCGATGAAAAAATTTTATTTTTCGTGCAGCAAAAGCTTATCAATCATCCTTACTCGGATAATAACTTGATTTCAAAAAACACCATTCCGGTTTATGCATTAGAAGAAATTTTAACTGAAAAAGTACGAGCATTTTATCAGAGAAGTTATAAGGCTCCGAGGGATTTTTATGATGTTTGGTATTTATTACAAAATCACACATTTGAGGATTGGGAAAAAATCTCTCAAATTTTAAAAGAAAAATGCCGATTAAAAAATAAAGATATCAATCCGTTATTATTCAGTAATGAAGAAATTCTAAAAACTGTTTCAAAATCTTGGAATCAAAGTATAGCTCATCATCTTTCTTCAAAACAATTACCGGAATTTAAAGAGATTTGGGGGTTTTTAAGGGAAAAATTATTTACAGTTTATTTAAAAATTTAATCAATTTCATTTTTTTAAAGACATCTGATTTTTAGCACCTTTGCAAAAGAAAAACAGAATGGTTTTATTATTTCTTTGAGTTGGAAAGAATAAATATTAGAAGCAATAAGATATTTTGAAAATGTTTAGAAAAGACAAAAGGCACAGTTTAAAAAACTATGCCTTTTTTACATTTAGTCCCTGATTTAGTCCCTACTTTTTGTAAAGCTCTCATTATCAGAGATCATTGCGATCCGGACGGGACTCGAACCCGCGACCACCTGCGTGACAGGCAGGTATTCTAACCAACTGAACTACCGGATCAGTGATTTTTGGATTGCAAATATACATCTATTTTCCAATCATGCAAATTCTATTTAAAAAACTATTGCTTTTTTCTGGGTTTATAATTCTCTGTTTTTTTAATTCAATCCAGTAAATCTTCATTGACCTCATTTGGCAAAGTTACCTTCAATAAAGGTTCTTCTTCCATCGCTCTTTTGATTGCAAATACAGCTCCTTCGTTTCTTGCCCAACTTCGTCTTGCAATTCCGTTGTTGACATCCCAGTGAAGCATTGATTTCAATCTGCGTTCAGAATCAGGGCTGCCGTCCAGCAACATTCCAAAACCGCCGTTGATTACTTCGCCCCAGCCTACACCACCACCATTGTGAATTGAAACCCAGGTAGCACCTCTGAAACCGTCTCCGATAACATTCTGAATCGCCATATCTGCTGTATATCTCGAACCGTCATAGATATTTGAAGTTTCTCTGAAAGGAGAATCGGTTCCTGATACATCATGATGATCACGACCCAAAACTACCGGTCCGATTTCGCCTTTAGCAATTGCATCGTTGAAAGCTTTTGCAATTTTCATTCGGCCTTCCGCATCGGCGTACAGAATTCTTGCCTGTGAACCGACCACGAGTTTATTTTCCTGTGCACCTTTGATCCAGGTGATATTGTCCTGCATTTGTTGTTGAATTTCTTTTGGAGAATGTTTCATAATTTCTTCCAAAACCTTACAAGCCATATCATCGGTTTTCTTCAAATCTTCGGGTTTTCCGCTGGTACAAACCCATCTGAAAGGGCCAAAACCAAAGTCAAAACACATCGGACCCATGATGTCCTGAACATAAGACGGAAATTTAAATTCTCTTCCATACTCAGGATTTTCTGCCATTACATCTGCTCCGGCACGGCTTGCTTCGAGTAAAAATGCGTTTCCGTAATCAAAGAAATAAGTTCCTTTATCGGTGTGTTTGTTGATGGCGGCTGCGTGTCTTCGCAAACTTTCCTGAACTTTTTCTTTGAATAATTCAGGATTTTCAGCCATCATTTGATTTGACTCTTCATAAGATAATCCGGCAGGATAATAGCCTCCAGCCCATGGATTGTGAAGAGAAGTTTGGTCAGAGCCCAAATCGATATGGATTTTTTCTTCATCAAATTTTTCCCACACATCTACCACATTTCCGTCGTAAGCAATTGAAACTACTTCCTTGTTTTCCTTGGCTTTCTGAACTCTTGCCACCAATTCATCCAAATCCGAAATTACTTCGTCCACCCATCCCTGTTCGTGTCTTTTCCAGGTTGCTTTTGGATTGACTTCGGCGGTAACTGAAACTACACCGGCTATATTTCCGGCTTTTGGCTGAGCTCCGCTCATTCCACCCAATCCTGCGGTTACAAAAAGTTTTCCTGCGGTACCGTTGTGGTCAATTTTTCGACAGCCATTCAGAACCGTAATCGTCGTTCCGTGGACAATTCCCTGCGGCCCGATGTACATATAACTTCCGGCAGTCATTTGCCCGTATTGCGTTACACCAAGTGCATTAAACCTTTCCCAGTCGTCTTGTGATGAATAATTTGGAATCATCATACCGTTGGTTACGACAACTCTTGGTGCATTCTCGTGAGACGGGAACAAGCCCATCGGATGACCCGAATACATTACCAAAGTTTGTTCATCGGTCATTTCAGCAAGATATTTCATGGTCAGTCGGTACTGTGCCCAGTTTTGAAAAACTGCACCATTTCCGCCGTATGTAATTAATTCCTGAGGATGTTGTGCAACTGCTTTATCCAAATTATTCTGAATCATCAGTTGGATCGCCTTTGCCTGAATAGATTTTCCGGGATATTCATCAATCGGGCGGGCATACATTTCATAATCAGGTTGAAAACGATACATATAGATTCGCCCGTATTCTTCAAGTTCTTTTCTGAATTCCGGAATTAATTCAGAATGAAATTCAGGGTCAAAATAACGAAGCGCATTTTTCAGTGCCAGTTTCTTTTCTTCGTCTGTCAGTATATCTTTTCGTTTGGGTGCGTGACTGATGCTGTTGTCCCTTTCTCTGTGCGGTGGCAGAACCGATGGAATGCCTTCCAATATCTTTTCCTGAAATGTCATTGGTATTTTATTTTGATAAAAATGATGAAAACAAAATTAGTCATAAATTTCGGTTTGAGATAAATCATAAACCGTGTTTTGTTAAAATATCCGTAACTCCTATTTTTTCTCTGATTTTTTTCAAATAATCATATACCGGTTTTCAGTAATTTTTTAATTATGAATAATACTTTTCACTTCCATCAAAATTTTAGTGTGATGATGACCTGTCATGGCTCGTTGTAAAACACCTTGTAACATTACTTTTTTCCCTTTTAACGAAGATAAATTGATCTTTTTATCAGTCGTATAAATCTGAATTTCTTTTTGATTGGTGATAATTCGATCTCCGATTTCAGGATCGTTATTTTGTGAGTGTGGATAAGCATTTACAGGAACATCTGTTTTAAGTATCAAGGCATTTACCTTTTTATCCACCTCCGGCGTTTCGCCATAGCCGGGTCCTTCATAAAACATTTTCTCGGTAACTGTTCCATATATGATGGATTGCTCAGGTTCGTAGTAGAAATAGTTCGGAAAATTTATAGCTTTTGAAAATGGTATTTTTCCTATTTGGGCTAATTCATAAGTTTGAGTTGGCTTAACTGTCTTCTGATTAAATCCACTAAAAAATTCAACACCATAGCGATGAGAAAACCAATCTTTTGAAGCAGCATCATATTTAAAAGTAAAATATTGATGTTCAAAATCAGATTCCTCAGTAGTTATTCTTTGCTCTACAGTAAAAAATCCATTTTTAATAGCCAATCTAAAGTTCTTTTCTCTATAAAAACCTTCAGGTGTGGTTTGCAATAAGGTAGAATTTGAGGATGCTAATTTGTATTTTCCATTGGCTTGTTGCAGGAATAAAAGGATACTTATATCTTCTCTATCTTCATCATAACCAATTGCTATAATATCTTCTTTTTGGGCATCTAAATTCAAGTCTCCTTTCTTAAACAAAAAAGGACTGAAACTTGCCGGTGCTACTGGATCTATTTTATCATTAAAACTTCTGTAATTACTGTCATCTTCAAAAGTGTAAAGCTCTTGTACCATTTTATTCATAGCATGACCATCTGCCTGTGAAAAATTAACTTTTCCAATCTGTTTGGTCGTAAATTCTCTTCTGTTGAACAAATCTTCAGTGCCATGACTAAAAATAGTACTTTGGTATTTGTTTAGGTAATATTGGCCATTGGTATCTTTTTGAAAATAATACCATTCTTTATCTAAATAAGAATATCTACCTATATTGATTTCAAAAGTAATTGTATTGCCCTGCAAGTTTGCTTCGCAATAACCTAAAATGCCTAAATTATCATGTGCATCATCCATAAATAAATTACCGTTTTCAGCAATCTTTTGGAGTTTTCCGTTAGTTTTTCGGAGGATGATTAATAAACCGTTTTCTGTCCAATCTTTATTCTTTAAAGTTAAAAGAATATCTCCATTTGTTGATTTTAATCCCGGTCCGCTTGCTTCAAAATAAGTATAATCTTTGGGAATGAATGAATTGAATTCTGAAGGTGTTTGTGCGATTGAGCCGGAACAAACCATTAATCCTAATGCAAAAAGCATTATATTTTTTATTTTTCTCATAACTAATAATATTAACAATCTGTATTAATATAGACACTAATTAATTTTCCATTTTCATCAAATTCATATATCCATTCAAAATAATCTTCCAAAAAACTATCTTTTACTTTAAAGTAGTTATGCCCTATAACATCATCCTTGTAAATTTCATAACTTTTCTTATTATGAAACAAATTTTCCAGTTCCTTTAATGTTGTCTCTTTGGTAATTGTACCCTTATCAGTTTGAATTGAAATTCCCGGTAAAGACATGTGGATTCTTGTTATATAGGTAAAATCTTCTTCATCTTTTTCAAGCTGAAAATTGTGATAATATAATTCTTGAGAAGTATTTGTTTTAAAAATTGACTTGCATTTCTTTAATGATTTAACACTTTCAGCCTTCCCAAATGTTTTTTCGATGTCTTTCAAATCTGAAGAAAATTGAGCAAATTTTAAATCTTCGGTGATTACATTAAAAACTTGTATAAACTCGCCATCGTCATCCTTAGGTTTTTTGTGTAAAGCTGTATAAATGTTTGAAATTTCACCATCTTGGTAATTATAAAGCACAACAAGCATCTGTTGACCGTTAAATAACTGTGCTTTTCCACTGATGGTATAGCCTTTAGAAGTTATATTTTTTTCAGTAGCTACAAGTTTAAAATCTTGACCAACATAGATATGATCTTGAAACTTCCATTTTCCTTTTTTATTTTCGAAAACAGATAAATAATAATCTCTATTGTAATAATCTTCTATTCTATACACCAGAATACCCTCATTTTTTCCATCGCCATCCCAATCCAATATAAGTACATCAGCTAAACTATTTTTTACTTCAAAAATCATGTCAGGATCATAGTCGAGCGTCTCGTCCAAAAATTTCCTATCTTTTTTAAGCTTTTCAAAAGTATTAAAGACTGCAACAGCATCTGAATTGGTTTGTGCAAATAAGTTGGCACTCAGAAATAATCCTGTGATCAATAATACGATGCATTTTAATTTTTTCATGATAGATTATTTTAATGAATTAAACACTAAATTTTCTGATATACAGTAACTCAAACTATCTTTGGTTTCCTTTTCTGTCAAAGGATCATAGTTGTATTTCTCGATTCTGATTTCATTGTTTTTTATGGCGGCTGTAGTGTAAGTGAAACCTTCAGCAAATTCATCAAAGAAGATTTCTTTAAAATCTTTTAGAGAATTGTCCTTTTCGTAAATAACCAACCAGGCAGTAATCCACATTTGATATTCCTGACTGATGAGTAAAACCTTCCCGTTTTCACCTTCATACATGGTTTTCAAAAGGAAGTATTTCAAATCCGGTGTGTTATCTGTGTCGTCAGAATAAATTTTTTGAATTTGAAATTCAATTATTTCTTCAGCTGATAACTCCTTACCATCGGTTATCCCATTCATACCAAAATCATCCATATCAAATTCCATATCAGGCAACGAAATACAATGGATTTCATCAACTGTGGTTTGGTTCGTCTGACTGTTTTCCTGATTGGTAATGTTTCCATCATTTCCGGGCGTCGGAGTGTTACAACTCCAAATCAGTAACAGAGTCAATAAACACAGACAGTTTTTTTTAAGAGTAGTTTTCATATCAATTGATTTTTTAATGAAGTTTTATAAATTTAATTATTTGTTATTATCGGTTATATTCCGCTGGCGGTAGATTTTCTGAAATTATTCATCATCTAATTCATCCAGTTCACGCAATAATTCATCATCTCTGTGATTATCCTCTTCCCTTATCATCTCAGTGAATTCATCTTCAATAACATAACCATCTTCATCACGAGAAATGAAAAAATCATCGCCCAGAAATTTTCTGGCTTTTTGATTTCGAAATAATTTTAATTTCAAAAAGCGAATGATGAGATAAACGATTCCACAACCTATAACAAGCATCAAAACAATGCCATAGGGCAGTTCGGGAGCTTCCATTTTGAGCAAAAAAATCATAAGCACAATAGCTACAATTATGGATAATATTAGCTTTGTTTTTGAATTTAGATTTTTCATGATTAGATTTTTTTTTAAACTTAACACCCAATCCAATGCTCAATCAGCATTAATTTTCCATTTTTATCAAAGGTGAGAACTGTTGCAGTGACATCCTCACTTTCTGAAAAAAGTTTTGTGCTTCCATCTTCTTTTTCTCTCCAATCATATTCATTTTTAAAGAGCTTTTTCAATTCAGCTATTGTAGTGCTTTCAGTAATAGTTCCATAATTGGTTTGAAGGATTAAGCCACTGCCCTGAGGTTTTGTTTCCATCCATCCTGCTATATTTTCATCATTGAGTTCAAAGTGGAAATGCGGATAATCTAAATGACGTGTGGTGCCGTACCACCAGAGGTGACCACATTCCGGTTGATATTCAGGCATACTTACTTTTCCTTTTCCCAATAATTTTTTGTATTCAGTTAAAGATGCCTCTGTTGGAATAAATTTATAGTCTTTTGTCGTAAAACCATAAACGGTCATGCCTTCTTTTTCATTGCTTTTTGTTTGATGTAAAGCTGTATAAATATTAACAAATGTACCATTCCTAACTACATAATCCGCTTTAAAAGGTAGGATACTTTCGTCTTTGATATCTACCCATTGGCCTTTGATTATTTCGTTTTCAATAGATTCAATTTCAAAAATTAAATCTTCAGCCGTTACACTGGCATTCATTACTCCGGCATAATTCCATTGCTTGTTTTTTTTGAGCAAAGCAGCATAATGAAAGTCGTAATTATTGCCGCCGCCTCTGTTTTCAATGGTAAATGCTATCAGCGCATCGGAAGTGCCGTTTCCATCAATATCTCCTCTAAACACTCTATACATAAAATCATCACCCCAACGAAATTCATCTTCGTCATCCAATGCCAAATCTTTCAAAAATTTAGGATTAGATTTTAGCTTTTCAAATGATTGTTTGATAGCCGTACTGTCTTCCTGCACGAGTGTTTGTGTATCACCCCCGATTGTGTTATTATTCGCTTGGGATGAAGTTGATTGACAACTGTAAATAAATATTACAAGTAAAAAGTAGATTGAATTTTTCATGTTTCTTATTTTAAATAGTTATAATTAATTTCTTTTTATGGTTAGCACCCAATCCAATACCCAATCAGCACTAATTTCCCATTTTTATCAAAAGTGAAAATCGTTGCGTTATCATATTTCTCTGGTAAATAAAATGCTATACTTCCATCTTCTCTTTCACTCCAGCGTTTAATATCTTTAAAAAACTGATTAAATTCTGCTATCGTAATGTTTTCAGTAATAGTTCCAAAATTGGTTTGAAGGATTAAGCCACTGCCCTGAGGTTTTGTTTCCATCCATCCTGCTATATTTTCATCATTGAGTTCAAAGGTGAAATACTGATAATCCAGATAACGAGTAGTCCCCTCGTCCCAATAAGTGCCACATTCTGGTTGGTCTTGAGGTGTATTTACTTTTCCTTTTCCCAGTAATTTTTCATAGTCCTTTAAAGATGCAGTTATTGGAATAGATTGAAAATCTTTTGTTGTAAAACCATAAACGATCATGCCTTCTTTTTGATTGCTTTTTGTTTGGTGTAAGGCTGTATAAATATTAACAAATGCGCCGTTCCTAACCACATAATCCGCTTTAAAAGGTAGGATACTTTCGTCTTTATTGCCTACCCATTGCCCTTTAATCGCTGTGTTTTCAATTGATTCAACTTCAAAAATCAAATCTTCATCCAATAGACTGGCATCCATGACTCCGGCATAATTCCATTGTCCATTTTGATTGAGCAAAGCGGCATAATGAAAGTCGTAATTATTGCCGCCGCCTCTGTTTTCAATAGTAAAAGCTATTAGTGCATCGGAAGTGCCGTTTCCATCAACATCCCCTCTAAACACTTTATACATAAAATCATCACCCCAACGAAATTCATCTTCGTCATCCAATCCTAAATCTTTCAAAAATTGAGGATTAGATTTTAGCTTTTCGAATGATTGTTTGATAGCCGTGTTGTCATCATCTTGAATGACTAGTTCTGTTTTTGGCTCACTTAGGTTATTGTCTGCTTTGGGTGTGGATTGACAACTATATATTCCTATAGTTATCAAGATGTAAAATAAGTATTTCATAATTCTATTGTTTTGATATTTCATTTTTGGAATTTTAAGGTCATTAAAAAAGAGTGGTTTGTGATTGAATTATTTTCCATAAATACTTTTTTAATGCTTAATTATTTCAAAGTTGTATTGATTTATCGATCATATAAAACAGGAGGAATCACCCCAAAGCGCTTATTGAGGATATCATAATATTCTTCCGATTTTTCACCAATATGTTCATAAATAGCTCCTAAATCTGTTGCCGATATATTCATATTCGGAACGGCAGCGCAGCTATATATGTTCTCTTGTACCATAAAGAAATAATGGGACTCCTTGTTATTGTTTTCGCGCAACATGAATTGGTATAATTCATGAACATTTAAATGAGGTAATTGGCCTAAATTACTTTCTATAAACACGGTCATACTATCTGGTTGATAGATGATGTGCATATTTACAGCCCCATAGTTGTATGTCCACCTATTTTTTCCGTTGCGACATTCTTCAGGAATCAACCCTCTCAATTTTAACATATTCTCAATAGTGATTGCCATATCTCCCGTTGGTTGATCGGCATCCACAGGTTGCTCTTTTGTTTGTTCTTCATTAGGTAACTCTACTTCCGATCCGCAGGTCAAACAATATTTCTCCATATCTACATAGCCTTTGTACACAGGCATCAGGCAGGATGCGCAGGTAGTGATAGGTGTTTTAATTGATTTACTTAATGGAAGATATTGATTTAATGCACCGTATATGTAGGGAGTAGGTAGCGCAAAACCGAGATTGTTTGCATCTTTAATGATAAATGTATTCATTCCAATAATCTGACCTTTCATATTGATTAAAGGTCCGCCACTATTTCCGGGGTTGATAGGAGTATCCGTTTGAATATATGGTATTCCATCTTGCAATCTATCCTTTTTACTGATAACACCTTGTGTAGATGTATAATTTAAACCATACGGATGTCCAATTGCAATGACACCTTCTCCATCATGCACTTGCACATTTGGTGTAAGAATTTGTTCGTTGTGTTTGATTTTTTGATCCAAACGAATCAAGGCAATATCCCAACGCGGATTTGTATAAACCACTTGAGCGAGTTGGCGTTTCATCAATTCTCCTTTTACAATGACACTCCAATTTCCTTTAATCACATGATAATTGGTGACAATTACTTGATGTCTTGGCAGGAAGAAACCTGTGCCTGTACCCGTTTCAGAGGCAATTTGAACCACATAGGTCTTAAATTTGTCTATTAATTCTTGAATATTCATATTTTCTTTTCTTTTTTTAGTGATTAATTAAAAACAGATAACATTTTGGAAACAGCTTCAGATAAACTAAGGCAGAAACTATCATTGCTGGTGTAATCAAGACTATGGAAGTCGAATGTCAATGGATTATCGGAGGATAAGTCTTTATTCTTTTCAATACTGTTCTGGATGTAGTTTTCTACAAAACTTCTATTGGGTTTGCCAAATTCCATTGCGTTTGATGTGTCGATTCCTAATTCCTCAAAGTAGTCGTTAAATAGAATTTGCATTTGAAGATGATAAAAATCGATGATGAGTTGAGGCATATTAAAATCATACACCAAACTACCTAATGCATATTCAGTTAGATAGTTAGCGTGACCATAAAGATTGTTCTTTTTTGCTTCTTTGGCTTGTTTTACCGGATAATCGGTGTAGGAAAACGCATTTTTCATATCAAACGCAGGTTTTCTACCAAAAGATTCCCTGGTGCGATACATACATTCTTTAAATTTCTTCTCAGAAGTCTCCTTTAATTTTTGAATTAACTCAATAAGGCGATTGAGCAAGGCGACAGGGGTAAGTTCTTGCGTTTGGTTGTTTTCCCAATAGCACCCATTAATTTCGGCTAATTGCTTTTCAAGCCATCCTTTCGGTGCACATAGATAATTAATTCGCTGTACCAATACCAAAGGAGCGTAAGAGTTGAAACTCGCTAAATTCGGTCGGTTATTTTGTGCTAAGAAAGCTAGTGCTTCATCTATCCATTTTTGAAAATAATGGTATTTGACAGCCACTTCTGCGTCGGGTATTGGGAGTTGTAATTCTTTGTTGGCAAATGAAGCATTTCCTTCAAACGAATCGACCAATAAATCGTCCAATTCATCTGCCAAAAACAATACCTCTCTCAGTCCATAATAAATGATGTCTGGTTGCAGTTGTGCTGTATTGTAATTCATAATAGCGGTAATTGTATCGTCTTGATTAAGCGCAATCCGAGAGAAGTAAAGTTGCTGATTTCGGTCTAATAGTTTGCGTAAGATGGCAGGACTTGTGCGTTTCAGTTTTGTAATTTCTGAAGTGGTTAGAAGCCAATTTCCATCAAAACTACCATGCAAATTGGCAGACCCTTGATACAGGGTAAAGCTAAGGGTTCCATTGGCTTGTTTTTCAAAAACAAGATTGCCAGTTTTGGCATTAGAAATGTAGGTAAAGATTTTTTCTAAGCCATCACTAAAATGACCATTGGCAAAATCATCCCAAGCTTGATTGTAGTGCTCAATTTGTTCCCGACTTTTATTAGCGTCGCTATATGAACCGAATGTGATGTGTGTATTCATGTGTAAGAATATTTATTAATTAATTCGTTTTAAAACTCTTCCACTACCGTTAATAAATAATATAATAATACCGGATTGTATTTCGGGGGTTTCTATTTTTAATGAAAAAAACATAAGTGGAATAGCCGCAATTATGGATAATATTAGTTTTGCTTTTGAATTTGGGTTTTTCATGATTTTAAGTTTTAAGGTGAACGATTATTTTTGTAAAGATAAACCGGGTAAAAAAGCAAAACCATCCCATAAATAGGGTAGAAAATCACCAACTTGCTCCACCGCCTCTTCCTGCACCACCGCCGGAGGAACCACCTCCTGAATGAGAAGAACTGCTGCTACCTCTCGAAGGTGAACTGACCATTGATGTCTGAGCCGTTGCCATGCTTCTTGAAAAGGAGGAACTAAACGCATTCATCGTAATTGGCGTGCCGGATTTATTGCTGTACCAGCTTGGTGCTTGGGTCAATAAACCTTCAAACTTAGCTGTCCATTCTTTTAATAAATTAAAGGCTACAGCATAAGGCATTGTTTTTTCAAAATAAAGTGGATCTTCTTTCAGTAAAGTTTTAATTCTATCGGCATCTGCTAATTTTATGAATTGTTTAAAACCCAATAATTCAGCCATAATTTCTTTTCCCCTGTTTGTTTTTGCTTTTAATTTATTAGAAAAGTAAGCAAATAAGATAGGAAATATTAGAAAGAAAAATATATAATTAATCATTACAAAAGCAATAAACTTAGCGCTTTCAATATCAACATAAGGCTGTATTAAAAAAGGGAAAAAGGAAATTGAGAAAAACGCCCAAACCCAAGATAGTACTAAAACAAAGATTTTCAATCCTTTATTATTGGCTGTATAATATTGTTTTGATTTATTGTTAAGCAGCTTTAATGCCTCAGCAAAAACGCCCTGTAAATTGCTGGTCATCACTTCCGTTCTTCCTAAGAAGATTTTATTAAAAAGATTCACTTCATATCCGGCACTATCTTCCGGCAATTCTTTCAATTTAATTAATTTTAAACTGTTATACAAAGAGGATTCTCCTTTTGGGTGATCCTCTATTCGAATAATTCCTTTTGTTGCCCAATAGGGTAAAAGACAGGTAATGTCTCGAGTATTGGTGAGGTTATCAATCAAAACGCCTGCCATGGCGGGGTCTAAGCCTTCCGGCGGGTAATAACTGGTTATGGGAGTAACTTTGTTTAATCGTAATTTTAAGAAGATATAAGCAATAATAGAAAGGATAATCAATCCTAATATTTTCAACCAGGCATGTCGTTCCCAGAATGGTTTTGTAAAATCATTTTGAAGTATAACATCTTTAGGCAGTTTAATTAGCACTGTGACATTTTGACCCGGATATGAATAAAAGTCCTTTAGAGACCGGGCAGTAAAAGTATTTTCAGCTATTTCATAATTAAAATCTTGAGATAACTCAGTATTACCGGTGTTCCCTGAATATAAAAAACAATTATCTGAACTTAGATTTGTACCTTCAGGAGTTTGAATATTGATATCAATTTGATTGAATACGGCTAACCATTCTGCTGTTTTTACATTCCAATATAATTGTGCTTCATCATTGGTGAAGAATACCGCGTTTTTAACCCGATATCTGATTTCATAATGTTGTTGCCCGTTCACATATTGTCTTTTATCGCCAATGCGAATAGACAATTTATCATTAAAAAGCTGTCCAAAGATTTCGTTAGTCTTGAACTTCCAATTAGGAACTTCTATATTTGAAATATAGATTTCTCGTTTGGAAACTTTGTCATTTTCATCTTTATAATCGAATTGAGTAATAATATCTCTAAAAATGCCATGCTTATTTTCAGAAAAATTGACATCATAATTTTCAACAACATCAAAGTAACCTTCTTTACTTAGTAGAATATCTACCGTGAGTTTCTCCACAGTAAAGCCTTGCGCAAAGGCTGCACTTTGGAACAATAGGAGCAAGCAAGAGAGGAAAATATTTTTCATGGTTTTGGGTTTTACATAGTTTTCATTATATAAGTTTCAAAAAAATAACCAGAGATATGCATTGTCTTTTTATCAAGAATTAAAAAATGATTAAGAGAGTCTATTTCCGATAGAAAATCTTTTAGCCCCAAACTTCTCTGCCATTAACAAACAAGGTGAAAGTTAAAAAAGGTAGTTTCATAGTTTGTTTTTTAATGATAATTTTAAATACTTTGTCCGGTATCCGGCTTGTCTGAACCACTAATGATTACTCTTCTTGGATTTTTACTGTCATAGCGGATGTAAACTGTATTTCCTGCGTCAAACTTATGCAATGAAGCATTGGGTGTGGTTAAGTATTGTTCACTTTCAAAAGTATCTATGATTGTTCCGCTCACTTCTATCATGACTTTCAGAATATGCACACCCGGCATCATATCTTTTAATATTATTTCGCTATTCGTAATCCTTGCTGTACTCTGTGTCCCTGCTATTTTCAATTCTTGTAAAAGAGAAGTACTTTGTTGTAATCTTGCCACTAATTCGGGCGGTATCATTTGTGCTGCTTTTGCTACATCTTCATGGGTATATTGTTCTGCTCCCGGTATGTTGGCAGAACTGCTCATATTAGCTTGTGTATTGCCTTGTGCGTTTCCTTGTCCTTTACTTTGATCAATGATAACTTTGCTTTTATCATTCGGATCATAAATGACACTAAAAGTTAAACCCGGTTGAAACATAGTCACTTGTGTAATCGGTGTCATTTGGTCTATGGTAGCTTCCCAGGTATCTGTTGCTGTTCTCACCGTTACTTTAATCAATATTTGGTAAAACATATAGGTTCCGTAACGCACATTTGTTCCACCTTGTTGAGCTGAAATTACGGTTGCTGTTGCAGGTAAGCCATTTGGAATATCAGGAGATTTGATAAAGTCTGCGACATTCATCTTACCTCTCATCAAATCAAAAACGCCAAACTTTTTGAAGCTGAACACTAAAGAAGCTATGATAACAGCAACTATCAATAAAGTCCCAATAACGATACCTCCTAAACCAAAACTACCAATTATTTTCGGCGCCAGTACCGAAATTAAAAATATAGCAATGGCAGAAATGATGAAAGTTTTTCTCATTGGCCCTTTTGCTTTCTGAGGGTTGTTTATAAAATCTTGTAAGCCCATTTTTTTAAAAATTTTGATATTGTAAAAGTAAATACCAAATCGAAACAAGGAAATACCCTAAACAGGGTAGGTGAGCCTAAGATTTAACCGGAATGTGATAAATTATCAGACAATTTGAGTGTGAAGATGTCTTGTCATCAGGATTGAAAGATCGAGCAAAACGATTTTGGGATTGGCATTTCTTTCTATGTGATAGGCAGCATTGTTAATTTCTTTGAGCAGTAATTCTATATTTCCGCCGTGTATATAACTGCTGAATTTTTCCCACTTGAAACCATTTGCATCGGGTTTCATGTAAACCAGAGAGCCTGCGTTGTAATTTTGAAGCAAAGCTTGTCTGAAAGTTTCTGAACAATAAATAAAAAACTGTTTCTGTTTTTCTCTTGGCCAACTGCTCAACTCTTCAGACCATTTAATTAAATCTTTTAGCACAGCTGGATTTGTTTTGGCCATAAACGCATTTCTGACCCATTCTATGAAACGGTCCTCAAATTCCTCATTTGATGCATTGACCAGAAGAAGTGCTTCTCTCAAATCACCATTGGAAGATATAGCTGTTTTTACTGATTTCTGTTCATCAAAACCTTTGTCAACCAGGTATTGAGTAATTTCGTCATCAGTTAATTTGTTGAAATTCACTGTCTGACATCTCGATATAATTGTCGGCAGCAACAAATCTTCTCTTTCGGTAATCAGTATGAAAATTGTTTTGTCGGGTGGTTCCTCTATTGATTTCAGTAACTTATTGGCTGCTCCGCTATTGAGCATTTCAGCCTGCCATATAACACAAAATTTATAACTTCCTTCATAACTGTTGAGCGATAAAAACTGATTGATTTCAGCCGCTTCATGGACATTGATGATTCCGGTTTTTTTGGGAACTTCCAGAAATTCAAGCCAATCATATAAACTCCCGTAAGGCTGCTGAAGTATAAATTCACGCCATTCACGGATAAACATATTTGAAGTTGGATTTTTTCTTTTATCATCACTGATTACCGGAAAAGAAAAATGAACATCTGGATGCTGAAGCGACAAAACTTTTTTTGCTGAAGCTTCAGATTTATCGGCAGCTAAAATTTCGGCAATATAAGCCAAAGCCATACTCAGCGTGCCCCAGCCGTTTTTACCCGAAAACAATTGGGCATGACTAAGTCTTTTCTCAACAACTGAGTTTTTTAAATTCTCGCGGATTTCACGGTTACCAATAACGCTTTTCCAAATCATCAGGTCAAAAATAGAACTTTAATTTTTAATCAATTTAAAAATTCAGCTCGGATTTAGAATTTGCCAGATTATTTGCCGGATTTCCAGTTGTCATATTCAACCACTACATCAATTATATCCTGATACTTATATTCTCTTTTTTTAATTTTTTGACTGAGTTCGGGATAATCTTTAAAATAATCGGCAGCTACTTTTCTGAAGATCGCATTTTTATTGACCTGACCGCCAAAAATCCATGAAACTATATGTGCTGCTTCTTCGCCCGGTCTCAAACAGAAATAATATTCATCGGTCGCAACATTGCGGTAATAACTTGAATTCTGATAAGCATGAAAAAGCTTAATATTTTCACCGTTATAGACGACTTCAAGAAAAGCATCTTCTTTTGCGATTTTTTTGTTTTTTGCATTTTTGTAGGCTTTTACTCTTTCATACGCAATAACAACACCGTTCGGCAGATAATAAGTGATTGATTTCACATCTCCTTTTTTCAGGAATTGAGCTTTCCCTTTTCCGCCTTTAGGTTTCAGCTTAAAGGTTTTCATCTCGGTGGTGACAAGTCCCATTTCACCTTCTTTGGTAGTACCGTTGTTCATTTCTACAACAACTGTTTGGGCATTTGATAAGCCAAAAAGGAGAAGAAAAAACAGTAAGGTGTAAAATTTCATAATAAGATTTTTTGAGTTAACGATTAAATAACCATTCTTCAAAATTAACCTTTTTCATGAATTATATCTTTATTTTTTATTTCAAATCATGTCAAAATAACGATACAACAATAAATTTTGTATTTTTGGGCTTCATTGAAAACCAGCCTGAAAAACGGAGTTCAATAAAAATAATTAAAAATGAGAAAAAAAACGCTTGTTTTATTAAACATCGCATTTGCAATGAGTTTGAGTGCACAGCAATTTCAGGGTAAATATCCCGAGACAAAGAAAGTTGATCAGAAAGATAATTTCTTTGGAATTGAAGTTTCAGATCCGTACCGATGGCTGGAGGATGATCTTTCTACAGATACAAAAAACTGGGTTACAGCTGAAAACAAAGTGACTTTTGATTATCTGAATCAAATCCCGTTCAGAGGTAAGTTGAAAAATCAGTTGACTGAATTATGGAATTACGAAAAAATTTCGGCACCGTTCAAAGAAGGGAAATTCACTTATTTCTATAAAAATGACGGTTTGCAACAACATTCGGTTTTGTATCGTCAGTCTGAAAACGGAAAAGAAGAAGTTTTCCTCGACCCGAATCAATTCTCAAAAGACGGAACGACTTCGCTTGCCGGAATCAGTTTTTCAAAAGACGGTTCGCTGTGTGCCTATCAGATTTCAGAAGGCGGTTCTGACTGGAGAAAGGTGATTGTACTCAATACACTCGACAAAAAACAAATCGGTGATACCATCAGAGATGTGAAATTCAGCGGATTGTCATGGAAAGGAAATGAAGGCTTTTATTATTCGAGCTATGACAAACCAAAAGGAAGCGAGCTTTCTGAAATGACCGACAAACATAAATTGTTTTTCCACAAATTGGGTACTCCTCAAAAATCAGATAAATTGATTTTTGGCGGTGATGCAACACCAAGAAGATATATCGGCGGTGGTGTGAGCGAAGACCAGAGATTTCTAATCATTTCAACAGCGGTATCGACAACCGGAAATGAGTTGTACATTCAGGATTTGACAAAACCAAATTCACCGATTGTTCCGATTCTCGACCATTTTGATACCAGTACCGATTTTATCGACAATAACGGTGATGTAATCTTCTTGCAGACCAATCTGAATGCGTCCAACAACCGTTTGATAAAGGTGAATATCAACAATCCGAAACCCGAAAATTGGACGGATGTTATTCCTGAAACAGAAAATGTGCTCAATACATCAACTGCCGGCGGTTATCTTTTCGCTCATTATATGAAAGACGCATTGGATCAGGTAGTTCAGTTTGATCACAGCGGAAAAAAAATCAGAGAAATAGAATTACCCGGCAAAGGTTCTGTTGGTGGTTTCTCAGGTAAAAAGTCTGAAAAGAAAATTTATTATTCATTCAGCAATTATGTAACCCCCGGAACGATTTATGATTTTGATGTTGAGGCAGGAAAATCAAACCTATACAAAAAACCGTCTATTCAATTTAATCCCGAAGATTATGTTTCTGAACAGGTTTTCTATACTTCACACGACGGAACCAAAGTTCCAATGATGATTTCGTATAAAAAAGGCTTGAAACTGAATGGTAAAAATCCTACTATTCTATATGGATACGGTGGATTCAATATTAGCCTGACACCTTCATTCAGTGTTGCAAATGCTGTTTGGATGGAGAACGGCGGAATTTATGCAGTGCCTAACCTGAGAGGTGGTGGTGAATACGGTAAAAAATGGCATGATGGCGGAAGAAAACTAAACAAACTGAATGTGTTCAAAGATTTTATTGCAGCAGCCGAATACCTGAAAAAGAACAAATATACTTCGGCCGATTATCTCGCTTTGTCGGGTGGTTCAAACGGTGGTTTGCTCGTTGGTGCGACCATGACGATTCAGCCTGATGTTGCCAAAGTTGCTTTGCCGGCTGTGGGCGTACTCGACATGCTGAGATACCATACATTTACAGCAGGTGCCGGTTGGGGTTATGATTACGGAACTGCCGATGACGACAAAGAAATGTTTGAATATCTTCTTGGTTATTCTCCGGTTCACAATGTAAAAGCCGGTGTGTGCTATCCTGCAACAATGGTCACAACCGGTGATCACGACGACAGAGTAGTACCGGCACACAGTTATAAATTTGCGGCTGAATTGCAGGCCAAACAAGGATGTGCCAATCCTGTAATGATTAGAATTGAGACCAAGGCGGGTCACGGTGCGGGAAGATCTACCGAAACCATTATCAATGAAACGGTTGATAAATTTGCATTTACGCTATATAATATGGGGGTTTCGTTGTAAAAAAATAAATACCTGACAGGTTTTTAAAATCTGTCAGGTATTAATTTATTTTTTCTTGTACAATACGGGATTCAATTCCTCGTCGTTGTACATTTTCATCTGTTTATAGACTTTCATGTATTTTTTACCGGCTTCGATGTCTTCGATTAATTCTTCGATTGCAGTCGATAAATCTGAGTGTTGTTCAAGAAGTACATCCAGTTTTTTCTGACAGTTTGCACGGTGTTCGGCTGAAGCTTCCGTACGGTTTGCCTCTTCTTTCATGTGGTAAATTTTCAGTGAAAGAATCGAAAAACGATCGATTGCCCAGGCAGGACTTTCGGTATTGATTCTGGCATCGTCCTGAATTTCAACATTACCGTATTTCTGCAAAAACCAGCTGTCCACATATTCCACCATATCTGTTCTTTCCTGGTTGGAACGGTCAATCCATCTTTTGATTCTCAAAGCCTCATTCGGATCGATTTCAGGATCTCTGATGATATCTTCCAAATGCCACTGAACCGTGTCTATCCAGTTCTTTTTATAGAGAAGATGTTCAATTATATCTGATTCGCTGTATGGATTGCTAATTTGGGCATTGACATCGTTCTTCAAATGATAATCATCAATTGAACGGTTGAAAATTCCCCATGCTTTTTCTGTAAACTTCATAATTGGTTAATAAAAAAAGGCATACTGATTTTGCCTTTTTGATTAAATATTACTCAAAATTATTCTTCCTCTTTTTTGGAGTCTTTATCTTCGGGTACTTCTTTTGTGGCATCTTTAAATTCTTTGATGCCGGTACCCAGACCCTTCATCAGTTCAGGTATTTTCTTACCACCAAACAAAAGCAATACAACCAAAACGATGATTGCTATCTGCCACGGACCGACCATTCCTGAAAATATATATCCTAAGTTCATTTTTGATTAATTTTTACAAAGTTATATAAATTTAATTACTGCCGAGCCATTGTTCAGGATTTTGTTTTGAGGTACCGTTTCTGACCTGAAAATTCAGAATTGTATCTCCGGTAGATTCGGTGTAAATTCTTCCCAAATCCTGTCCTCTCTTGACTTTGTCACCCTTTTTCACAGATACAAATGACAAGTTTCCGTAAATAGTAAAGTAAGTACCGTGTCGTAGCAGAACGGTTCTGTTTCCACCCGGAACTGAAATGATTTGGGAAACTTCACCATCAAATACAGCTCTTGCACTCGATCCTTTGTTGGTTGCAATATCAACTCCGTCGTTGTTGACTTCAATATTCAAATACGGATGTTTACCAACACCAAAGTGGCCGACAATCTGACCACGGGCTACAGGCCATGGCAATTTTCCTTTGTTGCCTGAAAAGTCAGAAGCCAATTTAGCTTCACCGCTTCGATCCTTATAAGCAGGCTCAGGTGCCGGATCCGGTTTAGGATTTTCTACCGGTTTTGGTTTTTCAACTTCAACCACTTTAGGTTCTTCAACCGGTTTATTTGCTGCAGCAGCTTCTTTTTCGGCTCTTTCTCTTGCCAGTTGTGCTTGCAATGCAGCCTCTCTTTCTGCATCTTCAAATTTAGTGATTTCAAGTCGTGCAGTTGATGCAAACTGACCTTGCGGGAAATCTTTCAGGTATTTCTGATAGGCTTCCTTGGTGTGGTTCCCTCTTGCTTTCTGCCAGCCGAGGTTGTCTGCTTCAAGTGCAGTAATGTTTTTTCGTGCAGAGGTTGCATAGTCTCCGTTTGGCCATTCGTTCAGATAATCCTGATAAGCAGCAATCGTATTTTGACGGGTTGCAGTATTCCAGGATTTTTTGTCATTTTCAGCTCTGATTTTCGCAAGCCTGATTTCTTCTTCAATAATTCTGTTGATTTCAGAATTCACTATTTTTTGCTCAGACTGTTTTTGTGTGATATTCCTTCGGATTTCACCTTCGTTCTTTTTGTATTCTTCTATTACTTTTTGCTTTGCCTTTTTTTCGTTTTCAAAATCATCAGCAATCACAGATTGATGTGCAAGCAATTCCTCTTTTTCTAATTTTGATTTCTCTCGTGCGGCTTTCTCGATTTCTATATCCTTCGTTTTGGCCATGATTTCATCAGCCTTACCAAGCTGATAATCAGAGTATCTCTGCAAGTATTTGACACGGTAATAAGCCTGTTTCAAATTTTTTGATGACAAAACAAACAACACCTTATTACCGGTCGATTTATTTTTGTAAGCTTTAATCAGAATGTCTTTATATTCTTTTCTCAACTCTGCAAGCTCTCTGTTTAACTTGTTGATTTTAAGTTGTGTCAGATAGATTTCATCTTCAAGAAATCTTTTCTCTTTATTCAATCCACGGATTAATTTCCCCTGAGTATTAATTTTTTCATCCAGGTTTTTGATATACAAAAGAGAAGTTTTTGACTCACTTTGATTTTTTTGCAGCTCTTTGTTTAAATCTGCAATTTCCTTTTTCAGTGTATTGTTCTGCTTTTGAAGTTTCTCTTTTTCAACTTTCAGTTCCTCTTCAGTAATCTGAGCAGTTATTGTTCCTGAAACCAGAAAAAACAGAAGCGTAAATAATAAATAATTCTTTAATCTCATTTCAGCAGACCGTTGGGTTTATATCCTGAGGGAATCGTAAAAGGTGTCTGACTCTCCTCAAAAGTAAAATTATTGTATTCCAACTGAACTTTTTGAGTTTTCTTGTCTTTTACCAAAACTTTAACATTTTTCGGAAAGAATTGAGGCCCAACTGCCGTCCAGCCGGAGAAATCCACTTCGAGCTCCATGCCGCTTGACGGGTCTTTGAGCAAAGCTTTCAGCATTTTATATTCATTGTCAAAAACATACTGCTGATAATATTTTCCGGCTTTTGGATGTTTCATTATTTTGTCGTTGTCAGCATAAGACATCACATATTGATTGGCTATGATTTCGTATTTAAAATCTTTTGGATTGATATCTGTGAAAACCCTTCCAAGCAATAAACTTTGGAGTTTTTGGTAATCAATAAAATCAACTTTCAGCAAATTATTAAAATATGAAAAATCACCGTCAATATAAGTTCTGTTTAATTTTTCATAAGCCCTGAAGCCATTTGGTGTAATTTCAGCACGGGCTGCTGTCAGACCAAGCTTTGAAACATTCACCCAAATTTTCTCTCCGTTTTTGATGTAAATTTTTCCATTCAGACCAACTCTCGTATCATCAATGTCTGCGTCAATTTTGGACTGAATAGTCAAATGACTGAAAACCGGATTTTGTGAATTGATTTTTTTAATTAGAGCTGTTGTGCTGATCTCCTCAGCCTCGGCACCGGAAGGCAAATTCTTAGCCGTACCGCACGATAGGACAAGCAGTAAAGAAATCAGGCAACTGAATTGATAAAAAAGTTTATTCATTAATTTTTATTTTTGAAATCGAGAACCGAGTAATCACCTAAGCTCAGATTTCGTGCCACTCCGTAATATTCAGCATTGTTTCCAATCATTGAATCAGCCAGATTTCCATGTTCAATCACACAATTTTCCTGAATCAGACTGTTGTGGATATTGCTGCTGACAACTTTGGTTCCGTTACCCAGAGAGACAAAGGGACCAACTTTTGAATTTTCAACTACCACATTTTCTCCGATAAAACAAGGCTGAATTATCAGTGAGTTTTTAATACTGGCAGATTCCGGAATTTTTTCGAATTCCTGTTTTTCAAAATTTAGAATCTTTGCATTGGTCTGAACAGTTACAGTTTTATTTCCGCAATCCATCCATTCGTCAACCGGTCCGAGCGTAAATTTCTTTCCTTTGTCACGCATGTGTTTCAATGCATCAGTCAGCTGATATTCTCCACCCGGAACACGGATGTCATTCTCTATGATATTTCTGATTTCTTCCCTGAGATTGTCACCGTCTTTGAAGAAATATATACCGATAATCGCCAGATTTGAAACAAATTCTTTCGGCTTTTCAACAAAATCGGTAATCACTCCGTATTCATCGAGTTTTACCACACCAAATGCACTCGGATCATCAACTGTTTTTACCCAAACCACACCATCTGAATTCATATCAAGGTGAAAGTCAGCTCTGAAAAGAGTGTCAGCAAATGCAACCACTACCGGTCCGGTTAGTGATTCTTTTGCCATCCAGATTGCATGAGCAGTCCCAAGCGGTTCATCCTGATGGTAAATCGTTCCTTTTGCACCAAGCTTTTCAGCAATTTCCAAAAGTTGCTTTTCCACTTCTGCACCAAAATCACCGATGATAAATGCGATTTCATCTACGCTTTGATCAGAAAGTTTAGTAATATCTTCTGCCAGTCTTTGTACAATCGGTTTACCACCAATCGGAATCAGTGGTTTGGGAACGGTAAGTGTATGTGGTCTTAAACGGGAACCTCTTCCCGCCATTGGGATAATTATTTTCATTTTTGAGTTTTATTAGTTAATTTTTTCCTGTACTTCCAAATCCTCCGGCACCTCTTTCGGTTTCTTCAAGTACTTCAACTTCTTCCCAAACAGCGGTTTCGTGTTTTGCAATCACCATCTGAGCTATTCTTTCTCCGTTTTTTATGCTGAAATCCTGATTAGAAAGATTTACCAGAATTACTCTGATTTCACCCCGATAATCTGCGTCGATGGTTCCGGGAGTGTTCAAAACAGTCAAGCCATGCTTGAGTGCCAAACCACTTCTGGGTCTGACTTGAGCTTCGTAGCCGGCAGGCAGTTCGATGTACAATCCGGTTGGAATCAACTGTCTTTCAAGTGGTTTCAATGTAATTTCATTTTCAATATTTGCAGTCAAATCTACTCCTGCCGAAAGAGCAGTTTTATATTCAGGTAATGGATGATTTGATTTATTTATGATTCTGATTTTCATAGTCAGTCAGTTATTTATAAACGAAAAATTGTATTCTTTATTCTTCTTTTTTAATTAATTTTAAACTCGATTTTTCAATCGTATAAACAATTCCAACATACGCCAGCACAAAGATATTACCAATGATAAAACTTTTTTCAGAAAAATTATATGCGAGTAATCCAAAGCCTACACTCATTGTCATATACAGCAGAATTTTTCTGGTTTTGTATGGGATTTTGTAACTGTTTTGCCCCCAAAAGTAAGAAATTACCATCATTAAACCATAAGCTATAAGTGTTGCCCAGGCAGATGCGATAAATCCGATAATCGGTATAAAAACAATATTGAAAACGATGGTTGCAACAGCTCCCGTCCATGAAACAATTGTGCCGACATAGGTTTTGTCAGTGACTTTATACCAGGTTGAGAGATTGTAATAAACACCAAAAAAGAAATTTGCAATAACAACAATCGGTACAATTTTCATCGCTATCCAGTAATCCGGATTCGGTATAATGAGTTTTTTAATCCAGTCGAGATTTCCGAGTAATGCAACCATGGCGAAACCGCAAAAAATCACAAAATAAAGCATTACATCAGCATAAGACTTTTTGGCATCGCTGTCAGCTGCCTTTTTGAAAAAGAATGGCTCTACACCAAGCCGGTAGGCAGTGACCAATAAAATCATGATTGTTGCTATTTTATAACAACCGTTGTAAGCACCGGCTTCTGACTGGTCTATCATATCTCTGAGGAGAATTTTATCTAAATTTTCATTGGTAACAAAGGCAAGACCCGCAATCATTATCGGATAACCGTAATTGAACATTTTTTTGAAAAGCTTCCAATCAAAAAATAATCTGACTTTGCTGATAATCGGGTAGAGAAGGACGACACCGAAGAATGAACCAATTACATTGGCTACAAACGGATAGGACACATTGTGTTCCATTCCAATTGCTTCCATAAAATCTATTGGAATCAGAAAGAAAAATGCAAGTACCAAACCTACCTGAAATAGGTTTTGACCAATTTTGATAGTTGTATACTTTATAGGTTGATTGGTAAATCTCAAGTAAGCAAAAGGTACCATACAGATGGCATCGAAAAATGCCATTAATCCAAAAAACATAATATATTCCGGATTTTCGTTGTAATCAAAAACCTTTGCAATCGGTATTTGGAATAAATAAACCGCAATTAAAAAAGTAATTGCATTGATGGCAACAAACCAAAATGCAGTATGAAAAACACGGTGAGATATATTTTTGTCAGCTGAATATCTGAAATAAGCAGTCTCAAAACCCATCGTCAGAATTACATTGACAAAAGCTACCAATGCGTAGAGCTGTCCGAATTTAGAAAATTCAGCAGTATTAATTTTTGTGGTAAAGAGCGGATTCAGCGCAAAGTAAATCAACTTTGGCAAAATCGAGCCCAAGCCATAGATAACAGTTTCACTTAAAAGTCTTTTGTACAATCTTTTTTAGGTTTTGTGTGGCAAAATTCAGATTTCTTTTTGAAATGAAAAAATCTATACATTTATTAAACGCAAGAAGTCAAAGATTATTGAAATCAAGGCTGAGTCTTCTAAAAATTAGTATTTTTGGGGCATTGTTTTGAAAACAATCGAATATGTCACAAACCAAAGTCGGATTAGTAGGAGGCGGGAGCTGGTCAACAGCAATAGCCAAAATGCTGAGCAAAAACCATGAACAAGTTTGCTGGTGGGTGAGAAATGATCAGATTAAGGAATTTATGATCAAACACAGATACAATCCAAATTATCTGAGTTCGGTTCAGTTTAATTCCAAATTTCTGAATTTGACAACCGACATCAATGAAGTGGTTGAAAAAAGTGATTTGATTATTCTTGCAGTTCCTTCGATTTATCTCGATGATTGCCTGAAAGACCTGAAAGTCTCTCTCAAAAATAAGCTAATTGCATCTGCTATCAAGGGAATTGTTCCTGAGCATTATAAAATTGTAAGCGAATATCTG